>NZ_PSYC01000017.1:0-33853 GCF_002931515.1 Pseudoclavibacter sp. RFBG4 | reverse complement strand
CTCCAGCCCGAGACAGGCGGGCGGGCCCGGGGTGACGAGGGCGGGGCCCGGGGTGACTGCGGGCGGGGCCCGGGGTGACTGCGGGTCCCGGGATGACGACGCCGGGCCCGGGGTGACTGCGGGTCCCGGATGACGAGGGCAGGCCCGGGAATGACGACGAAATCCCGGGGAGCTACGCGGCGACGAGCTCGCGTCGGCCGGCCGTGAGCCCAGCGACAAGCGACGGCTTCGAGCGGCGCCTGCGGCCGATGACCAGGCTGGCGCCCCCGAAGGCGACGGCGGCGATGACGAGCATGCCGACAGCGGCCATGACGACTCCGGAGGCAGTGCCTCCCGAGTAGGCGAGCTGCAGTCCGGCGGCGAGGTGGGTGCCGGGGAGCAGCCCCGACAGCATCTCGACGAAGGGCGATTTCAGCTCGAGCGGCACGAGTCCGCGCATGGCGAGCACCTGGATGCTCAGCAGGCCCATGGATGCCACGGCTGCGGCACGCCGACCCCAGAGCGTCGTGAAGAGCAGGTGCACCCCGATGAGGGCGAGCGCGCAGAGCGCTCCCAGTCCGAGCGTCGCGAACGCGGCCGTGACGGGAACACCCACGAAGCCGTGCGCGATGACCATGACGGCGAAGAGAACCGCGCTGAGCGGCAGGAGCATGCGCCTGGTCGCGTCGAGCAGGATGCGCCCGTTCGAGGCCATGGAGGCGTAGGCCTCGGTCGGCACGAGGCGCCGCATGAGCGTGGTCGCGAGGGCCGTGAGCCAGAGGGCGAGCGGCAGGATGAGGGTGGTGAGGATCTCGCCGAAGCTCACTTCGTGCTGCATGCTCTGGTTCGCCTGCACGGGGTTGGCAACCACTTCGGCGAGCGCGTCGGGGTCGCCGACGGCGTTCTCGGCCTGCGTGGCGCCGTCGCTCAGGCCCGTCGAGAGCTGGCTTGCGCCCGAGGTGAGCTCTCCGACGCCGTCCTGGATGGGCGCGACGCCGTCGACGAGCAGCTGCTGCCCGTCGCGGAGCTGCCCGAGCCCGGTCGCGAGTGCGCTGGCACCCGTCTCGAGCTGGGTGCCGCCGGTCACGAGCTGGGACGCGCCGCTCTCGAGTTCGTCGCCTGCCGTCGCGAGGTCAGAGGCTCCCGTGGTGAGGCTGCTGGAGCCGGCGGAGAGCTGCGTGGCCCCGGTGTTGAGCTGGTCGATGCCGTCGGCGAGCTGGACAAGGCCGGCGCCGAGGGTGGGCAGCTCGGATGCGCCCTCGGTCACGGCGGTGAGCTCGCCCGTCGCACTGTCGAGGGTCTCGACGAGGCCGTCGACGCCACCGGTCGTGCCGACGAGGCCCTTCAGCTGCGTCTCGCACTCGGTCTTGAGGGTCGGGTCGGCGAGCGCGGCGCACCAGGCGACGAGTCCGTCTGTTGAGTCGTTCAGGGCGACGAGGGCCGGCCTGATCTGCTCCTGATAGGTCGCGGTGCCTTGTGTGACGGCGGTCGAGTATCCCTCGAGCTGCGTGCCGGCATCCTGCAGCTGCTGGCCGCCTTCGCGGAGCCCTGGGGTCTGCACGGCGAGCTGGCCGATGCCGGCCGCGAGCTGGTCGGCGCCGCTCGTGTACTGGGTGACACCCGCTGAGAGCTGGTCGACGCCCGCCGTGTACTGGCTGATGCCGCTCGAGAGCTCGCCGACTCCGGACACGTAGGTGGTGACGCCGGTGGAGAGCTCGCCCGCGCCGTCGGCGCTCTGCACGAGTCCGGCCGAGAGCTCGTCCTGCCCGTCGGCGAACTGGGCGAGCCCGGAGCCGAGCTGCGTGCCGCCGTCGGCGAGCTGCGAGGCGCCGTCTGCCGCGTCGCGCAGCGAGGTCGCCGTCTGGCCGATGCCGTCGAAGAGCTGCACGGCGACCATCTCGGTCACCTGCGTGCCGAACTGGGCGGTGAGGGCGTCTGCGAGTCCGTTGGCGATTGCCGGGGAGAGGTAGTCGTGCGACTCGTCAGTGGTCACGTCGATCGTGGCCGGTTCCGCGCCATCGTCGGCAAGGCCGGTGATGCGCGCGGAGAAGTCCTCCGGGATGGTGACGACGACGTACGCGGAGCCGTCTTCCAGCGCTGCCTTGGCCGTGTCGGCGTTGGCGAGCTGCCAGTCGAAGCCCGTCGCCGTGTCGGGATCGGTGAGGGCGCTGACGACGAGGCGTCCGGCGATCACGGTCGTCTCCGTGCCGTCGGGCGCCGTCTGGGTCTGCAGCTGGTCGTTGTTGACGATCATCGCGGGGATCGCCGAGGTGCGCGCCTCCGCGCCGGCGAGGCCGGCGAAGTAGGCCCCCGCGACGACGAGCGGCACGAGGATGGCG
Source organism: Pseudoclavibacter sp. RFBG4 (assembly GCF_002931515.1). NCBI lineage: Bacteria > Bacillati > Actinomycetota > Actinomycetes > Micrococcales > Microbacteriaceae > Pseudoclavibacter > Pseudoclavibacter sp. RFBG4. Next base: position 31,535 of record NZ_PSYC01000017.1, on the reverse strand, counting down.
ACGAGCAGGTTGCGCAGGCGCCTCTGGCGCAGGGCCCGGCGATCGGCCGTGACGGCGTGGAGGACGGCGGCGCTCATGCGAGTGCTCCCTTGTGCGTGCTGGTTGCTGCTTGGGTGGATGCTGGGGTGCCGGTGGGTGCGCTCGGCTGGGCATCGAGGCGGATGCGCCCGGCGGGGCGGCGGACCTCTCCGAGGATGGCGGCGGGGTCGAGTCCGCTGGGAAGGCCGAGCACGATCGTCGTCTCCGGTGCGGCGAGCGAGCTCGCTTCGGCGAGCACGGCGGCGGCCAGGCGCGTCGTGACGTCCGGTTCGGCTCCGGGCCCGAGGTCGAGGACAAGCACTTCCGGCCCTTCGGCGAGCGCGATGCGGGCGAGCGCGACTCCTCTGGATGCCGGCCGCAGCTCGCCGAGGCTCGTCTCGGCGCTGACGTGCGGCGAGCCGTCACGCAGGCGGGCCGTGCCGGCCGAGATCTCGGACACTCCCTGGTCGATGAGTGCCGATGGCACGGCTCCCCCGGCGGCGCCGCGTCCGAGGCGGAGACGTTCCTCGAGGAGTGCGCCGACGGTGAGCTCCGCGGATCTGGCGTCGAGCGTCGACGCGTCGACGACGGCGACGCGCTGCATGAGCGCGCTCTCGTCTCCGGGAGTGAGGTGCCCGTGGGCGTGGGCGTGCCCGCTCACGGGGGCGATGCGTCCGGCGAGCGTCGCGGCGAGCAACCGCCGTTCGGCGAGCTGTCCTTCGACGAGCAGCACGCCGCCGCGCTCGATGCCGCCCGTGACGGGGCGTGTCGCCGCCGATTCGGAACCGGCGATGAGCGCGTCCATGGCGATGCCGTCTGGCTGGTCCCGCATCCATTCCGCGTTCTGGCGGTAGTGGCGAAGGTGCTCGCCCTCCACGTCGAGGTCGGGGAGGATGCGCTCGAGCCAGGCTGGCAGGGCCCACGCCCGCTTGCCGAGCATCGCCATGATGGCGGGCACGAGCGTCATGCGCACGAGGAACGCGTCGAAGAAGATCCCGGCCGCGAGGCCGAGGGCGATGGCTTTGATGACGCCGGCTCCCTCTGGCACGAAGGCGGCGAACACGAAGAACATGATGAGCGCGGCAGCGGTGACGACGCGCGCGCCGTTCGCGAAGCCGGTCTCGACCGCCTCCTTGGCGTTGCCGCCGCGAACGTAGGCCTCGCGCATCCCGGAGACGAGGAAGACCTCGTAGTCCATGGCCAACCCGAAGATGATGGCCATGAGCAGGATGGGCATGAAGCTGATGATGGGTCCGGGCACGACGTGCAGGGCGTCGGCGAACCATCCCCACTGGAAGATCGCGACGACCACTCCGAAGGCGGCGAAGACGCTCAGCAGGAAGCTCAGCGCCGCCTTGAGGGGAACGAGGATCGACCGGAACACCATCATGAGCAGGAAGAAGCTGAGCCCGACGACGACGGCCGCGAACGGCAGGAGCGCCTGGTTGAGGCGATCGGAGATGTCGAGCGCGATGGCGGTCGCCCCGGTCACCGAGGTCTTCATGCCGGTCTCGGCTTCGAGCTCGTCGCCGAGGTCGCGGATCTCGCCGACGACTCTCAGCGTCTCGTCGTCGTCCGGTCCGGTCGAGGGGACGACCTGGATGATCGCGGAGTCGACGGTCAGGTTCGGCAGCGGGTCGCCGACGGTGTCGATGCCGTCGACCTGCGCGACGCGGTCGGCGATGAGCTGCAGGTCGTCGAGCAGCGTGTCGTTGTCGCCCTGCGTGATGTCGACCATCACGATGAGCGGCCCGTTGGCCCCAGGGCCGAAGTGCTCGGAGACGAGGTCGTAGCCGATGTGCGCGACGCTGTCCTCGGGCTCGGAGGCGCCGGAGGGCAGTGCGAGCTTGAGGTCGAGGGCGGGGATGGCGAGCGTGCCGAGGATGGCGACGACCGCGAGCGCGAAGGCAAGCGGTGCTCGCATGACGAGTCGCACCCATCTCCTGCCCATGGTGGGCTTCGCGTTCGCGCCGGTCTCGCGGCGGAAGGCGCGCGACCCGGCCTTGGGCCGCATCCGCTCGCCCGCGAAGCCGAGGAGGGCTGGCACGAGGGTGATGACGGCGGCCATCGCCGCGAAGACCGCTGCGGCGGCGGCGATGCCCATGACGCTCAGGAACGGGATGCCGACGATCACCAGGCCGAGCAGGGCGATCATGACGGTCACGCCAGCGAAGACGACGGCGTTGCCCGCGGTACCGACGGCCGTGGCCGTGGACTCCTCCGGGTCCATGCCGGTGGCGAGCTGCGTGCGGTGGCGGGAGACGACGAAGAGTGCGTAGTCGATGCCGACGGCGAGGCCGATCATGACGGCGAGCAGCGGGGTGGCGCTCGAGACGACCACGAACTTCGCGGCGAAGAGGATCCCGCCCATCGTCACACCGACTCCGACGATCGCGGAGGCGAGCGGGAGGCCTGCGGCGAGCACCGACCCGAAGGCGACGAACAGCACGATGGCCGCGAACACCACGCCGATGACCTCGGTCGGGGTGAGGCCGTACTCGAGGTTCTGGAAGATCTGGCCGTCGAAGCCGACCTGCAGGCCGGACCCCTCGAGCGAGGTGCCGATCTCGGTGACCTCGTCGATCGTCGCCTCGCTGATGTCCTCGCTGGTGCCGTCGAACTGCACGCGGATGATGCCGGCTTCGGCATCGTCGGAGATCGCGTCGGTCGCGAACTCGGAGAATGGCGACAGCGCCTGGCTGACTCCGTCGAGCTCGCCGAGCCGGTCTGCCGCATCGTCGATGGCGCCACGGTAGGGCTCATCCTCGACGGAGTCACCCGCCGGCGTGACGACGACGATGCTCGCGCTCGCGCCTGCGGCCTCTGGGAACACCTCGCCGAGCCGGTCGAGCGCCGCCTGCGACTGGGTGCCGGGGATCGCGAACGACTCCTTGAGGGCACCTCCGGCAGCGACGCCGACGCCGAGCAGCACGGCGAGCAGCAGGATCCAGGCGGACAGGACGCGCCACGGGTGGCGGTAGGAGCCGCGGGCGATTCGGAAGAGGAGGAGGGCCATGGGTTCTTTGCCTGACTGTCGTCGGTCGACTACCGGCGCGTGGCCGAGATGAAGGTGAGGGCGGCGACCAGCTCGTCGCGTGTCGGCTCCGGCTTGTTGGCCTCGCCTGGGATGTTCTCGTTGGCGAGGCAGTAGGCGACTCCCGCGAGGCCGATCGCGATGCGCAGCGCTCGGTCCGGGTCGTCGTCCGAGAGTGCGACGACGAGCCGTTCGATGATGGGGTCGACTCGGGTGGCGATGAACTCGCCGGCCCCGGTGCTGCGGTGGTTCACGAACATGTGCACAGCGAGGCGGTGCTGCAGCAGGAAGTCGACGAAGGGGCCGACGAGGCGCTCGTCCTCCGTGCCGATGTCGAGGTGCTGCAGCGAGTCGACGAGCTCCTGGAACGCGCCGAGGGCTTCGAGCACTGCCTGCTCGAAGAGCCCCTGCTTCGAGCCGAAGTGGTAGAGGAGGTTGGCCTTCGTGTACCCGGCCTTGCTCGCGATCTCCTGCAGCGAGGCCCCTTCGTAGCCGTGCGCGGCGAACTCGACGAGTGCGGCTTGCTTGAGGAGGTCGGTCGGGTGCTTGCGCTGCCCTGCGTGGGGCGCTTCGGCCTGGGCCTTCTCAGCTGGGGGGATCTCGGTCACCCGCAGAGTCTATTGACCGAACGGTCAGACTTCAACCGATCGGTCAGGAAATGTGCGGTGGTGCTTCACGGCACTCTCCAAGATGCAGACAGACGACACCGCTAACCTGACCACGTCCACCAGAACGTCGGCGCGATCACAACGACGCGACCCCCGGCACAAGCAGGGAGCGGAAGCCATGCGCAAATTCCTCACCAACGGAGCGATCCTGTCCTCGATCTTCGGCATCGTGGGCGTCTTCCGACAGACCTCGATGGAGACCAAGCGCTGGCGCGCGGTGCTCGTCTGGCTCGCCTGGGGCATCTCGACGGCCCTCGCCATCAGCGCCGTCATGGACGACGCCAACCAGCGAAAGCTCGAGCTCGACTAACAATCCCGGCAGCGTGCGGCGTGTCTCTCGACTCGCCGCACGAACGCCGCGAGACTAGTGCCGTCTCATTCCGGGCCCAGATGACCTGTACCCGGAAGAAGAGCCCATATTCCCGGTGCAGAAAGGGGACTCCGTGTTCGGTTGGTTCCGCAAGCGGCGACACCCCGAGGGTGACGCCATGTCGACGACAGACTCGACACAGCCCACCCCCCAGCAGGGAGCCCCTACTCCCCCCGTTCTCCCCCAGCAGCCGATGAGCGCGATTCCCGCGCCGATCCCTGCAGTCTCGGCGCCGTCCGCGCGTCCGGCCATGCCACTCGGCGGGCACCCGAACTTCTCGGGGCTCGAGCGTCCCGGCAGCGAGCTGGAGCCTCCGCGCCTGCTCGAGCCGAGCGCCATCATGAGCGATGAGGCACGCGAGGAGCTCACGCTCCTCCTCGACGACATGTTCGGGGCAGAGGGCCGCTACCGACTCGAGTGGCGCCCGGACCGCGAGCCAGGCGACGACGCCATGTTCTCCGAGATCATGGTCGCCGACCTCGTGCGGCGCATCCAGAACACGCTCGGAACGGTTGCGGCGCTCGAAGCCGGCGATGCCGCTCCGGCCCGATTGACCCCCGTCAGCGAGCAGGAACGCCAGCGCGCCATCGAGACGTTTCTGAAGCCAGAGGAGTCACTCGAAGACCTCGTCGAGACGGTCACTCCTCGCCCCGCCGACATTGCCGCTCGGGCAGCCATGTCCGCAGAGCGGAAGATCGCCTGAGCCTTCACCGGCTGAGTCGTCACAGACTCTCCAGCTGAGCCGCACAGCAGAGAACCCCGGTCCGAACTTCGGACCGGGGTTCTTGCGTGCGCGCTGCGCGCCTAGAAGGCGAGGTAGGGCAGGAGCCCCGTGAAGATCACGGCGGCGACCACGAGGTACCAGACGATGATGATCGTCAGCAGGAACGGGGCGAGCTTCTCCCCCACGCGCTTGGCGCCTGCACCGAGGTGCCCGTGCGCCATGTTGAAGATGGTGCCGGTCGAGACGAGGGGGATCGTCGCGGCCCAGATGATCATGCACCACAGGCACAGGCGCGCGAGCTCGAAAGCGCTGTACCACTGCAGGTAGCTGACAAGCGCTGCAGCACCCACGAGCCCGACCTGGAACGCGACCCAGAACCAGCGACGGTAGCTCGCACCGGCAAGGATGCCCGCGCCGATCGCGACCGTCACCGCGAAGGTGACGAGGCCGATGATGATGTTCGGGAAGCCGAGGATCGCGCCGGCGGACGACTGCATGGCAGGCCCGCACGTGACGAAGACGTTCAGATCGCAGATGAGCGCCTGAGTCGGCTCCTGCAGCTTGTGGATGTACTCGACGGTCAGGAAGAAGCTCGCAAGCAGCCCCACGCCGCCGAAGACGACGAGCGCCCACGCCACGTTCTGGGGCGTTCGGACGAGCCAGGGCAGCTTGGCTGTGCCGCCCTGCTCGTCCTCGATGGTCTCTGCCGGTTCGGGAGAGCTCGCCATCTCGCGTGCCCGCTACTCGCCGGTGTTCGCGGTGCCGGCAAGCGCCATGAGCGTCTCGACGTCCGGAGGAGTCTGCTGCAGCTCGCCGTCCACGAAGATGCTCGGGGTGCCGGAGACGCCAGCCTCACGCGAGGCGGTCGTGTTCGAGGCGGCCCAGCCCGAGAACTCGCCGTTCGTCGCAGCTGCGAGCGCTTCCGGGTTCGTGACGCCCAGCTGGCTGAGCGCCGAGGAGTAGTCCGCGGGGCCCCAGCTGGTCTGTGTCTGTGCGGGGATGCCGAAGAGTCCGTCGTGCACCGCGAAGAAGGCGGAGGGCTCGTACGCCACAGTCGAGGCGATGGCTGCTGCGGCCTCGGCGCCGTACGGTGCGACGATGTTGATCGCGTGGTAGGTGACCTGGATGTCGCCGGCTGCGACGAGGTCGTTGTACACGGCCCCGGTCTGCTCGTGGTAGTCCACGCAGTGGGGGCACGAGTAGTCGTAGTAGTAGTCGATCTTGACCGGAGCATCCGCTGCGCCGACGACGATCGCCGAGTTGTCGACGACCTCGATGGGCTGCTCGACGGTCGAGCCGTCGAGGCGTGCGACGGCGACGTTCCCGTCAGCCGAGAGCTCGATCTTCTTGCCGAACCAGGTCGAGCCGAAGACGGCGAGCAGCACGATCGCGCCCAGCACGACGACGGCGCCGACGATGATGCCGACCTGCGTCAGCACGCGCGTGCGCTTGGCGCGCGCTTCCTCCTGCTTGCGGATGGCGTTGGCCTCCTCGCGAAGCTTCTGGATGTGTTCGCGGTTCTTGTCTGCCATTGCGGCTCTCCTCGGGTTCGACGACCGGCGTCATTGTACGTGAGATCATTTTGTGACCTTCACATAAATACTTGCGGCCACAACCATTACATTGTGCACCCCCGAGACCAAGACCACCCCCAGGGAGCAGCTGCCGTGAGTTCGATGTTCCGCTCGCTCCGTGAACGGAACTACCGCATCTGGTTCGCCGGGTCGCTGACGTCCAACGTCGGAACGTGGATGCAGCGCACCGCTCAGGCGTGGATCGTGCTGACCGAGCTCACCGACAACGACGCGACCGCGCTCGGCGTCGTCATGGCCCTGCAGTTCGGCCCCCAGCTGCTGCTCGCCCCCTACGCGGGGGTCATCGCCGACCGCGTGTCGAAGCGGAAGGTGCTCATCTGGACGCAGTCCGTCATGGCCGTGCTCGCGCTCGCGCTCGGCGCCATCGTCACTGCGGGCGTCGCCGAGCTCTGGCACGTGTACGTCTTCGCCCTGCTGCTCGGCTGTGCCGCGTCCCTCGACGCCCCAGCACGCCAGGCCTTCGTCTCCGAGGTCGTCGGACTCAAGCTGCTCTCGAACGCCGTGGCGCTCAACTCAGCCTCGTTCAACGGTGCCAGGATGATCGGCCCGGCGGTCGCCGGGGTCCTCACCGTGTTCATCGGCGCGGGCCCCGTGATCCTCGTCAACGCGCTCACCTACGTCGCCACGATCGCCGCGCTCCTGGCCATGCGCACCTCGGAGCTGCTGCCGTCTCCCCCGTCGAAGCGAGGCCGCGGCCAGATCCGGGAGGGCATCCGCTACGTCGCGAACCGCCCCGACATCGTCGCCGTGCTCGTGCTGGTGTTCCTCCTCGGCACCTTCGGCCTCAACTTCCCGATCTACACCGCGACGATGACGACCATGGAGTTCCAGGGCGGCGCCGACAGCTTCGGGCTGCTCTCCTCGATCCTGGCCATCGGCTCGCTCGGCGGTGCGCTGCTCGCCGCGAAACGGGAACGCGCCCGGTTCCGTGTGCTGCTCTCCTCGAGCGGGTTCTTCGCGCTCAGCTGCCTCGCGGCGGCGCTCGCGCCGACCTTCTGGCTGTTCGCTCTGGCACTCATCCCGATCGGCTTCACCTCGCTGAGCGCCATCACGACCGCGAACGCGCTCGTGCAGGGCAGCGTGGAGCCATCCATGCGAGGACGAGTGCTCTCGCTGTACATGGCGATCTTCCTCGGCGGAACCCCGATCGGCGCGCCCGTCGTGGGCTGGATCGTCGAGCTGTTCGGGCCGCGAGCCGCCCTGCTCGTGGGCGGCGCATCCGGAGCCGTCGGAGCCCTGCTCGCCGCCTGGATCCTGCATCGGGCCGGAGCGTTCAGATGGCGCGACAGGCCGTGGCGCCAGCCGGACGACCCGCGGGCCGACCAACCGCTCTGAGCGACCCTCAGCGCGCCCCGCAGGGCCGCGTGGGCCGCCTAGTGCGCCCCGAGGACCCGCGTGAGGTGGGCGTTGTCGAACACGCCTGCGGGGTCGAGTCGCTCCCGTGCGGTGTGGAAGTCGCCGAAGCGCGTGATGACGTGCTTGAACTCCTCGGCCCGCACCGTGTGGAAGCTCCCCCAGTGGGGCAGACCCCCGAGGCGGAGGAACAGGTCTTCTGCAGCGGTGAAGATGGGCCGAGCGTCGAGGGTCGACGGGACCCGGACGGCGATGTTGCCGACGGCCCTGCGGTAGGCGTTCGACAGGCACGCGTCGTCGGCGGCAGTCGTCGAGATGCGCACGGCGTATGGCAGGTTCAGGTGGGCGCGCTCGATGGTCTCGTCGAGGAAGCGAAGCACCTCTGGCGTCTCGGCGATGGGGAACGAGTACTCGAGCGACGCGAACCGCACCGGGGCGGGCTCCGCGAGCGCCCGCATGGGGCCGAGGGTCGATTCGCCCACCGGATGCACGCGGTTCGCGAGCCTGTTCACGGCGGGAGTCAGCAGCGGCAGCGACTTCGAGAGCCCGATCGCGAGCACTTCGCCAAGCGCACCGAACGAGGCAGAACGCCGTGACGGCGTCGGCTCGTCGGCGATCTCACCGGACTCGCGGAAACCCTGCGTCACGAACACCTCGTCGGTGTGCGGCCGCCAGCTCGCGGAGAAGTGGTCGGCCCCGGAGGCGAGGACCTCGAACTCGTCGACGAGCGCGCTCATGCGCATCTCCTCGGCGGAGGTGCGGATGCGGTAGCCGGGGACGATGCGGAACACGAGCTCCGTGAAGACGCCGAGCGCGCCGAGGCTGAGCTTGACCGATGGCCACAGTTCGAGATCCTGGTGGGCGCTGACCGTGACCAGCTCACCCGTGCCCGACACGAGAGTCGCCGAGACCAGCTGGGACGAGAGGCTCGCGAAGCGCGCCCCCGTGCCGTGGCTGCCCGTGGCGACGGCGCCGCCGAGCGTCACGGCCGGGTTGTTCGGGATGTTCTCGAGCTGCCAGCCATAGGACTCGAGGAGCGCCCCCGCCTCGGCGATCGTGGTGCCCGCGCCGAATGCGGCCTCTCGACTGTCGAGGTCGATCCAGTTCAGGCCGCGCAGCCCGCGCGCGTCGAGCAGGACATCAGGCGCTGCCGCGAGGGCGTTCGAGGTGTGGCTCGCACCGACCGGACGAACGTGTCTGCCACTCGCGTAGGCGTCCGCGACGATCTGCTGCACGTCTGCGGCGACCCGAGGAGCAACGATGCTCGAGGGGTTCGCCCGTGCGGTTCGCGGCCAGTTCGCCCACAGTTCACCGGGTGCATTCGTCACGGAATCCGCCTCCTCGTCGTCGGCGCGTTCCGCGCCAAGCCAGTGCATGCCCATTCTGCCAGCACCCAGCCTCCAAGAACGGCAGACCGGCGATGGGCTGGCCGACGGGGAGCCCCGCGGGTCGGTGCCAGAGCCGCGGACAGATGCCGGAGGCTGCCGACAGATGCGAGCCTGCGGACAGATGCAAGAAGGCCCGGTAGCTGGCGAGAGCTACCGGGCCTATCTCGTACACCCCCTCGGACTTGAACCGAGAACCCATTGATTAAGAGTCAATTGCTCTGCCAATTGAGCTAGAGGTGCATGTCGTTCCGTTTCCGTGGCGACCGAGAGAGCATAGCACTGTTTTGAACTCGAAGTCCAATCGGCCGCAACATGCCACGATTGAGGGCATGACGACAACAACTCCGGCCCGCCTCGAACCGGGCGCCAGCGCACCGGACTTCACCCTCACCGACCAGGACGGCAGCACCGTCTCCCTCGCCGACTTCCGCGGCAAGCGGGTCATCCTCTACACGTACCCGGAGGCTTTCACCCCCGGATGCACGGCTGAGGCCTGCGACTTCCGCGAGAGCGACGCTCCCCTGCGCGCCGCCGGCTACACGATCCTCGGCATCTCCTCGGACGACCCGGAGAAGCTGGCTGAGTTCCGGGAAGCGGAGCACCTCGACTTCACGCTCCTGAGCGACGCCGATCACGCGGTGCAGACCGCCTACGGCGCGTACGGCGAGCGCAACAAGTACGGACGGGTCGCGGTCGGCTCCATCCGCTCCACCTTCGTGATCGACGAGGAGGGACGCATCGTGCACGCGCTCTACAACGTTCGAGCTGCGGGCCACGTCGCCCGCATCCTCAAGCTGCTCGAGGTCTAGCAGCCGCTCGAGGCCTAGCGGGACTCGGCCAGCTCGTCGTCGTCGCGGTGCAGTGCACGACCGGTTGCCGGATGCACGGCCGCGACGACGCCGAGGAGGCTGACCACGGTCAGCGCCCAGCCGACCCAGACCGCGATATCGCCCTGGAGGAACACCCAGGCGACTGCCAGCTGCATGATCTGCCAGGTGATGGCGGCCCCGCGGACCCAGGAGCGCAGGCGGAGCGTTGCCACGGCGACGAGCGCCAGCAGGACGGCGCCGAGCAGCGACAGGCCAGCGAGCGCAAGGGATGACGCGAGGAACTCGGCCTCCTGCGCAGCCGTCTCGATGACGAGGAACACCGTCGCGGCGGCGAGGATCGCGGCCTCGAGCCCGAGGACTCCGGCGAGCAGCAGGACGGTCTTCGGGCGCTTGGTCGTGCCGATGCTCACGAATTACCCCTTGCCTGGAAAATCACGCTGTGGCAAAATCTTTCTCTAGGTAGAGATACCCGGAGGAATGCAAAATCGAGGCCAAGTCTATAGGCCAGTCACCGCATCCCGGGTTCCAGAACTTCGCTCCCAGCGGAGCGTTTTTGTGCGCGAGGCGCACTCGATAAGGAGCACCACTGATGGATTGGCGCGACACTGCCGCCTGCTTGGACGCAGATCCCGAGCTTTTCTTCCCCGTCGGGAACACCGGCCCAGCTGTAGACCAGATCGATGCTGCGAAGGCCGTCTGCGCTTCGTGCAAGGTCACCGAGGTGTGCCTCCAGTACGCACTCGACACCGGTCAGGATTCCGGCGTCTGGGGAGGCCTCTCAGAGGACGAGCGCCGCGCGCTCAAGCGCCGCGCAGCGAGGGCCCGACGAGCTTCCTAGCAACCGAACATTCCGCGGCCTGGCCGCGGATCGCCCGACGGGCGGCGCTCACGCGCCGCCCGTTTCGCGTTTCCAGCGGCTCGGGATGCGCAGCTTCACCTGCGTGCCCTCACCTGGTGCCGAGTGCCATTCGATCGAGCCACCGAGTTCGCCCTCGACGAGCGTGCGCACGATCTGCGTTCCGAGACCCGCCCCGATTCGTCCGGCGACGAATCCGGATCCGGTGTCGGCGACCGTGACGGAGAGGCCTCCTGGCGTCTGCTCAGCAGTGACCGTCACCTCGCCTTCCTGGCCGGCGAGGCCGTGCTCGACGGAGTTCGTGACGAGCTCGGTGAGCGCCAGGGCGAGGGGTGTGGCGTACTCGCTCGGCAGCGTGCCGAAGCGACCGCTGACGACTGGCCTGACGACCGTGTTGGAGGTCGAGGACACTTCGGTGATGAGCTTCATCACGCGGAGGAACACCTCGTCGAAGTCGACGGTCTGCGAGAAGCCGCCGGAGAGCGTGTCGTGCACGACCGCGATGGAGGACACACGCCGCATCGCCTGGGTGAGCGACTCCCTGGCTTCGTCGCTGCGGGAGCGCCGGGCCTGGATGCGCAACAGGGCCGCGACGGTCTGGAGGTTGTTCTTGACCCGGTGATGGATCTCGCGAATCGTGGCGTCCTTGGTGATGAGCTCCTGCTGCTGGTGCCTGACATCGGTGGTGTCACGGCAGAGGACGATCGCGCCAGTGCGCTCTCCGTGCGCTCGCAGCGGGAGTGCACGGAGGGTGACGGTGATGTCTCGTGCCTCGACGTCGGTCATCCAGGGTGCTCGACCGGTGACGACAAGCGGAAGCGCCTCATCGACCGTGACGCGGCTCTTGTCGTGGACCAGGGCGGAGGCGACTTCCGAGAGCACTTCGCCTTCGAGCTCGCCGCCGAACCCGAGCTTGTTCATCGCGCTCAGCGCGTTTGCGCTCGCGAACGTGACGACCCCATCCCGGTCGAGCCGAATGAGGCCGTCTGAGGCGCGTGGCGCACCACGGCGGGAGATCTGCGGGGCTTCCGGGTCTGGAAAGGCGCCTTCCTCGATCATGGCGAAGATCTCGTCCGCGCAGTCGCGGAAGGTCTCTTCCTGCCGAGTGATGGAACGCGTGCTGCCGAGGTTGGTGTGCCGTGTGATGACGGCGATGGGGTGCTGGCTCACCCCCTCGCCGGGGAGACGGCAGAAGACGGGCGTCACGAGAAGCTGTGTCGGGATCTCGTCGAACCAGTCGGGTTCTGTCGAGCGCACGGTGGTGCCCTCTTCGTAGGCGCGTCGGACGGCGACCGCCCACTGCTCGCGGACGGGCTGCCCGATGAGGTCTCGGTAGAACAGCGTCGGCGCACTCGATGGGCGTCCCTGCGCGACCGCCACGAAGTCGTCGTCCTTGGTGTGGACCCAGAGAACCACGTCGGCGCACGAGAGGTCGGTCAGGAGCTGCCAGTCGGCGCTCAGCTGGAGTATCCACGACTGCTCAGCTTCACTGAGGGTTCCGCGGCGCTGGAGTTGCGAGGAGAGACTGGACACTCGGTCAGCTTAGGAGTTCTGACCTTGCAGTTCGCCACGACCGCGCCAGAATCGACGAAATGGGGCACTTCCTGCCTTTCGCTGGCCGAGACGCACGCCGACAACCGCCGTGACGTCCGCCTCCGCCAGCAGCGTGTCTGCGACGTAGCTGGAGATCGCGCGCGCGAATCCGGAGCGGGGGCTCGCGTAGGTCACGGGCTCGCCCGCGAGGAGCGCACGATCGCATGCCGACTGGTCGAGCGGGATGAGGGCGCTCGCCTGCAGACCGGCGAAACGCGAGAGCACGTGCGTGATCTGCCCCGCGGCGCCAAGGCCGACCGCTTCCCCTCGCACTCGGTTGACGATCACGTCCACGGGCGTCTCGCCGATGATCTCGATGAGGTTCACCCTCGCTCGCAGGAACCGCTGCAGGCCGACCGCCTGCCCGTCGGCGACGGCCAGGATCCGGTCTGCGGCGCCGAGGGCGGTGAGCGTCGCCGCCGATCGACGAGGGGAGAACGCGTCGCTCGCGATCTCGTCGTCGCTCTCGAGGCTGAATCCCACGTCCACGACGACGAGGTCGGCGATCTCCCGGCATCTCTCGAGCACGGTGAGGACGCGCTCACGACTGAGCTCCGGCCACCTGGCGGGGTTGGCGATGCCCGTGAGCACCAGCAGCTCGTCTCGACCGATCGCATAGGGAGCCGCGATGCGCTCGAGCTCGACGAGCGTCAGCCGGGCCGCCCCCGCGAGTCGGCACGCGGCTGCGAAGCCAGGGGCCTCGTCGGTGATGCCGAGCATGGCGGCGAGCGATCCCCCGTAGCTGTCTGCATCGATGAGGACCACCCTCCGACCTGCCGCGGCCGCGCTGGCGGCGACAGCGGCCGCGACCGTCGACGCCCCCGGCGCCCCGTGCGAGCCCCAGACGGCGAGCAGGTCGCCTCTGCCTCCCTGGTCGCGTCTTCGTGCCGGGCGTGCTGCCTCCGCGGCTCCCGGCTCTCTCGTCGCCCGAGTCGCCGCGTGGGCACGGGCTCGCCTCGCACGCCTGGTCGCGGACCGACTGCCCTCGACCACCGGAGCGTTCCCCGAGTCGTGGCTCGCCCCCACAGGCCCCGCATCCGACGGTCGAGACACGGCCGCAGGAGGCCTGGCGAACGATGCAGACTGCTGCGGGATCGGTCCCGTCGCGACATCGCCGATGGCATCTGGCACGGACACGAGCAGCATCTCGATCTCGCTCCAGCTCGCCGCGGCTTCCACGATCTCCCTCGCGGAGAACGACTCCGCGTTGCGGCGCTCGAGTTCGCTTGCCACCACGACGATGAAACGCGCCCCGAACCGGGCGCAGGCGGCAAGGCTCCGCGCCGTCAGGGTCTCCGGAGCTCCCTGCAGCAGGACGATCTCGGGGCGGAGACGCTCGATTGCGGTCGCAGCAGCGAGTCCGCCGGAGACCCGGTCGACGATGTCGTGCCCGGCCGCGATGATGCCCTCCAGGAAGCGGGCCTCGATCTCGAAGTCGATGGCCATCAGGATGCGCGCCATCTCAGTGCTCCACCCCGAGGAACACGGGGACAAGCGCCACGCGCGCTTCGTTGCTGATGACAGCGAGCAGCGTCGGTATCTCGCTCTTCGGGAGGAGCAGTTCGACTCGATCAGCCTGGCTGCGCGACAGCGCCCCTTCCCGGGGGAGGATCTTCGCGACGACGGCGCTCGCCGAGATGAGGACTGGCGCACCGTAGGTTCCTGGGCTGCTCTCCTGACTCGACCAGAGCTCCACCGCGGCGCCCGTGGCCAGCTCGGTCGGGAGGCCGCCCGCGATCTCCACGATGATCGAGGTGCGGCTGGGGTCTGCGACCCCGACCAGGGATCGCGGGACGAGCTCGCCCGACTGCACTGCCTGCGTCACGACGAACTCGCCCTGCGGGACGGTCTCGGCATCGAGGTACGCCCCGGCGCTCGCCCCGAGACCCACCTCGACCGGGACGAGGTCATCGACCGTCAGCACCGCGCCCGGCGCGATCGTCGATGCCGCCGCGTAGGCGATCGATGTGCGGTTGCCGACGACGAGCACCCCAACGACCCCCAGCACCGAGACGGCGACGAGCAGCACTCCGATGACGACCCGGGGGTCGATCCAGCGTCTCGGTTTCCGAGCCTTGGTCACGGTCATGCGCCTCTCCCCCACCGTCGGTCACCAGGCTTGGCGACTCGGACATCGTGGCGCAAGGTGGGAAACGGCGCAGAAGTTATCCACAACGCGGGACGAGCAACCGGGGGCGGGCGATAATCGTCGGCATGAACGCATCCGTTGACCCCCAGTCAATCGGCCGCTTCCTGACCCTCGCCGAGGTCTGTGAGATCCTCAACGTCACGATGGATGTCGCTGTGGGACTCGTGCAGAGCGCGGAGCTGCCCGCGATCCGCATCGGCGGGGTCGGCGAGTGGCGGGTCGAGCGGAGCATGCTCGAGCAGTACATCGACGATCAGTACGACTACCAGCGCCGTGTCGCCGCACTCCGGCAGGCCGAGTTCGCCGACTCCGGGGACTTCCTGGCGGATGACGAGCATCAGGACGAAGCCACCCCTCGACTTCGGCCGCTCCTCTAGCTGTACTGCTCAGTACAGCTAGAGCTCACCGAGCCAGCGACGCCGGTGAGTGCTCCGAGGGCGGGCACCGATCCGCGGCCGAGCAGCGACTCAGTCGCCGGCGAGGATCACGAGACGCAGATCGTCGAGCGGGATGATCCGGTAGGCGACGACATCCCTCGGGCGACGCGCGACCCCTCGCTCGTGCACCGCGACGTCGACGTGGTCTCGGGCGACGCGGTCGATCGTGCCGACGATCGACCCGGTGGTCACGACGAACTCGCACTGCGCTCGGCGCCGACCGAGGTCTCGGAGCGCGAACGCCAGCCCCAGCCGCCCGGAGAGATCGCCCGGTCTGTTCCCCGTGGCCTCTCGAAGGCTCGCGAGCAGCTGCGCCTCGGTGAGCACCAGCGACGCGATGCCAGCAGTCGGCACGATGCAGACGCGAACTCGCCCCGATTCCGCGACGAGCTCGGCCGAGAGCCAGTCGCTGCCGAAGGCCCGCGGGCGCACCGCCACGATCGACCCGTCGGACATCTGCAGCGACACGGGCTCGTCACCGCTCTCCGCGAGCGCGACGAGCCGTTCACGCAGCGAGAGCCGACCGACCCGCAGCCGTTCGTCGTCGATGGCGCGCCTGGCGGCCTCGTCGTCGATCCCACCCTGAAGCTGACCCGCGAGGTCATCGAACATGTCGTCCCAGCGCACGCGGCCAGCGTAGGGGCAGCCGCCGCAGCGGCGAGGGTTATCCACAGGGCAGTTCGAACCTCGCGAGCTGAGCCCGGCGCATGGTTTCATAACGCCAGGCGGCTCGGGGGGAATCGCCGCAGAACACTCGGGGGCCGCATGTTGCCAGCGCGCAGCATCGGGGCGCTACGCGCCGTCGATGCAGCTCATCCATCCGCCACGTCGGGGGCGGGGGTGCTCATCGATGCCGATCCGCTGTTCGTCCGCGAACGTACGGCCGCGAGTGACCTGCCCGACCCGAGCCCGCTCATCTCGAACCTCGCGAGGAGCGTCGTCGAGGTCATCGCGGGCGTCCGCGACATCGAGCAGCTCTCGCGATGGGTCACCGACGACGTCTTCCGCCATCTCCTCATCCGCACGCAGCACGCGAACAGAGCGCGGCAGGCACGGCGGCGACCGACGCGACGCCCGCACTTCGTGGAGTTGAGCCTGCGAGTGCAGACCACGAGCGAGAACATCGTCGACGCGGTTGTCATCCTCGATTTCGGCGCGCGCGTGCGCGCGGTCACCGTGCGGCTGGAAGGGCTCGACCGTCGCTGGCGAGCATCCGCGATCCACGTGCTCTGATCGCGAACGCCCGCCGCAGACGACGCAGCGGGCGCCCCACAGTGTGGGGCGCCCGCTGGTTGGTCACGGTGCTCGGCTCCGAGCAGCCGTCGCTACTTCTTCCTGCGGCGCTGGGCCCGGTTGCCTGCCGGCTGTCCACCCGGCTTGGACGTCGCGCCCTTGCCGAACGAGCTGCCGGCAGCCGGCCCCGAGGCCTCAGCCTCCGCCTGCTCGCCCTGCTCCGCGGCCTGACGCTTGGCGGGGTTCCCCGAGCGAGAGACAGGCTGGCGGGGCCGCGTGCCCTGCGGCGCCTTCGCGACCGGTGCCGCGGGCTCCTCGCCGGCTTCCTCACGCGCCTGGTCGAGCGCCGAGGAGGTGCCGAGATCGCGCTCACGACGCTTCGCGTCCGCCGTCGCCCGCTGGTTGAGCTGGCCGCGCTCGTTGCGCACCTCGACCTCACCCTGATCGGTCGCGGCAGAGTAGCTCAACGCGGTCTGGGCCTTCTCATCCAGCCCCTTCGCGACGATCTGCACGTCCGGGGTATCGCTCGCAGACGGGGTCTCGTCCTTCTTGACGGTGACCTCGAGGTTGTAGAGGAATCCGACGGACTCCTCGCGGATGCTGCCGAGCATCTGCTGGAACATCGCGAAGCCCTCACGCGTGTACTCCACGAGCGGGTCGCGCTGGGCCATGGCGCGAAGGCCGATGCCATCCTTCAGGTTGTCCATCTCGTACAGGTGGTCGCGCCACTTGCGGTCGATGACGCTCAGCACGACGCGTCGCTCGAGCTCGCGGGTCGCGTCCTCGCCGATCGACTCCTCACGGCGCTTGTACGCGAGACGTGCATCGGAGAGGACCTCGTCCTCGAGCATCTTCCTCGTGAGCTTGCTGCGCCCGCCGGCCTCCTCGAAGAGCTCGTCCTCGGTGATGCCCACCGGGTAGAGCTGCTTGAGGTCGGTCCACAGGGCGTCGAACTCCCAGTCGTCGCCCGTGCCGTCGCCCGTGTGCTCCTGGATGATGTCGTCGATGGCGTCGGTGAGGAAGTTCTGCACCTTGTCGGCGATGTCGTCGCCCTCGAGGATGCGGCGGCGATCGCTGTAGATCGCGGTGCGCTGCTCGTTGAGCACGTTGTCGTACTTGAGCACGTTCTTGCGGATCTCGGCGTTGCGGGACTCGACTTGGGACTGCGCGGACCGGATGGCCCTCGACACGATGCGGGACTCGAGGGCGAGGTCGTCTGGTGTTCCGTCGCCGGCCATGATCGCGCGCGTCGCTCCCGTGTTGAAGAGACGCATGAGGTCGTCGGTCATCGACAGGTAGAAGCGGCTCTCGCCTGGGTCGCCCTGACGGCCGGAGCGGCCGCGGAGCTGGTTGTCGATTCGGCGGGACTCGTGACGCTCGGTGCCGAGCACGTAGAGGCCCCCTGCCTCAGCCACCTCGTCGGCTTCGCTCTTCACCTGCTCCTTCATGGAGCCGAAGACCTCGAGCCACTTCTCGTCGTACTCGTCCGCGTTCTCCTGCGGGTCGAGACCGAGCGCCGTCATCTCGGCGACGGCGAGGAACTCGGCGTTTCCGCCGAGCATGATGTCGGTACCGCGGCCGGCCATGTTCGTCGCGACCGTGACGGCGCCTCGACGCCCAGCCTGGGCGACGATCGCCGCCTCGCGTGCGTGGTTCTTCGCGTTGAGCACTTCGTGCTTGATGCCGCGCTTCGCGAGGAGCTTCGAGAGGTACTCGCTCTTCTCGACGCTCGTCGTGCCGACCAGGACCGGCTGGCCGGTCTCGTGGCGCTCGACGATGTCCTCGACGACCTGGTCGAACTTGACCTTCTCGTTCTTGTAGACGAGGTCGGGGTTGTCCTTGCGCTGCATGGGGCGGTTCGTGCGGATGGGCACGACGCCGAGCTTGTAGGTGCTCATGAACTCGGCGGCCTCGGTCTCGGCCGTACCCGTCATGCCTGCGAGCTTGTCGTACATGAGGAAGTAGTTCTGCAGCGTGACCGTCGCCATCGTCTGGTTCTCGGCCTTGATCTGCACCCCTTCCTTCGCCTCGATGGCCTGGTGGAGGCCCTCGTTGTAGCGTCGGCCCTTCAGGATGCGGCCGGTGTGCTCGTCGACGATGTTGACTTCGCCGTTCTGCACGACGTATTCCTTGTCGCGCTTGAAGAGCGCCTTCGCCTTGATGGCGTTGTTCAGGAAGGAGATGAGCGGGGTGTTGGCCGACTCGTAGAGGTTGTCGATGCCGAGGGCGTCCTCCACTCGGTCGATGCCCGGCTCGAGCACGCCGATGGTTCGCTTCTTCTCGTCGACCTCGTAGTCGCGGCCCTCCTTGAGCTTGCGCACGATCGATGCGAACTCCGAGTACCACCGGTTCGCATCCCCTTGGGCTGGCCCGGAGATGATGAGGGGTGTTCGAGCCTCGTCGATCAGGATGGAGTCGACCTCGTCCACGATCGCGAAGAAGTGATCGCGCTGCACCATGTCCTCTGATCGCCAGGCCATGTTGTCGCGCAGGTAGTCGAAGCCGAACTCGTTGTTCGTGCCGTAGGTGACATCGGCGGCGTACTGCTCACGGCGCTCGGCCGGGGACTGCCCAGCGACGATGCATCCGGTTGTCATGCCGAGGGCGCGGAAGACGCGGCCCATGAGGTCGGACTGGTAGGTCGCGAGGAAGTCGTTGACCGTGACCACGTGCACGCCCTTGCCGGCGATGGCGTTGAGGTAGGCGGGCAGGGTGGCGACGAGGGTCTTGCCCTCACCGGTCTTCATCTCGGCGATGTTGCCGAGGTGGAGCGCCGCTCCACCCATGAGCTGCACGTCGTAGTGCCGGAGGCCGAGCACACGTCCTGCGGCCTCGCGGACTGCGCCGAAGGCCTCCGGGAGGAGGGCGTCGAGCGACTCCCCGGCCTCGTGACGTTCACGGAACGAGGCCGTGATGTCACGGAGCTCGTCATCGCTGTACTCCTTGAAGGCGTCCTCGAGGCGACCGACCTGCTTGGCTACGCTCTCCAGCTTGCGAAGGGTGCGCCCTTCTCCCATGCGGAGGATCTTCTCGAGAACTGAGGCCAAGGTCTGCTCCTACTGGTTGACGCAAGTGGCGCGAGAGCGCGCGGCGAAGCACAGCCCGTGCTGTGCATATCGCTTGATTCTACGCACCTCGCCCCGTCCGATGCTGGATGCATCGACCGGGGCGAGGTGGGCGAGCAGAACTAGGAGACGGGAACCGCGTTCTCGTCGAGCGCGATGACTCCGTAGTCCCACCCGCGGCGTCGGTAGACGACGCTCGGGCGGAGGGACTCGCTCTCGATGAAGAGGAAGAAGTCGTGCCCAAGGAGCTCCATGTGGTCGACCGCTTCGTCCTTGCTGAGGCGCTTGGGAGCGAAGGTCTTCTCACGGATCACGACGGGCGAGTAGAGCTCCTCGAGGTTCTCCTCCTCAGCCTCGATCTCTGACGCCGTGGCCCCGGATTCCACGAGACGGATCGTGTCGGTGTTCGCGGGAGTGACGTCGATCTGCGCGAAGTTGTCGGCGGCCACCTCCTGGAGACGGAGTGGCGTGTGCTGGCCGCGGTGGATCTTCTTGCGGTCCTTGTTGCGGCGGAGTCGCTCGACGAGCTTGTCCAGCGCGAGATCGAAGGCCGCGTACTTGTCACCGGCCTCGGCCTCGGCGCGGACGACCGGGCCGGGACCGAAGAGCGTGATCTCGACCTTGCCCTTGTCGAGCAGGTTTCCAGCCCTGTCGGTTCGCTTGGTCAGCTTGATTTCCGCTGCCTGCGTCTTGCCATCGAGAAGCGAGACCTTCGCAAGCGCCTTCTCGGTGGCGTACTCGCGGAAGCGGTCCGGGATCTCGGTGTTGCGACCGGTGATCGTGATTTCCATGTCACTCTCCTGTCGTTCTGCACGAGGCCGAGGTGTCACTGCCTCGTGATGCTGTGCCGCAATCGTAGACCCCAATTCACCCGGTGTTGTCTGCGATTTCGCAGACATCGTCTACCCTCCGCGCGTGTCGTCTTCCGTGTGTGCTCCCCGGGCAGATCTGCGCACCGTCTCCGCGACGACGACGCCTCCGACCACCACTGCGCCGACGGCTTCCAAGGCTCGGACCGCCTCGCGCATCGTCGCGCCACTCGTGACGACATCGTCGATGAGCAGCACCCGCGCACCTGCCAGTCCCGGGTCGGCAGCGAAGGCACACCGCAGGTTGTCGGCCCGAGCCGGGGCCGTGAGTCCAGCTTGGTCCTGCACGCGCCGGACGAGTCGGAGCGCCCGGACGCTCCTCGTCCCGGGCAGTGCCTGGTGCCAGAGCAGCGCGAGGTGCACGTAGCCGCGGGCGCGGATCGATCTCGCCGACGACGGGACGAGCACGGGCACCCAGACCGCGGAGACGGGGCCGGAGCGAACCGCCGGCTCCCGACGCCCTCCGGCCGAGTCGGCGAACGCCGACACGGCCGACCGCAGGAGCAGGCCGAGGGGGCGTGCCGCGTCCACTCTCCCCCGTTCCTTGAGCGAGGCGAGGAGCGCTTTCACGGGACCCTCGTAGTCGCAGGCGGCGATGACCGGGACCCTGCCTCCATCAGCGGCACTGATCATGACGGCGCACGCGCGCACCGCCGCGAGCCGTGCAAGCTGCTCGGCGCAGCTCCGGCAGAGCGGCCGACCGAGACTGCCGCAGGCGGCGCAGGCGACGGGGAGGAGAACCGCCAGCGCATCGAGCGCGGTCTCCCGCAGCCTCGCCACTCGATCGTGGAGCTGCGCGGTGACGCCGGAGGGCAGGGGCATCGCTCAAGGATGGCAGCGCACGAGGGCGAGACGCAGCCTCGATCTGAGCGCTGTGGAGAACCGGGATCGGCCGCGGATCACACCTGGGTCAGGATGAAGTCCACGACGGCCTCCGACTGCTGCCACCTGTTGCCCTTCGGCACGTAGATGTGGCGGTCCTTGTCGAGCACTCGAAGCCCGGCGGGAGTGTTGCTTCCCGTGATCTGCTGCCCATCGAGCACGGCGCCATTGACGCTGACGGTGCCGCCGACGGTCTGCGTGCGGACCTCGGCCGTGCCCTCGCTCCCCGTCGCGAGCACCGCGAGCGAGGTCTCATCGACCCAGGCGAGGTCGATCGGCGACGTGCCGCCCGGCTCCAGGATGAGCGGGTTGCCGAGCCCGATCGGCCGGTTGGTGCTCGGCTCGCGTTCGATCGCCATGACGGCGACTCTGACGCCGACGGAGCTGTTCTCGAGCACCGCGAGCCTGGCGCCGTCTCGGGAGACGGCGATGGCCCGGTACCCGGTCGCGCCCACGTTCTCCGCGGGCTCCAGCCAGCTGTGCTGACGGTCGTCGACATCCGTGGCGCGCAGCCCTGAGCCCTCCGTGCTGCCTGTCCAGGTGTACCCCCAGCTGTCGAGGCTCATCGCGAGCGGGCCCGGCCTGGCATCGACGAGCAGCGGATCGGGGACGGCGATGGGCGTCGTGAAGACACCGTTGGGCGTCACGAACGACGCGACATCGCCAGCGCTCGAGTAGGCACCCTTCTGCGGGGCGAGGGAGGCCAGTGCACCTTGCAGGGCCGCGGTCTCCGGCGACGCCGTCACGTTGACACCGCTCAGGAACCCGAGCTCGCCGCCCTTGTAGACGAGGGGCGTGCTGGTCACCTGCCGGTTCACGACGACGGCGTCCTCTGGTGGGAGATCCTGGTCGATCGGGACGCCCGTGATGGACATCGTGACGCTCGTGATCGACTCGAAATCGGCGAAGCTCTCGGTGAGCTGCAGGAGCATCCGCGAATACCGTTCCGGGGAGGCCGAGGAGAGAACCGACGAGAAGTCGACGTCGGCGACATCTCCCTCGACGGTCACGGCGCCGAGCAAGGTCACGTCGGAGGGGATCGCGCTGACGACGTTGCCCTCGGCGAGCCAGGGCGCTGGCCCGTTGACCAGGGCGCGCGCGATGCGCGTCATCGCGGTCTGCTGCGCGTCGAACCACCGGACGTCCGGCACGAGCCGCGAGAGCGTGTCGTCGTAGAAGTAGAGGGTGTAGCTCTTGAACAGACTGCGGAAGTTCTGGTTCAGCAGCACGATGCCGGGAGGCGCCTCCGTGATCCGCCATTCGCCGTCTGCGTTCTGGGCGAGCGTGAAGTCGAGACGCTCGGTCGTTCCGCTCTTGAGCTCGCTGTAGATGCCCTCGGCGTCAACGCTGGCCGAGGACTTGTAGCTCGCCTCGACCCGCTCGGAGCCGGCGTCGACCACATCGGGCACCGACGCGGTGACGATGATGCGGGCGTTCGGGTCCCATTCCTGCCGGAACGACTCGGCGAGGTATTCCCGGGCGACCTCGTAGTCGTTCTGTGTTCCGGTTCCAGCATCGAGGAACCCCTCGATGACCTCCTCGCGACTCATGCCGTCTCGCGGCGGGTCGGGGAAGAAGCTGTACGACTGGTCGCTCTCCTGCTGCTCGGACTCGCCCGCGAGGACCTGGCCGGAGGTCGGGATGCGGGCGCATCCGACGAGCATGAGCATCGCGATGACCAGGATTCCGGCCGCGGCTCCTCGCGTCGCGCGGCGCCCATTCGCAGCTCGTCTCATGTCCGTTCCTCCTGCCCCTGCTCTGCCGATTCCCCGACAGCCGGACCCTCGCCCTGGCTGTCCCCGTCGTGCATGTCGGGCTCGTTGCCCTCGTCGTCATCGTGGCGTTCCTCGGCGTCGCCGTCGCCGTCGCCGTCGCCGTCGCGACCACCATCATCGTGGTCGTGGATGCTGGGAAGCGACGGCACGGACTCGGGAGCCGAGCTGGTCACCACCACCGCTTCCGCATCGTCCCAGGGGGCGGGGCTCTGCGCCGGCTCGTCGAGGGATGTCACCTCGATGACATCCATGGAGTTCGTCGGCGCCGAGGAGACGAGCGGTTCGGCGTTGGAGGAGCGCATGCCGACGAGGTCGGGCAGCTCGATCGGCTGCGTGTCGACGTCTTCGTCGGTGAACGCCTCGGAGGACACGTCCTCCTCGTCGATCGTGATGGTGGCGGCTCCTGCGTCTCCCGGCTCGAGCGGGAGCGGTGAGCCCATGATCTTGCCGCCGACGAATCGCGGCAGCGTGAGCCGGAAGTTCGTCCCCTTGCCCGATTCCGACCAGACCTCCAAGCGTCCTTCGTGCAGGCGAACGTCCTCGAGCGAGATCGCGAGACCGAGACCGGACCCACCCATCGTGCGCTTGCGCGACGGGTCGGCGCGCCAGAAGCGGTCGAAGACCCTGGTGCGCTCGGCCTCGGTCATGCCGATGCCGTAGTCGCGCACGGAGAGCGCGACGGCTGACTCGTTGGAGTCGACGGACACGACGATCGGCTTCGCCTCGCCATGCTCGATGGCGTTGCCGAGGAGGTTCCTGACGACGCGGTTGATGCGGCGAGCATCGAACTCGGACTCCCCGTAGCCGCCGGGCGCCTTGAGCACGAGGCGCGTGCCGTGATCGAGTGCGACCGGGGTCATGGCCCCGATGACATCGTCGGCGACGGTCGCGAGACTGTTGGACTCCCGCAGGATCTCGACCGCTCCGGCGTCGTACCTGGAGATCTCAAGGAGGTCGGCGAGCAGGATCTCGAACCGCTCGATCTGATCGTGGAGGAGCTCGACCGACCGCGCCGTCACGGTGTCGAAGTCGTCGCGACGGTCGAAGAGCATCCCACCGGCGAGACGGATGGTCGTGAGGGGCGTGCGCAGCTCGTGCGAGACATCCGAGACGAAGCGCTGCTGCACCTGCGACAGGTTCGCGAGGCGCTCGATCTGGTCCTGCAGGCTGTCCGCCATCTCGTTGAACGATCTCGCGAGCGTCGCGATGTCGTCCTCTCCCGACTCCGGCACGCGCTGCTCCAGATGCCCCGCCGCGAGGCGCCGGCTCGTCTTCGCGGCTTCGCGGATCGGCTGGATCACGGCCCGCATGACGAAGCCCGTGATGACGGCGACCAGGAGCACCAGGACGATCATGGCGACCACGAGGGTGCGCTGCACGAAGTCGAGTGTCTGCTGCGTCTCCTCCATCGAGTACACGAAGTACATCTCGTACTGGCCGAGGCTCTGCACGGTGACGGTCGAGCCGATGACGATGCCTGGCACCTCGTTGCCGAACTCGTCGACGAGCGCGATCGACTGGTAGTACGTCTGCGGCGACGCGGAGGTCGTTCCGGTCGCCGCGGTCTCCGCGCCCGACCTCACCGCTTCCTTCAACTCCGGCGAGACCAGTTCGGCCGAGACGGGACCCTTCGCCAGCGCCCGCAGCTCGTTCGACTGCTCCTCGCCGTCCGAGGCGCCCTGCATGAAGATGACGCCGTAGCTGTTGGCCGCCGAGTCCTGCGCCGCATCCACCGCAAGCGTCTGCAGGGTCTCGAGGGCCGCGCTGTCGGTCTCCTCGCCGGACGCGAAGACCGTCTGAGCCGCGGTCACCGCTCGCTCGGTCTCGGAGACGAGGGGCCTGAGCCTCGAATTGAACAGGTCGCTCGCGATGGAGTTGGACATGACGAATCCGACCGACAGCACCGTCGCGGTCGTCAACGCGACCGAGAGCGCGATCGTCCGGAAGGGAAGCGATGTCCGCCAGAGGAAGACGAGGTTCCGCCATACCCCGTGCGCGGAACGCCACCGATACGGGACGCGGATGCCCTCCGTGTCGACGTCGGAAGTCCGAGAAGAAGGGGAGGAGGTCGTGCGCCGGGCCACTGCGCTCACGTCAGGAGAACGCGGTCGTGTTCCCAGCGCGGTACCCCACGCCGCGAACCGTCGCCACGATCTTCGGGTGGTCCGGGTCGTGCTCGACCTTCGCGCGCAGCCGCTGCACGTGCACGTTGACGAGACGGGTGTCTGCCTTGTACTGGTAGCCCCAGACCTGCTCGAGCAGCTCCTCGCGCGTGAAGACCTTCTGCGGCTTCGCGGCGAGCGTGAGCAGCAGATCGAACTCGAGCGGAGTCAGGTTGATCTGCTCCTCGCCGCGAAGGACCTCGTGCGCGTTGACATTCAACGTGAGGTCGCCGACGCGGATGATGCTCTGCACCTCTGGCTGGCTCGCGCGCAGCCGGGTCTTGATACGAGCGACGAGCTCCTTGGGGTTGAAGGGCTTGACGATGTAGTCATCGGCGCCGGCTTCGAGCCCGCGGACCACGTCGGTCGTGTCCGACTTCGCGGTCAGCATGATGATAGGCGTGCCGGATTCCGCGCGAAGCAGGTGGCAGATCTGGATGCCGTCCAGGCCGGGAAGCATGACGTCGAGCAGGACCAGTTCCGGCTTGACCCGACGGAACTCGCCGAGGGCAGCCGCACCGTCGCCGCAGAACTCGGGTTCGTAGCCTTCGGCCCTGAGAACGATGCCGATCATCTCCGACAGTGCGAGGTCGTCATCGACCACGAGGATGCGTTCGCCCACAGAACCCTCCCTGTTCCAGAACCTGCCCGAGACCGGGCGCTTCCCTCAGCGTAGCGGGCATAGTCCCCTCAGAGGCTCAACCCAGAGTGCGCGGCGCGCGGTGTGCCACGATGGACACGTGACGCATGGCCCATACGAGCACGCACCCGAGCCCAACCACGCGTATCCGCCGCAGCCCGGAGCGCAGACGCCGAGCGCTTTCCCGCAGGCCGATCACTGG
Source organism: Pseudoclavibacter sp. RFBG4 (assembly GCF_002931515.1). Classification (NCBI taxonomy): domain Bacteria; kingdom Bacillati; phylum Actinomycetota; class Actinomycetes; order Micrococcales; family Microbacteriaceae; genus Pseudoclavibacter; species Pseudoclavibacter sp. RFBG4. The sequence goes on along the minus strand of NZ_PSYC01000017.1, from coordinate 5,692 downwards.
CAGGGACAGTGGCAGGGCCAGCAGCCCGAGCAGTACGGCGCACCCGGCCCTGCGAGCTGGCAGTACGGACCGCCGCAGGAACCGGGCCAGGGCCAGCCGGGCGGACAGTGGATGCCGGCGCCGACACCCGGTCTCTTTCCCCTCCGTCCGCTCGCCTTCGGCGACGCGCTCGCCGCCACGTTCCGCTTGTTCCGCACCTCACCCAAGACCACGCTCGGCAGCGCCGTCATCGTCATGGGAGCCACGACGCTCTTCGCGAGCCTGCTCCCGGTCGTCGTCGGAATGCTCATGTTCACGCGCATCCCCTATGGGGGAAGCCAAGAGGACATCACGCCGATGCTGGTCTCCTCCATCACGCTGACGTCGCTCGCTGCGATCCTCGGCCTCGCGGTCGCGGGCGTCGGCTCAGCGCTCCTGCAGGGAATCCTCGTGCGCGTCGTCGCCCGTGGCGCGATCGGCGAGAAGCTCGGCTTCAAGGAGGCCTGGCGCGCGGGATGGCGCGGCATCTGGCGGCTGATCGGGTACGCGCTGCTCGTCGGTGTCGGCGCGGTTGTGCTCATCGCGGTCGGCTGGCTCCTCATCCCACTCATCATGTTCGCCGTCCTCGCGGGGTCAGGCGGAGATGAGGCGACGATCGCCGGCTCGATCGGACTGGGCGTCATCTTCACGCTGCTTCTCGGCGGGGCGACGGTCGTGCTCATGGTGTGGCTCGGCATCAAGATCATGTTCGCCCCGAGCGCCATCGTCCTCGAGGGCCTCGGCCCCATCGCCGCCATCCGCCGCAGCTGGAACCTCTCGCATGGCAACTTCTGGCGAGTGCTCGGGGTCGTCGTCGTCATCCAGGTGATCCTGAACGTCGCCACCGGCGCCGTCTCGACGGTCGCGCAGCTGGCCGTCAGCCTGGGCCAGGTCATCATCCTGCCGCTCGGAAGCGGCGAGTCGTCCGAACCGGACGCCGGCACGATCGTCGCGTTCGCCGTGATCCTGCTCATCACCTCCGCACTGCAGGTGCTCCTCGGGGCCATCGTCCTCGTCCTGACGAGCGGGAACGCGACGATCCTGTACTTCGACCTGCGGATGCGCAAGGAGGCGCTCGGCGTCACCCTGCAGCGATACGCGGAGCAGTCCGCTGCCGGAGCTGACATCGCCGATGCGGACTTCGACGTGCAGGTGCAGCGGCCGGTCTCCCCGACGGGTGCTCCGGGGTACGTGCGCTGATGCGGCTCGGCCCGTGGGTCGGCTCGGTGGAGCCGCCGCTCGAGATCGACGAGGATCCGGCGCGCGATCTCCTGCAGGGTGAGCTCGCGAAGGCCGAGTACACGCAGGCCTCCCCCACCTGGCTCGATCTCTGGATCGACGACTTCTGGAACTGGGTGAATGACCTGCTCCGGCCCATCGAGGGGGTGCCAGGGGGCTTCTCCCCGATCGCGCTCATCCTGGGCGGACTCGTCGTCCTCGGTGTCCTCGCGCTGCTCATCGGCCGGCCGATCCTCGCTCAACGGGCGAGGCGACGGACAGGAACGCCCGCGGATCTCTTCGACGGCGATGAGCGCTCTGCGCGAGACCTGCGCGGTTCCGCTGCCGCGGCGGCATCGCGGGGGGACTTCGAGACCGCCGTCGTGGAGCAGTTCCGGGCGCTCGCTCGAGCCGTGCATGACCGCACGGTGATCTCCCTCAGCCCGGGGATGACGGCGACGGCGGTCGCGGAGGCGACGGGCGTCTCGTTCCCAGGTCACGCTCCCGCACTGCATGTCGCGGCGAGGTCCTTCGACGCTGCAAGGTACCTGGGCCTCGGGGCCTCCGAGGCTGACTGGCGCCAGCTGCGCGATCTCGACCTCGCACTCGACTCGGCAGCACCCGTCAAGCTGGCGTCGTTCACTGGACGCGGCTCGTGAGCATCACGAGCTCCGCGACCCCGACCGTTCCCGAGCGGCTCAGACTCGCGCGTCCGTGGCTGCTCATCGCCGCAGGCGCGGTCGTCATCGCCGTGACCAGCGCGCTCCTCGCCGGGGGAATAGCAAGCGCGAACTCGCCGTATCTCGGGGTGGACTCCGCACGGCCCGACGGGGCGAAGGCCGTCTTCACCGTGCTCGGCGACCAGGGCGTGTCCACGAGCGCGGCGACGAGCCTCGAGGAGGCTCGGTCGCAGCTGAGGGACGCTGAGGGTGACACGACGCTCGTCATCCACGACCGTGACGGCCTGGCCGTCGACGATCTCGCCGCTCAGGTCGCTGAGCTCGACGCGGAGCGCGTACTGCTGCTCGCGCCGAGCCGAGGCCTCCTCGAGGCGTTCGACGGAGCGATCGTCGTGGGCGGGGTCGGCGCCGTCGGCGAAGATGGCGACACGGTCGCCGCCGGTGAGGAGTGCGCCTCGCCGCTCGGCGATCTCGCCCCTGACATCTCCCAGCGGGGCGCGCGGCTGTACCAGCTGAGCGACGAGGCCCCCGGAGGCAGCGCCTGCTACGCCGAGTCAGGGCGCTTCGCCTACGTCGAGACCGAGCTCTCCTCTGGAACGGAGCTTGCCGCGCTGGGCGCGACCGACAACATCAGCAACGGCGAAGTCCTCGGCGCCGCGAACGCGGCCATGGGCCTTGCGGTCCTCGGCGAGACGCAGTCGCTGGTCTGGTACGTGCCGGGCGTCGCCGACGCCGAGGCGGTCTTCGGAGCCCAGCCGTCGCTCAGCACCTACGTCCCGCCGTGGCTCACACCGACCATCCTCATCGCGCTCGCCTCACTCCTCGGGGTCATGGTGTGGCGCGGACGCCGCTTCGGGCCCCTCGTCGAGGAGCGCCTGCCGGTCATCGTCGAGGCTTCCGAGACGATGCAGGGCCGAGGCAGGCTCTACGCGCAGCAGCGGGCGCGGCTTCGCGCGCTCGACAATCTCCGCATCGGCACGACGACTCGTCTCGCGAAATCGCTTGGGCTGGCGCGCGCGAGCCACGTGCAGGAGATCATCACCTCGAGCGCAGCGATCCTCGGGGCGAACCGAGCTGCGGTCTCGTGGACGCTGCTCGACGCCGTTCCTGGCAGCGAGGCCGAGCTCCTCGACCTCAGCCAGGCGCTGCTGACCCTCGAGCGGCAGGTCGCAGCGGCCGTCGATCCGAGCAGCACCGGACCTGGCTCTGCCCATCCCACGACCACTGATCCAAGCAGCACCGCCGAGAACAACGGAGGCACCTATGAGCACTGATGTCCGTGAATCACTGCAGCGAGTCCGCGGCGAGGTCGCCAAGGCCGTCGTCGGACAGGAGCGCGCCGTCGATGGCCTCCTCGTGGCCCTGCTCGCCGGCGGGCATGCGCTGCTCGAGGGTGTTCCCGGGGTGGGCAAGACGCTGCTCGTACGGACGCTGAGCGAGACCCTGTCGCTCGACACGAAGCGGGTCCAGTTCACGCCGGACCTCATGCCGGGCGACATCACCGGGTCGCTGGTCTACGACTCCGCGGCTGGCGAGTTCGAGTTCCGCGAGGGCCCCGTCTTCACGAACATCCTCCTCGCCGACGAGATCAACCGCACGCCGCCGAAGACGCAGTCGGCGCTGCTCGAGGCGATGGAGGAGCGACAGGTATCCGCCGATGGCGTGACCCGCGCACTCCCAGCTCCCTTCCTCGTGGCCGCGACGATGAACCCCATCGAGTACGAGGGCACGTACACGCTGCCAGAGGCGCAGCTCGACCGCTTCCTGCTGAAGCTCGTCCTCGAGCTGCCGTCTCGGGATGCGGAGTTCGAGGTGCTGCGCCGGCATGCCGCCGGCTTCTCTCCGCGTGATCTGCGGGCCGCCGGGGTGCGGAGCGCGCTCTCTGCCGAGGAGCTGCGCCGAGCGCAGGCCGAGGCGGCAGCCGTCGAGGTGCGAGCTGATGTCCTGGCGTACATCGTCGACATCGCCCGAGCGACCAGGCAGTCTCCATCCGTGCGCATGGGGGTCTCTCCTCGCGGGGCGACGGCCCTCATGTCGGCGAGCAAGGCGTTCGCGTATCTGAGCGGCTACCAGGCGGTGACTCCGGATCACGTGCAGGCGATGGCACTTCCTGTCCTTCGCCACCGCCTCCAGCTCCGGCCGGAAGCCGAGCTGGAGGGTGTCGGCGCCGATGCGATCCTCCGCTCCGTGCTCGCTCAGGTCCAGGTCCCGATCTGACCGGTGCAGGCCACGGAATCACCGTTGAAGTCGAGAGCTGGATGGGAAGCGTGAGCGCATGGTGGTGAGTGGACGTCTTGTACTGCTGACCGCCGTCGGCGCGGTACCGGTGGTGCTCTTCGGGCAGACCGCTGAATCGGCGTATGTGACGTTGGCGATCTGGCTGCTCTTCGTGCTGCTCACGTCCATCGCGGATGTCCTCCTGGCGGGGGCGCCACGTCAGGTGGAGATCGAGCGGAGCCTTCCCTCGCGGGTTCGCCTCGGCGAGGAGGCCCTCAGCCGCGTCGCCATCACGAACCGAGGCTCGCGCACGCTGCGCCTGCAGGTGCGCGACGGCTGGGAGCCGACGGCCGGCGGCACGCAGCACCGACCGAAGCTGGACGTGCCTGCTGGCGAGCGGCGCGTGGCCGAGTTCCCGCTGCTTCCTTCGCGCCGCGGCGACCGTCGGGCCGAGCTCGTCACGCTCCGCAGCTGGGGTCCGATGGGTCTGGCGGCCCGACAGGTGAGCCTCGCTGACCGCGGAATCCTCCGGGTGCTCCCTCCCTTCAATTCGAGGAAGCATCTCCCCTCGCGACTGGCGCGTCTCCGCGAGCTGGACGGCGCCACGCGCCTCATGGTCCGGGGGCAGGGCACGGAGTTCGATTCGCTGCGCGAGTACGTGCGGGGCGACGACGTCCGATCGATCGATTGGCGCGCCACCGCTCGTCGCCAGGACCTGGTGGTACGAACCTGGCGGCCCGAGCGTGACCGTCGCGTGGTGATCGTGATCGACACCGGGCGGACGTCGGCGGCACGAGTCGCGGACGAGACGCGCCTCGACACCGCCATCGAGTCCGCACTGCTGCTCGCGGCGCTGGCCACGCGAGCAGGTGACCGCGTGGATGTCGTCGCCTGGGATCGTCGAGTGCGGGCGCGCATCCAAGGCGTCTCGGGGGCTGAGCTGCTGAGCCGCATGGTCGAGTCGCTCGCGGACGTCGAGCCCGAGCTCATCGCGACGGATTGGCGGGCCATCCCAGGGCTGGTGCGTGGAGTGACGACGCACCGTTCTCTTGTGGTCATTCTCTCGACGCTGGAGACCGGTGGCACCCTCGAGCCCGTCATCGCTGCGCTCCCGCAGCTGGCGAGCAAGCACGTCGTCGTGCTGGGGTCGGTGCTGAACCCGGATGTGCACGAGGTCGCCGTGCGTCGAGAGACGCGCGAGCAGACGTATGCTGCGTCGGCCGCAGAACGTGCGCTCCTGGATCAGGAGCGCGTACGCCAGACGGTTCTCCGCCTCGGTGGGGACACGGTGACAGGGACGCCGTCGGCCCTGCCGCCGGCGATCGCAGACCATTACATCGAGCTGAAGGCCACGGGCCGTCTCTAGGCCTCTCTGCGTGCGCCAGGGCTGCGGGCGCTCGCCTCAGCAGCCCCTGGCGCACATCCGCTGCTCCGCCTGTAATGCTGTTGTTTTCGGGCACAAAAAAGCCGGGGTTGGTCATCGAGGAGCATCTCTGCTCACTCAACAACCAACCCCGGCTTATGAAGAAGTCCGGCGGTGACCTACTCTCCCACAGGGT
>NZ_PSYC01000030.1:0-36142 GCF_002931515.1 Pseudoclavibacter sp. RFBG4 | reverse complement strand
GAGCGGGGGCGTGCGGGCGGGCAGTGCGCGGGGTCGCGCCTAGCCCGTGGACGCCGTGCTCTTCTGGCTTTCGACGCGGTACTCGATCTCGGCGACGATCTTCCTGAGGGCGTAGATCGTGACGGAACGGCGTTGCGCTGGCGGATCCCACCCCGTGTGTTCTTCCAACTCCAGGCGCTGCAGGTCGTCGAGGGCCGAGGAAGCGGCGGTGAGCCGCGCGCGCAGATCGTCGTCGGTCTGGTCCCAGGCACGCAGCAGCTCCCCGAGCTGCTCTCCTGCGGCCTGCAGGGCGCGTCCCGACTCGGGCTTCGCCTCGCTCCAGGAGACTTCGAGGAATGGCTCCTGGAGCTCCGCGATGTGGCGAGTGATGCGGCTGAGGCTGTCCAGCTCCGCCTGGACGGAGGAGCTGTCGAATTTCGTGCGCAGGCCCCTGGCGTTGCCGCGCAGGTTCTCCTGCACCTCGGCGACAAGCGTCTTCGCGTCTGCGAGTTCGCCGTCGAGGCGAAGCAGGGAGCTTCGCCAGGCCTTGAGGTCGTCCTCCGGGGTGTCGCCGGCCGGCAGCTCGGTCGCTCGCTGGATGGTGTCGGCGATGGTGGTCTTGAGGGCGCTCGTCGCCTGCATGGCCTGCTTCCGCCCGGTGGCGGGAGGCACGATGAGGTTCAGTCCGACGCCGATGGCCGCGCCGACAGCCATCTGCACGACGTAGCCGATGGAGAATCCGTCGGGATTCGCGCCGCCGACCACGAAGACGAAGAGGGCTGCGATGGGAATGTAGTCGCGGCCCGCTCCGAAGACCGGAATCCCTGCAAGCAGGGTGCCGGCACCGACCGCGACGGGGACTGCCAGCGCCACGGGGGTGCCGAGGGTCACGAGCGCTCCGGAGGCGAGCACGCCCAGGAGTACACCGACCACGACCTGGACGCTCGATCGCACGGATCCGGCCACGGTCGGGACGCTCGCGACCAGTGCGCCGAGGGGAGCGTAGTAGGCGTAGGCGCTCGCCTCTCCCGGGACGAGGTGTCCGGCGTACCAGGCGAGCGTTGCGGCGGCGGCTGTCTTGGCCACGTGGAGGAGTCGGGAAGGCGTGAGCGCTGGGAGGAGGGCGCCGGCGAGTTTCTGCATCCACTCCAGGGTGGGGCTTCGCGGTCAATGCTCGCTGAGGGTTGACATCCGGGGAGAGGGAGGACGTGGGCGTGAGGTGCTGGCAGAGGAACAGGCAGGGGCCGGATGCGTGTGCATCCGGCCCCTGCCTGTCTCGAGACCGAGCCGCTCGGCGGTCAGTCGTTCTTGGGCTCGTCAGCCTGCGCCACGACCGTGACCTGGCTCGTCTGCGGGCCCGCAACGGGCACGTTCATGACGTTCGCCTTCCGCAGCCACGGGAACATCTTGCCGGGGGCACGCTCGACGGGCTCGTCCACCTCGAGGCCGTAGAAGTCGCCGATGTGGCCGACCAAGGCGGCGCGGCTGGCCCGGTCGTAGGCACGTTTCTCTCGTGCGAACGCGAGGGCCGTCGCCCAGCAGGACAGGAGCAGGACGATCGAGAAGGGCAGCGCGATGCTGATCGCGGCCGTCTGCAGGGCGTTCAAACCGCCGGCGAGCAGGAGTGCGACCGCGAGCAGCGAGGTGATGATCGCGAAGAACGCGCGCACCCAGTGCTTCGGCTCGGCCTGGCCGCCGGTCGCGAGCATGCCCATGACAAGCGCTCCGGAGTCCGCGGACGTGATGAAGAAGATCGCGATGAGGATGATCGCGCCGATGGTCAGCACCGCACCGCCGGGGAGCTGGGCCAGCATCTGGAAGAGGGCCCCTTCGACGTCGACCGAGCCGTCGCCCTGGACGAAGTCGGTGATGCCGTTCAGCTGCATGTAGAGGGCCGTGCCGCCGAGGACGGAGAACCAGAGGAAGGTCACGAGCGTCGGCACGAGCATGACGCCTGTCACGAATTCACGGACGGTGCGACCGCGGGAGATGCGCGCGATGAAGACGCCCACGAACGGCGCCCACGACATCCACCAGCCCCAGTAGAACGTGGTCCACGCCGATTGCCAGTCGACGCCCGCCTCGCCGGAGAATGCGCTCGTCGAGAAGGTGAGGCTGACGAAGTTCTGCAGGTAGTTGCCGAGCGACTGCACGAAGTCGCGCAGGAGGAACTGCGTCGGGCCGACGATGAGGATGAAGACGAGCAGTGCGCCTGCCAGCACGAGGTTGATGTTCGAGAGCCACTTCATGCCCTTGCCGACGCCGGAGATCACCGAGAAGAGCACAAACGCCGTGATGACGGCGATGATGGCGATGGATGAGGTCGTCGAGGATTCGAGGATGCCTGCGGCTTCCAGGCCCGAGCCGATCTGCAGCACACCGAGGCCGAGCGAGGTGGCGACTCCGAAGATGGTGCCGACCAGCGCGACGACGTCGATGAGGTTGCCCCAGCCTCCGCGAACGCGACGGCCGAGGAGCGGCTCCAGCGCCCAGCGCACGCTGACCGGTCGTCCGCGGCGGTGGATGGCGTAGGCGAGCGCGAGGCCGAGGACGATGTAGATGGACCACGCGTGCACGCCCCAGTGCAGGTAGGTCTGCGAGAGCGCCTGCTGCGCGAGCTGGCTCTCGGTGCCTGAGACGCCGGGCTTCGGCTCGATGAAGTGGCTGAGCGGCTCGCTCACGCCGTAGAAGACGAGGCCGATTCCCATGCCGGCGGCGAAGAGCAGCGACAGCCAGCTGAGGTTCGAGAACTCGGGCTTGTCGTCGTCCTTGCCGAGCTTGATGTCGCCGTACTTGCCGAAGCCCATCACGAGACTGAAGATCACGAAGAACGCCGCGATGAGCACGTAGTACCAGTTGAAGTTGCGCACGATCGACGACTGGACGGCGCCGAATGCGGTGTCAGCAGCTGTCGGGGCGAGGATCGAGAAGCCTGCGAAGCCGATGACGATGATCGCGGCGGGCCAGAAGACCCACCGTTTGATCGTCGGCGGGCCCTTCTTCTTCGACGTATCGGGAGCGGCTGCTGAGCTGGAGGAGCTGGAAGTCACTGCGCCAATGGTACGCGAGCTGCGACAGATCGCTAGTTGGCCTAGCAATCAGGGTCGAGCGCGCGGGTGGGACTCAGCTCTCGCCAGCAGCGCGGACGAGTTCGTGCACGCCGGAGATGATCTCGTCGGGGCGGAACGGGTAGCGCTCGATCTCGCGCTGATCGCTGATGCCCGTGAGCACCAGCACGGTGTGCAGTCCCGCTTCCATGCCCGCCACGATGTCGGTGTCCATCCGGTCGCCGATCATGGCCGTGTTGTGCGAGTGAGCACCGATCTTGTTGAGCGCAGACCGGAACATCATGGGGTTCGGCTTGCCGACCACGTAGGGTTCGCGGCCGGTCGCCTTCGTGATGAGGGCCGCGATGGCCCCCGTCGCGGGCATGGGGCCGTCGGCGCTCGGGCCGGTCGCGTCGGGGTTCGTGACGATGAAGCGCGCACCGTTGCCGATGAGGCGGATGGCCTTCGTGATGGCGTCGAACGAGTAGTTGCGGGTCTCGCCGACGACCACGAAGTCGGGGTCGGTCTCCGTCATGATGTAGCCCGCGTCGTGCAGGGCCGTGAGCAACCCCGCCTCGCCGATGACAAACGCCGACCCTCCTGGCAGCTGCTGGCGCAGGAAGTCCGCGGTCGCGAGCGCCGAGGTCCAGAGCCGATCTTCCGGGACGTTGATGCCGCTCGAGCGCAGGCGGGCGGCGAGATCGCGCGCCGTGAAGATGGAGTTGTTCGTGAGCACGAGGTAGGGGGTATCGTCCCGCTGCCACTGCGCGAGCAGCTCGACCGCGCCGGGAAGCGCGGCCTGCTCGTGCACGAGCACGCCGTCCATGTCAGTGAGCCAGCATTCGACGTTCGAGCGATCGACCATGGGCACAGCCTAGGCGGATGCGCCGACACCGGGATGGATGTGCCGAGACTCGCCGGTGCGCGAGGGGCTTCGCGTAGACTCCCTCCATCATGGACTTCTTCCTCAACGCGCTCTGGTCGCTCATCCCGACCGTGATCATCGGGGCTGCGTTCTTCTGGATCCTCACCTCGATCCTCTCCGGCGATCGTCGCGAGCGCGCCATGGCCGACAAGATCGAGCGCGAAGAACGCGCTCGCCTCGGCCTCCCGCAGCTCGACGCGAACAGCTAGCGCTCCGCCTCACTTTTCCCGCTCCGTCTCGACCCCCTCACTGAAGAGGGGGTCAGTTCTCGTCGTCTGGAACCGACCCATGTCACTCCTGCTCAACTGGGCATCCCCGAAGCCGCTCGGCACGCCCTTCCGATTCCTCCTCTCCTCGTCGCTGTTCTCGAACCTCGCCGACGGCATCCTGATCGCAGCGGGCCCCCTGCTCGTCGCGAGCCTCACCCGCGACCCGCTGCTCGTCTCGCTGGCCCTGGTCGTGCAGCAGCTTCCGTGGCTCGTGTTCGGCCTCTTCGCGGGCGTGGTCGCCGACCGCCTGCCCCGCGTCGCGATCATCGTGACGGGGGCGCTCAGCCGAGTTCTGATGCTGGCCGTCATCGGCGCCCTCGTGCTCACCGACACCATCAACCTGCCGATCCTCTACATCGCGCTGTTCCTCGTGGGGTCGGCGGAGGTCTTCACCGACAACGCCTGGACCTCGATCGTGCCGGACCTCGTCCCCTCGAAAGAGCTCGGCATCGGGAACTCGCGACTCATCGCCAGCCAGACCGTCATGAACCAGCTCGCCGGTCCCGCGATCGGCGGTGCCATCTTCGCGGTCGGGCACGCGATCCCGTACGGCGTGACCGTCGTCTCCCTGCTGTTCGCTGTGGTGCTCGTGTCCCGCATCACCTCACCGCCCGTCTCGACGGCGACGACCGGGCCGATCGAGACGGTGCGATCGGTGGCCCGCGTGCGTCGGGACATCGCCAAGGGATTCGCCTGGCTCTGGCAGAACCCGCCCGTCCGGACGCTCGCCGTCATCCTGTTCGCGTTCAACATCACGTACGGCATGACCTACGGGGTGCTCGTGCTCTATGCGAAGCAGCGTCTCGGACTGGACGATGCCGGCTACGGGCTGCTGCTCGCGGTCTCGGCCCTCGGCGGGCTCGTCGGCACAGCGCTCTACGGACGCCTGGAGCGCCGTTTCTCCTACACGAGCCTCATGCGCACCTGCCTCGCGCTCGAGACGGTGCTGCACCTCGTTCTCGCGGCGACGGCGAACGTCATCGTCGCTGGCCTCACGATGTTCGTCTTCGGCATGTACACGGTCATCTGGGCGACGCTCGCGAGCACCATCCGCGGGCGGGCCGTCCCGAGCCGCATGCGCGGGCGGGTCTCGAGCGTGTACTTCCTCGGGATGATCGGCGGCATGGCCGTCGGCACCTTCGCAGGGGGTCTCATCGGCCAGGGCTTCGGCATCGTCACCACGATCTGGGTTGCGTTCGGCGCGAGCATCCTCATCCTCGCGCTCGTCTGGCGTTCCCTGGTGCACGTCGGCAGGGCTGGCGAGGTCCGAGCGGACGGCGAGGCAACCGGTTCTCCGGCGACGAGTTGAGCTTGGGCGGAGCACATCGGCGCTCGCTCTGGGGGAGTCCTCAGATACCTCCGGGGAGCGCCGCGTAACCTGATCGTCGTCGTGCTGGATCGAGGACGCGGAGGAGGGTGCTGACGATGCCGCGTTCTGCCCTGCCCGTCTTCATCGCGGCCGTCATGATGACAATGCTCGCCGGATGCGCTTCCGGGCCGTTCCCGTCCGTGCAGACCGCGCTCGAGTCGTTCAACCAGACCCTCCGCTCACTTCCCGGCGTCGAGGCGTCGAGCCTCGACCGGCCGCCGGTGGATGGGGCCGTCAAGGTCGACCTCGTCGTCACTCTGGCGGAGGAGGTGACCGAGGAGGAGCTCGCGGACATCGGCGACTACGCCTCGACCTTCCCGACCGTGCAGCTCGGTCAGGGCCAGTGGGCCGGAACCGTCGAGCTGAGGCTCGCGGGTTCCGCCTACTCCTACTTCGACCTCACCACACCGGAGTCGCTGCACGCCCAGCTCGCCTACTGGCGAGAGCTGACGGCTGTGGGGTTCGAGTCGATCTCCACGCGCACGTATTCGGCGCCGGTGACGGCGGGCATGTTCGAGGTGACCGAACAGGTGCCCGGCGACCCCGCACTCGCGACTGTCTCGCCGACGGAGTCCGGCGCACCCTCTTTGTCTGCTGCGGCTCGGGGGCGGCTCGTCGTGATCGAGCTGTCCAGCGAGGAGCGCGGCGACAGCGAGCGCACGATGCAGCTTCTCGAGACCGCCCGCGCCCTCGATGATCCCGGGGCGGCCACGGGGGAGTGGGACCTCATGGGCTTGGCCCCGTTCACCACCGGCCAGTTCGTGCAGAGCGCGCTGCCAACGCCTGAGCAGATCGAGTTCGTTCGAGAGACGAGCGCCGTGTTCGACGAGTCGGAGCAGCTCGCGAGCGTCCATGTGCGCGTGGACGATTCGGCCCTCGGCGGGACCCAGGTCAATGTCACCGCATTCGACGACACGATGCAGGGAGTCAAGGCGGCCGAAGCCGCCAAGGCGTTCCGGGAGACCGTGGAGTGGCAGGAGCTGCTCGACCTCGTGCCGGAGCTTCAGAGCGCGAATCGGGACTTCAGCGTCAACTTCGTGGGAAACAACCTCACGGGCCTGGGTGTCTTCGAGCTGAAGTTCGGCGTCCGTGACTGTGAATTCTGGTCGGGGTCGCAGTGGCCGGATCTGACGCGCGAGCTCCAGCTTGCCTGGGCCTCGAACCTGGACGGCACAGGCGCCCTCACCATGGCTGAGCAAGTTTGCGCTGATCAGCGCTAGGTTCCCGGGCCAAGCTCTTCGAGTTTGCCCCCTCGAGAGGTCTGAGTTCGGCCCTTTTGTGTGTGCCAGAAAGTGGTAAACCTCTGGTGTGATATGGCATCATCCCCGGTGAATGCCCGGTCACCCGGATCTCGTCAAACATGGATTCGAGAGTTAGAGTCATGACCATCCATTTGGTAGGTGAATATTCATAGACTCGGGCTGGGGTGAATTCAGTGCACGCAACGACGCGAGAACTGCTGGTCAGGCAGCGTCTCCTCAGGGTGCTCGACGACGATTCGACGCGCATCACTCTGCTTCACGCGCCGAGTGGCTACGGCAAGACGACGCTCCTTCGCATGTGGGCCGAATCGGGTCGCTACACAGGCCGCCTGCTCTGGGTGACGTTCGGTACCGCGACGACCACCCGCAACAGCGTCTGGGAGCAGATCGCTCGCGCGGCCCTCCGCGAGGGGCTCCTCTCCAGTCTCGAATACGACGACCTCGTGACGCTCATCAACAGCGACGACTTCGGGAAACGCGACCTCGTCGCGGCCATGCGCAGCGAGGTCCCCTTCACGATCGTCCTCGACGGCTACGAGCGTCTCGGCGACCTCGTCCCGATCGTCGACCAGGACCTCCTCCGAGGCACCGAGAGCGTCCCGAACATGCGGGTCATCGTCGCCGCGCGCGGCCGCACCACGCTTGACCAGTCGAGGCTCCAGCTGCAGGGCCGCGTCCGTGTCGTCACCAACATCGATCTGGAGTTCACAGAGTCGGAGGTCGCAGCGTTCTTCGAGATCGTCGTGGGGCAGACCCACGTCGCGACGCCGGCCGAGGTATACGAGGCGACCGGTGGCTACCCCATCGCCGTCCGTGCGGCCGTCCTCGAGCTCTCCCGGTCGGGTCCGCGCGCATTCCACTGGCGTGAGAACGCGCTCAACTCGATGAACCTCTCCGGTCAGCTGCCCAGCGACGAGCTCGCCCGGTTCGCGAGGATCACCAGTGTCGTGCCCTACTTCGACGCCTCACTCGCGCGAATGCTCGTCCCCGATATGGATCCGGACGAGGCGATCGAGGTGCTGGAATCGGATGGCTTTGGCAGGCACATCTCGTTCACCCGCGGCAACAACGCCTTCCAGTACGTCACCGCCCTCCGCGAGGCGTTGCATGAGGAGCTGCGGGCCGGATCTCCGGCCGAGTACCGACGTGCAGCATCCCTCGCTGCGGCATGGCTGAGCGCAAACGGCGACCCGGAGGGGGCCCTGGAGCTCGCGCTCGAGGTCGACGACTACGAGCTCGCATCGCGCATCTGCGCTCGGCTCCTGCTCACCGTGGTCGAGGCGTACACGACGGATCGCTACGTGTCGCGGCTGCAGCATCTTCAGCAGGACGTGCTCGTGACGTACCCGGTGCTCGCGTTTGTGCTCGGTCTCGCCCGTCTCGCCAACCCGGCGCTGCGGAGCAGCGCGAAGCCGCTCCTGCAGATCGCTGCCGGGATGCGCATCCCGGGCGAGATCGCCGTCGAGCGTCGCTGCGAGTACCTCTGCTTCAAGGTCTTCGCGCTGCGCACGCTCGGCAGACACCTCGAGTCGGCCGAGCTCGCTCGGGAGGCGCTCGGCCTCGCCGCCGCCCAGGCCCGGGTGTGTGCGTCGGCGACGCTGTCCCCGGTCTTCACTCGTGGGCTGGCGCTCTCGCTGTTCCTCGTCGGCGATGTGACGGGGGCGCAAGCCGCGGTCGCAGAGACCTTCGTGGTGCCGCAGTCGAAGAGCTCCCGCAACCTGTCGTTCTGGGACGCGGCGGGCTATCAGGCCATCGATGGAGACATGCCCGCCTCGGAGGCGATGCTCGCGCAGGTCGAAGATGGCGCCTGGATGACGACAAGCGCGCGTGGCCACCTCGCCACCTTCGGGCACATCGCGAGGTCGTACGGGCATCTCGAGCGCGGCGAGTGGACGCAGGCGCAGGCAACCCTCGAGGACATCGAGCGCTACGCCGTCACGTCCGACCTCTGGCCCTACCTGCAGGAACCGGTCATGCTCGCTCGGCTGGCGCAGGGCGAGGCGCTCGCAGAGGCCCGGCGCGTCGAGGAGATGCTGGACGGCCCGCTCGCCGCCTCGGGAGGCGGCAAGAGCCTCGGCCTCTTCCGGGTGAAATCCCTCCTTGTTGTCCTCTGGCTCGCTGCCGGCCGCCCGGCACGCGCGCGCAGGCTGCTGGAGGAGTACGCCGTCGACGACTTCCGCACGCTGCCGGCCAGGTCGCTGCTCGCCCTTGTCGACGGCGACACGGATCAGTCGATGCAGTGGGTCTCACGGTCGCTGGACTTCGTGACGACGCCGCGGATGCGCATGGCGATCCACCTCATCGGCGCGGCCGGTGCACTGCGCGATGGCGACCGCGACGTCGCCAGGAGCATGGTCGGCCTCGCTTCAGGGCTGTCGCTCCAGTACGGGCTCGTCTCGCCGCTCCTGATGCTGCCCGACGCCGATCGCAACGCGCTCGCTGAGCTCAGCCGAGCATCCGGTGGCGCGGACGACGTTGCGATGTTCGCCTCGCTCGACGTGGTCACGACCTTCCAGGAAGTGAGTGCCATGCCGCAGTTCACGGAGCGCGAACGAGTCGTGGTTCACGCGCTGGCGAGGCATACGTCGCCGACGCGGATCGCCGAGGAGCTGTTCGTCTCGCCCAACACCGTGAAGACCCAGTTGCGGTCTGCCTACAAGAAGCTCGGCGTCCATACGCGGCCGGAGGCCCTGCGTCGCGCCGAATCTCTTGGCCTCCTCCGGGAGCGCAAGGGCGAATAGTCCGTCGCGCACCTGTTTCGCAAGCCACCCCGGGATGAACCCCGGGGTGGTTTCGTCATTGGCGCCCCGGGGAAATTGGTGGGTCATTTAATTGTAGATACAACTTAGGGTGAAGTCTGGGGTTACTTCACGAGATCGGGTCTCAATTCGGGGTGCTATTGAGCCGCTCGGTACCTCCGATCTGGATGCACCGGCGGACCACGCGCCTCCCGGCGCGGCGGCAACTTCCCCCATCTGCTCGAAGAGGTTCCCCCTTTGTCTGAAAACCCCAGCTCCCCATCCACCCCAGTCATGACCGACTCGAAGAGCGGAAGCACTCGTCGCTCGGTGCTGCGCACCGCCGCGTGGACCACGCCCATCATCGCCCTCGCCACCGCCGCGCCGGCGCACGCGGCATCGATCACGAAACGCGGCCTCCAGGGCTGGGTGGAAGTGCAGTGGGCCGACCGACGCATCACCCTCGACGGGCGTGGATCCCGTCCGGACCGCGGTCTCTGGGTCACAGACACCAAGCTCGGCGACCAGATCACCAACGTCTCGATCGTCTTCTACCTGGCCGACACGGACCCGGTCGCCTGGGAAGCCCGGAACGGCAACAGCGGCGCATGGAGCCTGCCGACCGACCTCGGAGTCAGTACCCCGTCAGACATCGGCGTCCCCGTGCGTGGCTTCCGCGTCACCTACCAGCAGTCCATCACGGCAGCCTCGCCGATCACGGAGCTCAACAACAACCTCGTGTTCAGGACGACCTCCAACGCTGTCGCAGGCTCCCCCGTGTGGGCGCGGCGTTCGGTGACCGTCAACGGCAACGTCATCTCCTTCCTGCGCGGTCCGGTGTCGCCGAACAGCAACTCACGGCAGTCGCGCTCTGCAGCCCCCCAGGACCTCGAACTGGTCCAAGGAGCCTCCGCGCTCTGACGCGCGGAAGCTGAACCACGGATGCGCCGTCGCGCGGTCGAAGAGACCAGCGGCGGCGCATTCGCGTACCCGAGCGACGCATCCGCACGCCCAGGGCGAACAGGGGAGGGAAACGGAGGTTGACGCCGTTACTCTCTCTGTACACGGCCCCCGACCCTGTAGCCAGGTGTCGAGGTCAGGGAGTCGAAGGAGAAACGGATGTTCGAGAGATTTACCGACCGCGCCCGTCGCGTGATCGTCCTCGCCCAAGAAGAGGCGAAGATGCTCAACCACAACTACATCGGGACCGAGCACATCCTCCTCGGCCTCATCCACGAGGGTGAAGGGGTCGCCGCCAAGGCGCTCGAATCCCTCGACATCTCGCTGCCTGCCGTGCGTGAGCAGGTCCAGGAGATCATCGGCCAGGGCCAGCAGCGTCCGACGGGGCACATCCCGTTCACGCCGCGAGCCAAGAAGGTGCTCGAGCTGTCGCTCCGCGAAGCGCTGCAGCTCGGCCACAACTACATCGGCACGGAGCACATCCTCCTCGGCCTCATCCGCGAGGGCGAGGGTGTCGCAGCTCAGGTGCTCGTGAAGCTCGGAGCCGACCTCAACCGGGTGCGCCAGCAGGTCATCCAGCTGCTGAGCGGGTTCCAGGGCAAGGAGCAGGTCGTCGCGGGAGCGGACCAGCCGCAGCAGGCAGCCCAGGGCTCCGCCGTGCTCGACCAGTTCGGCCGCAACCTCACGCAGGCAGCTCGCGAAGGCAAGCTCGACCCCGTCATCGGGCGCGAGAAGCAGATCGAGCGCGTCATGCAGATCCTGTCGCGCCGCTCGAAGAACAACCCCGTCCTCATCGGCGAGCCGGGCGTCGGCAAGACCGCCGTCGTCGAGGGCCTCGCCCAGGCGATCGTCACGGGGCAGGTCCCCGAGACGCTCAAGGACAAGCAGCTCTACTCGCTCGACCTCGGCTCGCTCATCGCCGGATCCCGCTACCGCGGTGACTTCGAAGAGCGCCTCAAGAAGGTCACGAAGGAGATCCGCACACGCGGCGACATCATCGTCTTCATCGACGAGATCCACACCCTCGTGGGTGCGGGTGCCGCCGAGGGTGCGATCGACGCCGCAAGCATCCTGAAGCCGCTCCTCGCACGAGGTGAGCTCCAGACCATCGGTGCCACGACGATCGACGAGTACAAGAAGCACTTCGAGAAGGATGCAGCGCTCGAGCGACGCTTCCAGCCCATCCAGGTCGAGGAGCCGTCGATCGCGCACACGATCAACATCCTCAAGGGGCTCCGCGACAAGTACGAGGCGTTCCACAAGGTGTCCATCACCGACGACGCCATCGTCGCAGCGGCCACCCTCGCCGACCGCTACGTCTCCGACCGGTTCCTGCCGGACAAGGCGATCGACCTCCTCGACGAGGCAGGCGCACGCCTCCGCCTCTCGGTGCTGTCCTCGCCCCCCGAGCTGCGCGAACTCGACGAGAAGATCGCCATCGTCCGCGCCGACAAGGAGCAGGCCATCGAGCTGCAGGACTTCGAGGGCGCCGCGTCACTTCGCGACGACGAGAAGAACCTCCTGGGCGAGCGCCTTCGCCTCGAGAAGCAGTGGAAGTCGGGCGACGTCAAGTCCACCGGTACCGTCGACGAGGGCCTGATCGCCGAGGTCCTCTCGCAGGCCACCGGCATCCCCGTCTTCAAGCTCACCGAGGAAGAGACCGCGCGTCTCGTGTTCATGGAGGATGCCCTGCACCAGCGGGTCATCGGCCAGAACGAGGCCATCGCGGCCCTGTCCAAGACCATCCGCCGCACCCGCGCCGGACTCAAGGACCCGAACCGCCCATCCGGCTCGTTCATCTTCGCCGGCCCAACGGGTGTCGGAAAGACGGAGCTCGCCAAGGCGCTCGCGGAGTTCCTCTTCGACGACGAGTCGGCGCTCATCTCGCTCGACATGTCCGAGTTCGGTGAGAAGCACACGGTCTCGCGGCTCTTCGGTGCCCCTCCAGGGTTCGTCGGCTTCGAAGAGGGCGGCCAGCTCACCGAGAAGGTGCGCCGCAAGCCCTTCTCCGTCGTCCTGTTCGACGAGATCGAGAAGGCTCACCCCGACATCTTCAACTCGCTCCTCCAGGTGCTTGAAGAAGGTCGTCTCACTGACGGCCAGGGTCGCGTCGTGGACTTCAAGAACACGGTCATCATCATGACGACCAACCTCGGCACGAAGGGCATCTCTGGCGGCCCCGTCGGCTTCCAGCTCGAAGGCGACGCCTCGGTGTCGTACGACAACATGAAGTCGAAGGTCAACGAAGAGCTCAAGAAGCACTTCAAGCCCGAGTTCCTGAACCGCGTCGACGACACGATCGTGTTCCCCCAGCTCTCCACCAACGAGCTGCTGCAGATCGTGGACCTCTTCATCGGTCGCCTCAGCGAGCGCATGCTCGACCGCGACATGACCGTCGAGATCACCGAGCTCGCCAAGCGCAAGCTCATCAAGGTCGGCTTCGACCCGACGCTCGGCGCTCGCCCGCTGCGCCGCGCCGTGCAGCACGAGGTGGAAGACCTTCTCTCCGAGAAGATCCTCCGCGGCGAGCTCAAGGCCGGCGACCACGTCGAGGTCGACTACCCGAAAGACGAGTTCGTGTTCAACGTCTCGAAGCGCCTCGTCCCCGAGACGGTCGCGGCAGGCGGAGTCACCTCGCAGGCTGAGGGCATCATCGCCGACGCCGGTGAGGGTGACGCCCCGACCGCGTAGCCTCCGCTCTGACACACGACGAAGCCCCCGCATCCAAGTGATGCGGGGGCTTCGTCGTGCGCGCCTTGTCCCTGCCTCCTGCCTCCTCGCAAAAGTGAGCCAGAAGCATGCTCCCCAGCGCGGGCAGCTGTTTCTGGCTGATTCTTCTTCTGCTGCGTCCGCGTCGAGGGTGACCTGCATGGGGTGCTGGAGGAGAACGGGATGGCGGGCTCTCCACAGGCGAGAAGATCGGTGACTGGGGGACTGGTGCTGCTTCTACGCTCGAGCAATGCGAGAACCTGGGGACGCCCGACAGAGGTCAGAGGGAAGCACGCCGTGGCGTCCGCGGCAGTCCCTGCGCGCTGTGCTCGGCGCGAAGGCGCTCAGCGTCGCTGACGCTCGCAAGGCGGGCGTCGGGCGGGGAGCGTTGAGCAACACAGGGCTCGAGCGTCCCTTCTACGGAGTTCGTCAGGTTCCGCTGACGTCACCTCCCGGTGGCAGTCAGGCGCCCGGCCGTCTGCTCGACGAGTTCCAAGGACTCCGATCTCGGCAGCGGCGACGCATCCGTGCCTACATCCCTCGGCTCCGGCCAGGACAGGCGTTCGGACCGCGCGCAACGGCACTGCTGCGCGGGCTGCCGTTGCCTCTTCGCCTGCTGCGTGACACCACCGTCGACGTCATCGTGCCGCAAGGGAGCTGTCGCCCGAAGGCTGCTGGAGTGCAGGCGCGTGGAGTGCCAGAACGCCATTTCGATCTGCAGACGGTCAATGGCATCCCGTGCACACCACCGGAGCTCCTCTACTGCCTCCTCGCGCGTGACCTCTCCGAGGTCGACCTGCTGGCAGTCGGCGACGCACTCGTCACGGAGGCCGACAACTATCCGAACCGCACCTGGTTCACTGCGCTCTCGAGTGCGGAGCAACTCGTCGAGGCGGTGAACCGCTGGTCTCCGGGAACGGGGAGCGCGCGGCTCCGCCGGGTAACCCCCATGATCCGACTCGGTGTCGAGTCGCCCTACGAGACGTCGATGCGCTTCCACCTGCACGAGTCCGGCTATCCGGAGCTGACGCTGCAGCTCTCCATCGTCCACAACGGCGTCGAGTTGGCGAGAGCGGACGGAGCGGACCTCGAGGCGCGGATCCTCTATGACTTCGACGGTGACGGACACCGCGTCGACAAACGGCAGTTCCGGAAGGACGTCAAACGCCCACGTCTGCTTCGCATGCTCGGCTGGCACGACGAACGTCTGACCGTCGACGATCTCGAACCGACCCCTGACGCCTTTGTCGCCTACGCGCACGAGCTCAGACGCCGACGGCTGGTGGAGCTGGCGGGACAGACGCAGCGGGCAGGAGAGTGAGCCAGATACACGCTCGCCGAAGCGAGTGGATGCATCTGGCGCACTCTTCGAAGGCGGAAGGCGGAAGGCGGCGGCGGGAGGCGGGAGGCTGGAGGGCGGAGTCGCGGTGGGGTGTGCTAGCGGGTGGCCTTGCGGAAACCGTCCCAGATGTCCCAGACGCTGGTGGCGAGGACTCCGAACGCGATCATCACGGTGACGATGGTGGTCACCGTCGCCGCGCTGTCGGCGCTCGGGATGACGGTGGCGAAGAAGTCCGGATTCAGCAGCAGGCCGCGCCCCAGGGTGGTCAGGAGCAGCGACATGAACAGGACCGCGAGCACCGCGTTGGCCCAGGCGAGGGGCGGCGTGACGCGGCCCGTCCGGTAGAGCGCCACGCTGTAGGCCGCTTCGAGCACGAAGAGCACCAGAAGCGCGAGGGCCCACCACGGCCAGAGGTCGTGGCCGAAGAACGACAGGCCCGGCTGCGTCGGCACGAAGCCGATGAAGCGGTCCCAGACGACGGCGCCGGTTCCGAGCGCCAGGAAGACGAGTGAGGCGATGAGCTCGGATCTGCCGGCACCGGTCTGGTGGATCTCCGGCAGGTCGGCGACGCTCCACTGCTCTGGCTTGGACTGCGCGCCGGAGCGCTCGAGAACAACGAACACCAGGGTCGTCCAGAACGTGACGTGGATGATGACACTGAAGGTGACCGCCGCGACTTCGCCGATGATCTCGCCGATGGTGCTGCCGATGAGTGTCTGCGCGATCGCGACACCGAAGGCCGCGCATACCGGCACGATCCACAGCAGGGTCTTCAGGAGCCGCCACCACATGAGGTAGTAGCGAGGCCCTACGAGGAACAGTCGGCGGTCGGTGTAGCTGGCAGCGAGCAGCTCAGGGTCGCCGAGCTCGGTGAGCACGGCCACCTCGGCGGCGTCGCCCGCCTCACCGGATTCGACTCGCGCATCGACGAGGTCGCGAATGGAGGCGCGCAGCTCGGCCTCGAGGTCGGCGCGCTGGTCGTCGGGAACCGTGCGCATGGCGGCGCTCACGTAGCGCTCGGTCAGGGTGTCGGTGATGGTGGTCATGTCAGGCCCCTTCTGGGAGGTGCTCGATCGCGTGGGCGAGGGAGCGGAAGTCGGTGGTCATCGCGGCGGCGAGTGCGGCACCGGATGGGCTGGCGCGATAGAACTTGCGAGGTCGCGCCTCGTCGGTGTTCCACTCGCTCGTGAGGTGACCCTGCTTCTCCAAGCGGCGAAGGAGCGGGTAGAGGGTGTTGGCGTCGGTGTCGAAGCCTCGGGCTTGCAGTGCTTCGAGGAGTCCGTAGCCGTAGCCCGGCTCGGAGAGGAGGCGAAGGCATGCGAGCACGACGGTGCCCCTGCGGAGCTCCTGCAGGTGGATGTCGTGCGTCTCTTCTGTGCCCATAACTCACACCATAGTGTGTGTCACACAGTGTCGTCAATGACACTACAAGCGTGTGCGGGGAGCGAGCGGTGGCGGCAACCGCTGTCCGTGACACGACCGGACGGGCTTACGCTGGAACGCGTGCCTGCATCCGCGTCCCCCTCGTCACACGGCAAGCCGAAGAAGGAAGCCACGCTCGCGCAGGTGACGCTGCTGGCGCTCCTGCCGTCGTTCGTGTTCGCAATCGGTGAGGGCGCGATCATCCCGATCATCCCGACCGTGGCCGTCTCGCTGGGGGCTGGCATCGAGCTGGCCGGGTTCATCGCCGGGTCGCTCATGATCGGCCAGATGATCGGCGATCTTCCCGCCGGGGCCGTCGTGCAGCGCCTGGGGGAGAAGCGGGCCATGCTCGCTGCCCTCGGGGTGAGCCTTGTCGGCATCCTGCTCTGCGCGTTCGCCGTCGCGCCGTGGATGCTGCTCGTCGGGGTCGTCATCATCGGCATCTCCGCAGCGAACTTCAACCTCGCGAGGCACGCGTTCCTCACGACCTACGTGCCGCTGCGCTACCGGGCGCGAGTGCTCTCGACGCTCGGCGGGGTGTTCCGCGCCGGCTTCTTCGTCGGGCCGTTCATCATCGCGGGAATCCTCGTCCTGTTCGATGCTCCCCAGTACGGGTTCTGGGTCTTCGTCGTGTGCGGCGCGGTGGCCGCGCTCATCCTGCTGTTCGCGCCGGACCCCGAGACGGTCGCACGCCCGTCGCATTCCGCGAAGGTGCCGGTCTCAGCGGGGGATGGGGGTGCGGGGGCTGGCGTGCCCGAACGCCTCGGCGTGTTCGCGACGATCCGCGCCAACGCGGGCGTGCTGGTCCGGCTCGGGACCGGTGCGGGCATCATGGCTGCGCTGCGGGCGGCGCGCAACGTGATGCTGCCGCTGTGGGCGCTGTCGATCGGCATGGACACCGCCACGGCGGTGCTTGTCATCGGCGTGAGCGCCGGCGTCGACTTCGCGCTCTTCTTCGTATCCGGCTGGGTCATGGACCGCTTCGGTCGAGTGTGGGGCGCCGTGCCGGCGCTGCTCGGCCTCGGCGCGGGCTTCCTGACACTCGCCTTCACCCACGACCTCGTCGGCGACGCCTCTCAGCAGTGGTTCACGGTGCTCGCCATCTGGCTGGGCTTCGCGAACGGCATCGGCTCCGGCATCCTCATGACGCTCGGCGCCGACCTCGCGCCGCGCCAGGACCCGGCCCCGTTCCTCGGGGCCTGGAGGCTCATCACCGACTCGTCGGCAGCATCCGTGCCCGTCATCGTGGCGGTGGCGACGGCGGTCGTGTCGATCTCGTTCACGTCCGGGATGCTCGGGGTGCTGGGGTTCGTGGGCGCGGCCCTCATGGGGTGGCAGATCCCGAAGCACGTGCCGCGACAGCGGCGGTGACGCGGGGCGCTCAGTGGGGGAGGCGGTCCAGGTAGTCGAGGAGGACTCCCTCGCGCATGGCCCACGGGGACACGTCGAGCTGCTTGATGTCGAAGACGTGCATGACCTCGGAGAGGACGACGCCGCCGGCGACGATCTGCAGGGCACGGTCGGTGGTGATGCCAGGGAGTGCGGGGCGCGCCTCGGAGTGCAGCTTCGCGAGGCGGGGCACCCAGTCGTCGAGCTGCCATTTCTGCAGGGTCGTGCGCTGGCCCGCGCCGATGCCGTCGATGGACGAGCCGGCGAGGCGGGCGAGGGAGCGGATCGTCTTGGACGAGCCCACGAACTGGTCGGGTCGCGCTCCGCCTTCGAAGGTCTCCGCTGCTTCCTTGATCAGCTTCCGCGCGTACTTGCGCAGCTCCTCGACCTGATCGTCGGTCGGCGGGTCGTTGTGCAGGAAGTTGACGGTGCTGCGGCCCGCTCCGAGGGGCACCGAGATGGCGTGCTCGGACAGCTCGTCGTCGCCGACGGCCAGCTCGAGGGAGCCGCCGCCGATGTCGACGAGCATGATGCGTCCGGCGGCCCAGCCGAACCAGCGGCGCACCGCGAGGAACGTCGTGCGCGCCTCCTCTTCGCCGCTCATGACCTGCAGGTCGATGCCGGTCTCGTGATGGATGCGCTTCAGCAGCTCCGGCCCGTTCTTGGCTTCGCGGATGGCGCTGGTGGCGAGGGGCATGAAGTGGTCGAGCTTGCTCTTCTTCACCGCATCGGCGGCGCGGTGCATGGCTTCCATGATCTTCGCGACGCCTTCGTCGGAGATGGAGCGATCGGCCTGCAGGTAGCGCATGAGGCGCAGCACGCTCTTCTGAGACGTCTCGGGGACGGGTTTCGCGCCGGGGTGGGCGTCGACCACGATGAGGTGGACGGTGTTGGATCCGACGTCGAGAACTCCAAGGCGCATGTCCGTGATGTTACCCGTGCTGTCGTCCTGAGCGTCCTGCGCGTGCGCCCGCGCGTACGCTGGTCGGATGCAGGAGATCACCATCAGACGGGCCACCACGCACGACATCGTGGGCATCAGCGAGCTCATCCAGCCGCTCGTCGACCGAAACGTGCTCCTGCGAAAGGAGCTCGTCACGCTCTACGAGGCGGTGCAGGAGTTCCGGGTGGCGGTCGATGAGCGTGGGCAGCTGGTCGGCTGCGGCGCCTTGCATGTGCTGTGGCGCGACCTCGGTGAGGTGCGCACCATCGCGACGGCGGACTCGGTCCGAGGTACGGGTGTCGGGCACGTGATCCTCGATCGGCTGATGGCGGACGCCCGTCAGCTGGGCCTCGAGCGCCTCTTCTGCCTCACCTTCGAGACGGGGTTCTTCGAGCGGCACGGCTTCGTCTCGGTTGGCGAGCAGATCGTGGACGCGGAGACCTACGAGATGATGCGCCGCTCGCCGGACGAGGGTGTTGCGGAGTTCCTCGATCTCGCCCACGTCAAGCCCAACACGCTTGGCAACACGCGCATGCTGAAGGTTCTCTAGGGCGCGTCCCCGCCGCAGTGACGGGCTCTTCGGGCGCGTCGCAGTGGTCGCACGGTGCGCCTCACGGGAGTCCCAAGGACGGGTCCGTACCCTTGGCGAGTGAGTTCGACCCGCAGACCAAGCAAGGCCGTCTACCGCCGTCGGCGGCTGGCGCTCCTCATCGTCTGCGTGCTTGTCATCGGGGCGCTCATCTGGGGAATCTCGAGCCTCTTCGGGGCTGGTTCCGGCGAACCCGGCGAAGCCTCCGCATCCACTGCGCCGACCACGTCGTCGACCGCCACGGCGTCAAGCGGCGGTGGGGCTGCTGAGGCGACGCCCACTCCCACACCCACGCCGACGGGCCCTGCCGAGTGCGCAGCCCCTGCGCTTGTCGTCTCGGCGATGCTCGATGCAACGAACTACGCGCCAGGAGCGCAGCCTCAGCTGTCGCTCTCGATCACCAACACGGGCGGAGAGGCGTGTGTCATGAATGTCGGCACGGCCGTGCAGGTCTACACGATCTCGAGCGGCGCCGATGTGATCTGGGTGTCGTCGCACTGTCAGACCGACCCAGCTGACGAGATCGTCACGATCGGCGCTGGGCAGTCGGTGACGGCCCCTCCCATCACCTGGGTGCGCGAGCGGTCGTCGCTCGACACGTGTGGGACCGACAGGGCGGATGCGGTGGCCGGGGGCGCCTACTACCAGCTCGTCGTGAGCGTCAACGGCATCGCGTCGCAGCCGGCGACGTTCGTTCTCGACTGACTCGCGCGGAGTGCCCGGGGGCTTTCGCGAAAATCTCCTGAACGTTAACCTTGAAGACAGTGTGAGCTGAGAGCATCCTCTCGTTCCGCACGATTCCGTCCGTTCGTCGATCGCCAGGAGACTCATGACGACGCCCACTCGCAAGCGCGCCACCGCTGCCGCTGCCGTTCTCGGCACGGCAGCTCTTGTGTCTGCCTTCGCGGCACCAGCTCAAGCCGCTGTCCTCTCGCCGAGCTTCATCACGCCAACCGCCGGCGCGACGCAGATCAACCTCATCGGCTTCAACGACTTCCACGGTCGCTTCCTCGACGCCGACCTGTTCGCGGCGACCGTGCTGCAGGCGCAGCAGGGTTTCGGGGAGGACAACAGCCTCGTCATCTCGAACGGCGACGCCGTCGGGGCGAGCATCTTCGAGTCCTCGATCCAGCAGGACCAGCCGACCATCGACGTCCTGAACGCGGTCGGCGTCGACGCGTGGACGCAGGGCAACCACGAGTTCGACCAGGGCATCGACGATGCGACCGGTCGCATCGCCCCCGCCACCGACGGGCCTGACCTCGCCGCGAACGTCACGCTCGAAGACGGCTCCCACCCCTTCGACACGCACGCGATCTTCGAGGTCAACGGCCTGAAGGTCGCCGTCATCGGCGCAGTCACCGAGGAGACATCCGCCCTCGTCTCGCCGGAGGGCATCGCGGGCGTCACCTTCGGGGACCCGGTCGATGCCGTCAACGAGGTCGCAGCAGAGCTCACCGCGAGCAACGCCGCCGACGTCATCATCGCCTCGTACCACGAGGGCGCACCAGCCAGCGATGTGCCGCTCGAGACGAACGAGGAGACCGAGGTCTTCAGCCACATCGTGCAGGACACCGCCCCGGAGGTCGACGCGATCTTCAACGCCCACTCGCACCGCGAGTACGCCTACGACGCCCCCAACGGAGCTTCCACGCGCCCCGTCATCCAGGCTGGGCAGTACGCGGAGAACATCGCGCAGGTCGCACTCACCGTCGACGCGTCCGGCAACGTGACCGAGTCGGAGAGCTCGATCGTCCCGACCCTTGAGGCAGTGCCGGCAGCGCTCGAGAACGACCCGCGAATCGCGGAGGTCCGCAGCATCAGGGACGCTGCTGTCGCCGAAGCCGACGTGCTCGGTGCCCAGGTCATCGGCACCCAGACCGGCGATCTGTCTCGCGGCAAGGAGTACGAGCCCGGCACCCTCGCGGTCGCTGAGGACGGGACGACCTCGGGCGGTGTGGTCACGACAGAGGACAACCGCGCGGACGAGTCCTCGCTCGGCGGCAGCATGTCGCAGTCGATGCTCGAGACGGTCGCAGCGACCGGACGCGACGTCGACGCGGCCATCATGAACCCGGGTGGCCTGCGCGCCGACCTCCTCGACAACGACGGCCAGATCACCTACAAGGAGGCGGCGACGGTCATCCCGTTCGCGAACAACCTCTCGGTCGTCTCCCTCAAGGGCGTCGACGTGAAGAACGTGCTCGAGGAGCAGTGGCAGCTGACCGCCACCGGCGAGGTGCCCTCGCGCCCCTACCTGCAGCTGGGTCTGAGCGACAACTTCACCTACATCTTCGACAGCTCCCGTCCCCGCATGGACCGCATCGTGGGCCTCTCCATCAACGACGAGCCCGTAAAGCCCGACGAGACGTACAACCTCGTCATGCCGACCTTCCTCGCGGCCGGTGGCGACAACTTCCACTCGCTGAACAACAACGTCGGCGTGCAGGACACTGGCCTCATCGACCTGGACGCGTTCGTGAGCTGGATTCGCAGCGAGACCGCAGCGTCGGCTGCGGGCGTCACGCCGGACACGAAGCGCAACGGCATCGAGATCGTCGGGCTCCCCGAGAACAACACGTTCGTCGCGGGCGAGACCTACACGCTGGGCGTCTCGAAGTTCAACCTCACCTCGCTCGGGTTCACGCAGAACCTGTCGATCGTCGGCTGGATCGGTCAGATGGAGCTCGGGGCGCAGACGGTCGACCTGGCGACGCCGAACCAGGTTGAGTTCACGTTCACGGTTCCGGAAAACGGCCTGGCGAACGCTGCAGAGACGCGTCTCGCGTTCCTCGCCAGCGAGTCTGGCTCGGTTGCGTCCCTTCCCGTGATCGTGCCTCCCCTGGTCGAATCGCCTGCGCCGACCTCGACGCCTGGACCGACGGTCTCTGTCACCCCGACTGCGACGGCTGAGCCGACGGCCACGGCCACGGCCGCGCCGGTTCCGACCGCGGACGCCGCCGACGGCGCCCTCGCCACGACCGGAGCTGACGAGAACGCCATGTTCGCGGCTATCGCGGGCGCGCTTGCGCTCCTCGTCGCCGGTGGCGCCGCGATCCTGCTCCGCCGACGCGCGGGCAGCGACGCGTAGCACGCGCACGCAGCACTGAGTCGGCCAACGGCCGACGAGCAAGTAGGCCCGGAGCATCGCTCCGGGCCTACTCGCGTTTCTGGACTTCTCGAGCCTGTGGGCTTCTCGCGCTCCGAGGGAGCGCCCGGTGCTCAGTTGCCGAGCGCGGCAATGAGGGCGCGGTCGATGCTGCCGATGGACGGGTCGACGACGTGGGCGAGGCCCATGCGCTTGGCCTCGGCCGCTCGGAGGTTGGCGGATGCGACGCGGCGGATCTCGCCGGCGAGGCTGACCTCACCGAAGACGACGGTGCCGTCGCGCACGGGCCGGTTGCGGATCGAGGAGGCGATGGCGATGGCGATGGCGAGGTCGGCCGCGGGTTCCTGCAGCTTGACCCCGCCGACGGTCGACACGTAGACGTCGTACTCGGAGAGCTTGTGCTTCGTGCGTCGTTCGAGCACGGCGAGCAGCATGGCCACCCGGCTCGTGTCGACGCCGTTGGTGACGCGGCGAGGGTTCGGCGCGTTGGTCTTCTGCACGAGCGCCTGGATCTCGACGGGCAGGGCGCGTCGCCCCTCGAGCGCGACGGTCACGCACGTGCCGCTGACCGGTTCGGGGCGTTCGCTG
The DNA here is from genome assembly GCF_002931515.1 of Pseudoclavibacter sp. RFBG4. Taxonomy (NCBI): domain Bacteria; kingdom Bacillati; phylum Actinomycetota; class Actinomycetes; order Micrococcales; family Microbacteriaceae; genus Pseudoclavibacter; species Pseudoclavibacter sp. RFBG4. The sequence continues at coordinate 13,502 of NZ_PSYC01000030.1, read as the reverse complement.
AGGAACAGGCCAGAGGGGTCTGGCACCTCCGTCATTCCCTCGCCGGTCATCTCGAAGCAGCCGACCTCGTCCGTGGGGCCGAAGCGGTTCTTGATGGTTCGCACGAAGCGAAGCGCCGTGTGGCGGTCGCCCTCGATGTGGGCGACGACGTCGACCAGGTGCTCGAGCAGTCGGGGCCCAGCGATCGTGCCATCTTTCGTGACGTGGCCGACGATGATGACGGGCACGCCCCTCGTCTTCGCGACTCGGATGAGGGCGGATGCGACCTCGCGCACCTGGCTGGGCTGGCCGGCGAGCGAGTCGACGGTGTCGCTCGCGACGGTCTGCACGGAGTCGACGATGATGAGGCCCGGGTCGAGGCGCTCGATCTGGCCGAGGACGGTCGACAGGTCGGTCTCGCTCGCGAGGTACAGGGTGTCGTGGAGGGCGTTGGTGCGCTGGGCGCGCATCCGCACCTGGTTCACGGACTCCTCTGCCGACGCGTACAGCACGGTCGTGCCCTTCGCGGCAACGCGTGACGCGAGCTCGAGGAGGATCGTGGACTTGCCCACGCCGGGCTCGCCGCTCAGCAGGATCGCGGCGCCAGGCACCAGCCCGCCGCCGAGCACGCGGTCGAACTCGCCGATGCCTGTCGGGCGGTGTGCGACGTTGTCGATGGGGGCCTCGGTGATCGGCCGTGCGGCGCGCGACTCGCTGATGGTGGCCGCCTGGATGCGACCAGCGGTCTGCGACTCGAAGCGGTCGACGAGGGTGCCCCAGGCCTGGCACTCGGGGCATTGCCCGAACCACTTCAGCGACGATGCGCCGCATTCGGTGCACTTGAACGCTGGCTGCTGCTTGGTCTTGGGAGGCATATGCCAAGGCTAGGTGGCACCACCGACACTGGCGCGTCAGCGGGCCCGTGGCGGCGCGATTCCCGAGCCGCGAAGTGCGGGGTGACGGCGCGCCGGGACCGGGTGCGTGCAGAATGGGCACGTGCGAGCGCAGAGAGTCCTGTACGTGGTGAACCCGGCGGCTGGGCTGGGCGCATCCGCGCACCTCGGCAGGCGCCTCGCCGGAGGAGCGGGCGCCGTCTCCTCGCCTGATCTCGAGGTCGTGCTCGTGGCGGCCGACTCGTTCGAGGAGCTGCGACGCCAGGCCGCGGCCGAGCTCGGTGGGGAGCGTCGCCCCGATGCGCTCATCGTGCAGGGCGGGGACGGCATGGTGTCGATGGGGGCGGGTCTCGTCGCAGGCACCGAGATCCCCCTCGGGGTCGTGCCGTCTGGCACGGGCAACGACTTCGCTCGAGCCGCCGGCATCGAACGCGGCAGGCCAGCAGTCGGCATCGAGCAGATGCTCACCGCGCTGCGCACCGGCACCGCGAGCACCCGGAGCGTGGACGCGATGCAACTGGTGCTCGACGGCACCGAGCATGTGGCCGTCAACTCGGTCAACATCGGCTTCGACGCCGTCGTGAATCGGCGCGCCAACGAGTTGCGGCGTCTGCCGGGAACGGCCCGCTACGTCGCCGCCCTGCTGGAATCCGTGCGGCACTTCGAGCCGCTCGAGTTCGATGTTCGGATCGATGGCGGCCCTGCCGAGTCGGTCACCGCCGAGATGCTCACGGTGCTGAACGGCTCGTCGATCGGCGGCGGCATCGCGGTCGCGCCGCACGCGGTCATCGACGACGGGCACCTCGACCTGTTCGTCGTCGCAGGGCTCCCACGGATCGGTCTGCTCACGCTCTTCCCGCTTGCCATGGCCGGCCTGCACACGCGCCTCCCGGCCGTCAACTTCGAGCATCTGACGAGCATCCGCGTGCAGGTGCCGAAGGGCGTGCTCGTCTACGCCGACGGCGAGGAGCTCCGCGGCCCGGGCCGGGCCGCCTGCACGCTTGATCTCCGCATCGATGTGGGCGCTGTGCGCTTGATCGAGACCGGAGCACCTCGGTAGCCAGCCCTGCCGCCCTTCACCGAGTCAATCCAGATACCGATCTTCTCCGGCCCCGCCCGGCTGCGCGCTCGAAAACACGCCTGGGCGGCTCGATTTGCGGCGCACCCCTGGTCTCGGTATAAGATTCCTCACGGTGACGTGTCCGAGCGGCCGAAGGTGCAACACTCGAAATGTTGTGTAGGGGCGACTCTACCGTGGGTTCAAATCCCACCGTCACCGCCATCTGAAAGGCCCCGACTACCCTGCAATCGCAAGGGAGTCGGGGCCTTTCTGCTGTGCTTGATGACGCCGTGTCCACGCGTCGCCCAGCGCGTGGGTTGTCGATGTCCTACGCTTGCGCTGATTCGCATGGGGGTGCGCATGGGGGAAGTGGCGACGTCGCTCGGTGGGGAACAGGGGGCGGCTCCGAAGGGGTTCGCGAAGGCGCCACGGGGTGTGACCGCCGATGCAGGTGACGGGCTCCGCGTCCGACATCCGCTGGTGTCGTTGAGCGGTGATGGATTCGTAGTGGCCGAGACGGACGCTCGTGTGCTGCACGCGAGTTCGATGCGTCTTGGCCTCATGCGCGCTGTTGGTGAAGCTGGTGGCCGGGCTGCCTGGGTGACACCCGCCGGCAGCTCGTTGACGCTTGGGATGCTGCGAGCCCTGCGCGGAACCGGCGGCCGATGGATCGTCCGCGAAGCGCAGGGATTCCGCTTTGCCGGGACTGGCGTGCTGCTCGATTCACTCGGTGATGCCTTTACAGGGCCAAAAGCCGCGACGGTCACCGCGCCGGCAGTCGAAGGCAGCTCCGGCGTCGCCCGAACCCTCTTATCCGTGCGTATCCGCCACGAACCCACAGCATCGTTGCTGCTCGGGGGAGCTGTCGAACTCCTTGCGGGCGTGCTGGGTCGAGCGCCGACTGGCTGGGGTGTCGCTGAACCTGCGATGGCGAGCTGGAGCCGGAGAAGGGTGACGGAGTTCGTCCGATCGGGAATGCCCGCGCCCGCGCAGCTCTATGTCGCCGGAGACAGCCTCTCCGCCACCATGGCTCTGCGTCGTGGCTCCGGTGCCCTGCTCGAGGAGACGCACATGCTCCTCGAAGGCGACGTGCTTCCCCGGGACGCGGAGCTCGCGCTGCGGGAGTTGGGGCGGGAGGCGACGGTGACGGACGCGCTTGTCAGCGTCGATCGCGGCAGACAGGATCTGACAGTTGGCTCCGGCGCACTGTGCGTTCCTCGCCCAGTGGTCTCGGTCACGTTCGGCCAGGTTCCGGACCACCCCGCCAGTCCTGCGGTGAAAGTGAGCAGGTTCGGTGCATCCGGCTCGGGCCGAGTGCTGACGAGGTTCGCGGAGCCCGGTGCTGAAAGCGGTTCTGCTGCAGCAAGGCTTGGCTGGCGATCGTGGGCCGAGGATGCGGGATGACGCGTCGGGACTGGGCGCTACTGACGTCGCAGCCGGTGTCGACGGAGGCCTGTGTTGCTGCCGCTGCCGTCATCGACGCCGACATCGTTGTGGGCCCGCTGTGGGGCGGTGGAGGCTTGTACGCGCAGCAGACGTCGACTGGCGCGGAGCTGACACTGGTGCAGTCGCTGCGCATCGAGTCGTGGGCGTCTGTCCGTGTGCTGTTGCCCGAGGGGTATACCGCGAGGCTCGAAGGGGCGGGTCCGTTCTGGTGGACGGAGGTCCATTCGAATGGGTGGGGTGTGGGCATGGTCGAGGTGCTGCTCGCTGGGATCGCGCGGGTAGGCGACGGGTGGCTGGTGGCGCTCGGAGACGATGGCGGGGACTTCTCCCCGTTGTGAGAATCCGCGTTCGCTCATAGGTTGATCCCGGGCCGCGGGGGATCGGTCCAAACGAGGGGGCGTCGGTGTCGGAGTATCGGATCCATCCAGATGGGGTGCTGGGTGTGCTGCAGAAGCTGCAGGCGCCGAGCGAGACCCTCAGCACGAACGCGTCGCTCCTCCCGGGCATCGCGGAGTCGCTAGCCGGAGCTTGTGACGATCAGGCGGACCTCGCGACCGCGATCAACGCGTTCGTGTCTGCGCAGCTGCAGCAGAGCGGTGTCGCGGGCAACCACCTGGCTGCTGCATCCCTTGGCGCCCAGGAAGCCACGACCGTGTACGTCAACGCAGGCTATGAGATGGCCGACGGCGTGCAGGCCGCGCAGAACGAAGCGCTCGCCGCCGCGTCCGATGGCGACTTCGACTACTTCCTGGCCGAGAGCGAGTAGCCGTGGTGGATCTGCGCGGGCGCTTGGACCCGGAGTCGATTCCGGGCACGAAGCTCGACACGGACACGATCGCCGAACAAGCGGCAACGTTGGGCTCGACGGGCACCGCGATCGGTGGCGCGGGTGCGGACGCAGCGCTCGAGTGGCAGAGCATGGCAACGCACTACGTCGCGCCGGAAGGCGATCTCCTGCTCGGTCTGATGGGGCCGGTCGAGACGATGACGTCCGCCGTCAGCGCTGACACAGCCACAGCGCAAGGAGCGTTGGCGACGTTCGCGGACGAGGCAGCTCCGATCGTGAAGAAGCTCGTGGATCTGAAGGTCGAGGCGTGGAACTTCCTCACCAAGACCGAGTTCGGGATCACGATTCCCGGCGACAGCCCGTACAACATCCACGAGAAGGCGAGGCCGAGGGGGAAGCTCGCACCTCCGCCAAGCGCCAACGACAAGCCGGAGTCAGTGCATCTCGACTGGGATCAGTATCAGCCGTGGGTGGATGAGAACGAGGAACGCCAAGCGGATGTGACCACGCAAGCGACGCTGTTGGCGGAGAAAGCCGCGACATGCGTGAACGTGCTCCTGCCTATGGTCGAGACGGTGCTGGGCGAGGAGATCCCCGAGTACGTGCCGATCAACTACGCGGAGTTCGAAGCATCGGGCGGCGAGCTGCCGTGGGGTGTGGATGTTCCCGATGCGCACACCGACGGCATCCACTTCGCTGCTGGCATCTTGGAGAGCCTGACTGAGACGATTTCCGGCCTCGGCACGCTTGTCCTCGGTTTCAACCCAGAGACGGGGGGTTTCTTCGACGGATCTGTCTGGGGGCCGTCGTGGGTGAGCACGCTCGCACTTGCTGGCGCCCTCGTGGTGCAACCGCTTGATGATCTCCTCGACGGGTTGCAGCAGGGGAACGTCGACGATGACTGGCTGGATGGCGCGGACAACGGCCTCTCCGCCGTTGTCGGGGATGAGGCGTGGAAGACGACCTGGGAAGGGTTCGTCGGTACTCCCGAGGACTGGGAGAAAAACCCGGCACAGGCGGCTGGCTCGCTGACGTTCAACATCGGCACGGTGCTCATCCCGACCGGTGCGGGCGCTGCGGCGAAAGCGACGGCTTTGGGCGAGAAAGTCTCGTCGGTAGCCGCGAAGGCTGCGGCCGCCGCTGCCGACGCCGGGGTCCCGGTTTCCCTTTCGGTGAAGCTCGGCCAGCTGCTTGCCGACGGACTTCTCACGGTCGGCGGCGGCCTCACGAAACTCGACGACGCGTTGAACGCAGCCCTCAAGCCGTTCGCCGACGCCCTCGCGAAGGCAGACACCAGCGTCGCCGACTTCGCCGCATGGGTGAAGTCACTGCCAGAGTTCCAGGGACCCGACGGGCAGTTCGCTGGGATACCGAACGGTGGGCGCATACCGGAGGTGCCTTCAGGTGGGAAGCCGGATCCGTGGCCGTCGACGGCAACACCTGACGTTCGAACGCCAGAAATGCCCGGGCAGGACCGAACCCCGGGCTCGCCCGGGGGGCTGCTCGACGAGCACGGGGGAGTGCGCGACCCAGGCGGCAGGGGACCCGATCTCGACGGTGACGGGACGCCAGACGTTCGCGACCCGGACGGGACAGAACGTCAGCCCCAGCCGGACAGCGGTCTCGATGATGTGGGTGCTGGAGACGAGTGGAAGCCGCAGGCCGACGGCAAACCGGTCGAAGTCCCCACTGGGGCGCCCGAGAAGCCTGTCTTCACCATCGACCCCGATTCGGGCATCTCCCCGGAGTACCAAGCGCGCATCGCCCGCTACGATCAGCTTCTGAACATGCGGGACGCTGACGGCAACTACGTTTACGACGAGCATGTGCGGGCGGCGTTCCGGGGCAACATCTTCAACCTCGAGAACTACGACCGGTATCGCGTGCCGGAGCTTCATGTGACCAAGCCCGGCGCGTCAAGCTACAACCGCATCGACTCCTTCGACCCGGAAGGTGTGATCGTCGAGCGAAAGAACACCCAGCTCGCCGAGGTGCAGCCTGCAACGTGGAAGTCCTATCTGAACGAGATCACAACGAAATATGCAATAGACAGTCGTGACGTTCTCGTAGCTGACACACCTACGAACCGAGCGGACCTTGAAGCGGCGGGCTACGACTCGGACGATTTCATCGGCAAGCCACTGCACGGGCAGCAGGTGTTGGAAGTGCCCGTGCAGAACGGGCCGCCGCCTGCTGAGTTGCTCAAGTTTGCAGATGACAAGGACATTCAGGTGAAAGATGTGACGGGCACGGAGTGGATAGTGTCGGAGGACGGCGGTACTGTCACGGCGATGCACGAGGATGGCACACGTAAGGACTACCCAGTGGAGGGGATGAGTACGTGATTGAATGGCGTTTTTGCGGACAGTTCAGTATCTGGCGTCAGGCTGCTGTCACGGATGAGCTCTCCTGGATCGACGAGCGCGAAGCACGGCGTCGCTACGACACGGTAGGTGCAAGATTGACTGCGGTGCCGCCTGTCGATCCAACGACGGGCATCGTGCCCTACTTCGTTGTGGTGACTCCCGGGGAGCATCCATCGTTTACCGTGGTCCGGCAGACGTCGCCAGCATTCGGCGTGGGTGCCCGCCAGTCCGACTCGTGGTGGAAGAACTTGGGCGACGGTCGACTTTTCCTGGACATCGCGACGGTGTACGAGTACGGAACCTACGATCCGACCCTTCCTCCGAAGATGTATAGGCACGTCGCCAAGGTCGAAACGAACAACCGCGAAGACGGAACCGGGTGGATCAACTTCATCGAAGTCAACCCGCGTTCCCGCATGCGCGTGGACCGCGACAGCATTCCCGTGGACGAGCTGTACGCACCCGTCCCGGCCTGGGGCGAGTGGGATGCGCTCGTCTGAGTCGTAACCTCGGTCGACTTCGCTGTCACCGGTCGGCTGGCGGGGCAACAGCTACTTCAACCTGGAGAACTCCTGGCGAGGCCTTCTCGCGAAAGACCCCCTAACGAGTATCGAAGTGCGAATCGCGCCCAAGTATTCAGGCGAGAGCAAGGTGCCTGACAAATTTGTTGTTGACTACAGGATTGATGATGGCGACTGGGGACGGAGAAGTATGAAAATCGACGGTGAGCAGGGGTTCTTTGCGGAGAAGATCGCCTCCGACGGCCTGGCGTGAGCGCTGTCCGAGCAATTGCGCCCAGGAGATGAAGCCATGGTGTTGCTGTGCTCGGTTCTTGCCCCGGTCTCGAGAATGAGTATGCGCGCGGTTCGTGCAGACGGGCGCGCGGTCGAGGATGGTGTTCACTATGAGTCGCTGAGGACTCCCGACCCCGTTTCGGACGCGATGGACGCGCTTCGTGCTGCGTCGTACCGGGAGGGTGCTGGGACGTGGTTTAGCGCGAAGTTCACGGTGACGGCGGCGGGGGCGTTCACGGCAGAGTACAACTACGACGAAGAACCGGAGTGGACGCATGAGATCGATTCGATTGCGTACGTCACGGACCAAAAGCACTTCCCGCGGGACGAGGAGCACCAGCCGGAGTGGGAGAAGGCCAAGCTGGCGGAGGGTCGCGTGTGGATCGCTGAGCGGGACGCCCGCGAGGCGCGAGAGCGCGGAGAATGACCGCCCGAGGCAGGATCTCCCAAGCGAGGGGACGGGCGAATGGCTGAGTGGCTCTTTTGCGGACAGTTCAACCCATGGACTCAGGACGCCATCACGGACGAGCTCTCATGGATCGACGAGAGGGAAGCCCTACGTCGCTACAACGCTACGGGTGAGCGGCTGGCAGCAGTCCCGCCCGTCGACCAGAAGACGGGAATCGTCCCGTACTTTGTGGTCATAACTCCAGGCGAGCACCCATCGTTCACGGTGGTTCGGCAGACGTCGCCTGCGTTCGGTGTCGGTGCCCGAATCTCCGACTCGTGGTGGAAGAACCTGGGAGACGGACGCCTCTTCCAAGACATTGCGACCGCGTACGAATACGGCCCGTACGACCCGACCCTCCCAGCGCAGGCCTACAAGCCCGTGTCCAAGGTTCAGTCGCATAACAACGAAGACGGCACCGGCTGGATGACCATCGTGGAGTTCAACCCGCGTTCACGCATGCGCGCGGACCGCGACAGCATTCCGGTGGACGAGCTGTACGCACCCGTCCCGGCCTGGGGCGAGTGGGATGCGCTCGTCTGAGAAGGAACAGTGGTGGACTTCGGCGCCGCCCCCGCCGGTACTTCGAACCTCGAACGGGTCGGTCAGGACCGCACCGATTCCTGGGGCGCTGGCGTTGGTGCCCACCACTGCAACTGGAACAGCGCAAGCGGAGTCTGAGTCGAGGTACGAAGTATGGTGACAAGATGAAGGAATCCCGCTGCCGGCTGAGGATGCTTCTTTAGGGGGAAATCGCCAGCGGCGTGGTGGCGCTCCTCACTGCGTGCTCGGCTGAAGCAAGCAAAGGGGCACGATCCACTCTCGTGTTCTGATCACCCTGGGATGAGACGAGCGAAAAGAAAGCAATGAACCGTGGTGAGATCTGCCTCGGCTGCCCTCAGCTCTTTGATGGCCTGGGATTGGTTGGACCAGAATTGCTGTGCTGAACCCCTGCCTCGGTGTGGGTGCTGGTAGGGGATTCCTCGCTCCGCGCCTGCTCGATGACGTCCCGGATCTCCGAGAGGTGGATGCGCATGGCGTACTCGGCCGCTTCCGAGTCGCGAGCGGAGAGGGCGGCGAAGATGCGTGAGTGGCCCTCGTGGGAGACCCTGCGTCCTTCCCCCTCGAGGTGCGAGAGCACGCGAGCTTCGACGGTCCAGGACGCCGTGAGCTCGCCGAGCGTCGCGAGCAGGGGGTTGGCGGTGGCCTGGGCGATGGCCGTGTGGAAGGCGATATCCAGTCTGGCGGAGAGGTCGGCATCCGTCTCGTCGGCCGAGCGCGCGAGCAGCTCTCCGAGCGTCGTCAGCTGCTCCCGGTCGATACGCTCGGCCGCGAGCCGCGCGATGCGCGGTTCCACGAGGGCTCGGAACTCCGCCGAGTGGTCGTAGTCCGCCTGCACCGCCTGGAGCCTGCCGGCAAGCGTGGCGGTGAGGGGGATTGCGCGGCTGACGCGATTGGCGCTCCCGTGGCGGCGCTCGAGGAGGCCCAGGCCCTCGAGTCGCGTCAGGGCCTCCCTGAGTGCGTTGCGCGAGACGCCGAGCTCGAGCGCCAGAGTGCGCTCCGGGGGCAGGGGTGCTCCTGGCTCGAGGTCGCCCCCGACGATGAGGCGTTCCAGGTGGAGCACGATGTCGTCCGCGATGAGAGCCCGCGTGCGCGGAAGTGGACCGAGGGATCGGTCGGTCGTGTCAGTCACGGGGCCACCTGTTCTCGCGTGAGCGGTGTGGCGACCGTCACCACATCCTCAGTGTGGCACGCACTGGAGGCCCATTCGCGGCGGGAGATGCCCGCTCCTGTAAAGAGCGTGTTACGGCCTGAGCCGCCACGTGAACAGCGTGTAACGGTCCTACCAATCTGCTGAGCTGCGGCTTCTCGCGGACCTAGCTTGGGTCGCACCGACGCAGCTCTGCGCCGCTCACCGTCAGTCGCCCGGAGGACACCGTGAAGAGAACTCTGAAAAACCCCGCCCTCCAGATCGGGTCCGCTGCCATCCTCGGCATCGTGTTCGGTCTGCTCGTGGGCGAGTGGGCGGCGAACCTCAAGTTCGTCGGCGACCTCTTCATCCGTCTCATCCAGATGGCCATCGTGCCGCTCGTCATGACCTCGGTCATCGTCGCGACCGGAGCCATGAGCGGCTCGGGCATGGGGCGGATGGCCGCCCGCACCTTCACGTGGATGATCGGCTTCTCCGTCGTCGCCGCGATCCTCGCCTGGTGCATCAGCGCCGCGGTCCAGCCCGGAGCCGGCATCGACTTCTCCGCTGCGGTCGACCCAGCGCTGCAGGAGTCAGCGGCCGAGGCAACGGGCTGGCAGGAGACGGTCGTGAACTTCGTCTCCACGAACATCTTCGCGGCCATGTCGACGGCCACGATGGTGCCGATCATCATCTTCTCGCTGCTGTTCGGCGTCGCGCTCAACGCCTTCATCGCCAAGACCGGCAACCGCCTCGTGCTGGACTTCTTCGACCAGATCCAGCAGATCGTCCTCACGATGATCCGCTTCGTCATGCTCATCGCGCCGATCGGCGTCTTCTGCCTCCTCGCGAACCTCGCGGGCACCGTCGGGTTCGCCGTCGTGACGAGCGGACTCAAGTACCTGGGCTCGACACTCATCGGGGTGCTCATCCTGCTCGTGCTCTTCGTGGTCGTCGTTTGGCTGCGAACGGGGCTCAACCCCGCGCGTCTTCCCGCCAAGCTCAGCGACCAGACGATGATCGCCATCACGACGACCAGCTCGGCCGTCACCTACCCGACGGTGCTGAAGACGGCGATCGAGAAGGTCGGCGTCAGCCAGCCCGTCGCCAACTTCACGCTCTCCGTCGGCCTCACGATGGGGTCATACGGCGCCGTGCTCAACTACATGATCGTCGTCATGTTCCTCGCGCAGTCGGGCGGCATCACCCTCGACTTCGGGACGATCGTGCTCGGCATGGCCCTCGCCATCCTCCTGAACATGGGCACCATCACCGTGCCGGGCGGCTTCCCCGTCGTCGCCATGTTCCTGGCCACCTCGCTCGGCCTCCCGTTCGAGGCCGTCGGCCTCCTCATCGCCGTCGACTGGTTCGCGGGCATCTTCCGCACCTTCCTCAACGTGAACGGCGACACGTTCGTCGCCATGCTCGTCGCCAACGCCACCAACGAGATCGACCGGGACGTCTACGACGACAAGAAGCAGGTCACCACGGACGCTCTGGAGCTCGATGAGCTCAAGGGGAGGTTCGAGAAGGCTGACGCCGTCGACTAGGGAACACGGGGCAGGCCCGTCGTGGCGGGGCCCTCGATCCGCGTCCCGTCCGCCTCGAAGCGTGAAGCATGCAGGGGGCAGTCCCACGAGCAGGACTCGTCGTTCCACACGACGACGCCTCCCAGGTGCGGGCACACGGCAGAGACCGTGCGCGTCGTTCCGCCGAGGGTGCTCGTCGCGACCGGATGCACTCCGTCGCGACCGACGCGCCCCTCGCCCTCCGCGGGTGCCTCGTCGGCGGTGTGGCTCAGCGCCTTGCCCCATTCGCTCGTGAGCCTGGCCGCGGTGTGTGCGCCGCGCTCAGCGAGCCCCAGGGCGCCCTTCGCGCTGGGAGCACGATCGAAGAGGGTCTTCATCCACTCGGCCCGCCCGCCGAGGATGCGGGCAGCGAGGTCGTGGGCGGCCGCGACGCCGTTCGTCATGCCCCACTTCGCGAACCCGGTCATGGCGAGGATGCGGTCGTCGCGCGGGTCGATGGGGCCGGACAGCGGTGTCGCGTCGACGTTCGTGTAGTCCTGGGCGGCCCACCGGTGGGTCTCGTTGAGGCCGGGGAAGCGCTCGTGCGCCTGGGCGATGAGGGCGTCGACGAGCCCTCGAGACGAGACGGAGGCCCCGACCTGGTGTCCGGCCCCGCCGACGAGCAGGTAGTCATCACCGCCGCGACGGAACTGTCGGTACGAGTGGCCGCCCGAGTCCATCGACAGGTACATGCCCGTCGGCACCTCGCGTTCCGATCTGAACGACACGAGGTGCGAGCGGTGGGCGGTGAGGCGCGCGAAGTGCAGGCCGCGGTCGAGCGCGGGGAAGCCGGTGGCGAGGATGAGGTGCGACGCGGAGAACGAGACGAGGTCGGCGTCCGGTGCTCGCGTCGCCTGCACCTCGACGTGCGCCTTGTGCTGGGAGGCGGCGGTGACGGTCAGTCCCTCCACGACCTTCGCGCCTGCCCGGCGAGCCCGGGCGACGAGCGCGATCGACAGCTCGTACGGGTCGAGCTGCCCGTTGCCGGGGACCGCGAAGAAGTTCTCGACCGTGAAGGGCAGCCCATGGTGTCCGCCGGTCTCGACGCGCAGCCCGAGCTCCTCGGCGACCGCACGCTCCTCGTCCACCTTTCTCGCCCCGGACCTCGTCGTGGCGAAGTTCACGGCCGGCCTCGTCTGCCAGCCCACACCCTCCTCGGCGCAGAACGCTGCCGCCCAGTCGAGTCCGAGCCTGTTCGCCTCGACGTAGGCCGCCGCGATCTCGTGGCCGCGCTGCGCTCGAACGCTGGAGAGCTGCGATCCCTGCAGCAGCGAGAACTTCGCGGTGGTGTTGCCCGTCGCGAGCGCTGCGATGGTGCGCGCCTCGACGAGGGTGACCTTCAGCCCGGCCTCGCTGAGGAGGACCGCCGCGGTCAGTCCCGCGATGCCAGCACCCGCGACGATGACGTCGCTTCTGCTCGGCAACTCGTCGGAGGGGTCCGTGATGGGGCGAGCGGTGGTGTCGTGCCAGATCGAGGTCATGTGGGCTCCCGGTGTGATCCGGTTGAGCGTCGCAGGTGCCCCTGGAGTTTCCAGACCCCTTGACTTCAGCTCGCGACGAGGGTGCGCGCCGTCAGTCGCGTGGCGCGCCTTCAGGCAGTCCCGGAACCGCGGGCGGAGTGACTCGTCCGCGGATGAAGATGATCGCCACGAGGCCGAAGAGGATGACCGGGATGTTCCCGAATCCGGCGAACGTCGCCAGGGGCCCGTCTCCCGGGTGCGTGGTCAGCAGGAAGATGCTCGGGTCGGTGCTCGCGTGCAGGAGGATCGGCCAGATGAGGTGACCCGTGACCCGCAGCGTGAGGTACATGCAGATGCCGAACGCGAACGTGTAGATGACCTGGATGCCCGTTGCCAAGAGGCTCTGCCCGCCGAGCAGGTTCCCCGAGTGCAGTCCCGCGAACAGTGCGGCCGAGACGAGCGCGGTCGCGAGCTCCGAGTGGCCGGCCTTGCGCATGAGATTCACGACGTAGCCGCGTGTCAGCACCTCCTCGGCGAAGCCGATGCAGAGGCCGGCGACCAGCCAGGCCGCGACGACATCGAGCCCGGCCGCCGCGTAGTCGAGCGACGCGAAGCGGAGCACGTTGAAGACGAGGACGACGGCGACGCCGATCCACATCCACCCCCTGCCGTTGATCGGCTGCCGCGCGAACAGCTCGCGCAGCCAGCCGAGTGAGAGCGCGAAGGCGACGAGCAGCGCACCGCCGAACGCGATCGGCAGGATGTAGTCGAAGAACAGCGCGGAGGCGGAACCGGGTGCCGGGTCGCCCCTGAAGGGCACGAAGAGGAAGCCCCCGAGCTGGTAGAGCGCGTAGTACACGACGACGAGCAGCGTCGCCTTCCACCAGCCGCCGCGCTCCCAGAAGCGCTTCCAGGGGGAGATCGACGTCGACGTCGAGGGGTCTTCGCTTCGGCCGCTCATGGGCGCGCTCCAAGTCGTCGGGGGAGTCGGGGATCAGGGGAGTCGGGGCG
>NZ_PSYC01000015.1:0-38443 GCF_002931515.1 Pseudoclavibacter sp. RFBG4 | reverse complement strand
GATGGGAGCGGCGGGCGGATGCGAGCGGCGGGCGGGGTCAGCGGTCGCCGGCGAGCCAGGCGATGGCACGATCGTGCGACCGGGGACGGAACGCCCAGACGCAGGCGATGCGATGCTCGGCCGCCGTGCGGTAGCAGGCGAACCTCTCGGGGTTTCCGCCCAGTGCCAGCTGGAGGCGCTCGATCATCGCATGTGCTTGGTCGCGCATCGGGCGCGAGATGGTGCCGATGAAGGCTGCGAAGTCGAGGTGGGCGAGAAGGTTCGCGAGGTCGAGTTCGGGTTCGGTGAGCGCGGCGGTGTCGAGGTCGAGGACCGCCAGCTGTCGGCTGTCCGGGTCGAAGAGCAGCTGCCCGTCGTGCAGGTCACGATGTGCGAGCGCCCCGGCCCGGCGTGCGTCCGCGGTCAGCTCCTGGCAGCTGCGTTCGACTCGTTCGACGAACAGTCGTTTGGTGACGGGGGTGAGGCGGAGCGGATCGAAGGCTCGCAGCTTCTCGAGCCAGGCGGCGAGGATGCTGGCCTCGTCAGCAGCCGTGTGCGTGGCGAGTGGTGTCATCGGGGAGCTGGCGGGTCGTGAAGGAACAGCTTGGGTCGCGAAGCTGCCCCAGGAGCGTTCGAAGGCCGCGAGCGCGAGACCCCAGGCGTCGGGGTCCAGGTGCGCGATGAGGCTTCCCGCCACCGCGCGGGCGTGGATGAGGTCGCCGCTTGCGCTCAGTGACTCGTCGGCGGTCGCGAACCCTGCGCTGCTGAGCGCGCCGGCGAGGGGCCTCGTCGCCTGGTGGATGCGTGCTGCCTTGCCGGGCCGGGTGACCTTGACGTATCGTCCGGCTTCGTCGTCGCGGAGCACGGCTCGTTTGCCGAGTCGGTGGACGAGCAGGGTCCCGCGCGTCGAGCTGAGGCCCGGCAGGCGTGTGTCTTGCCGGTGCGGGGTGACGGTGGCGATGCCCTCCGGGTCGATGCGGCCGGCGCGGCACCGCCCGACCGGGTCTGTGCCTTCGACCACGAGGGCACCGTCCTGGGCGGGCCAGGCCCGGTCGATGGTCAGGGTGCCGGCCTCGTCTGGGAGCGGGATCTCCAGTGGCACGCGATGCGTCGTGCTCGGGGTCATGCTCGTTCCTCGGTTCCGGCGAGCGTGAGGTCCGCGATCATCGTCAGTCGTTGCGCGATGTCGTCTCGCCAGTTCGGCGCGCAGGCACGGAATGGCTCGCTTGCCCGCGCGAGGAGGTGCAGGGCGGTCCACGCCTCGATCTCGTCGAGGGTCGGTTCGGAGTGCCTGGTCCTCGCCCCGCTGCCTCCTTCGAGATAGCCGGACAGCAGCTCGTCGCGGATGGCGGTCAGGCGGTCGCTCGGTCTGTGCAGGCCGTCCGGTTCGGCGTCGATCCGGCTGAGCAGTTCAACGGCGAGGTACGACCCAAGGTCGGAGCCGGGCGCGCCAACCGAGTGCCGGTCGAAGTCGACGACGACGCCCCGGCCGCCATCTCCCAGCACCTGGTCTCGTGAGAAGTCGCCGTGCAGGAAGACGGGGTGCTGCGGGCTCTGCGCGAGGCGACCTTCGAGCGACCGCGAGAGCGCGCGGACAGCGTTGCCGTGCTCGGGGACGAGGCGTGAGAGCTGCTCGACGCTGGCCGACAGGTGCGCCCGCCACGCGAGGGAGGGGCTCTCGGCGAGTGGGGCCTGCGTGTGGATGCGCGCGAGCAGCCCGCCTGCCGTCTGTGTGTCGACGGGCTGCGCCGAGTCCGGGCTTGCGAGCGGGGTCAGGAGCAGCCGTCCGGATGCGCTGACCCGTGTTGCCAGGGCCGGCCCCCCGCTCGAGGCGACCGCGTTGGCGGCGGCGGCCGATGCCGTGAGCGGACTGCGAGCGAGCTTGACGACGGTAGCCGTGTCGTGGGCCTCGTGGATCCTGACGGCACGGCGCCAGGGGTTGTAGTTGAGCGTCGAGCTCGGGAGCGGGGCGATGTCTGCCGTTGCTGCGAGCTCGCGGTCGGCATCCGCGAGGCGTGGGTCGGTGGCGGCGGGGCCGACGAGCAGAATCGAGCCGTCGGCGAAGGCGTGCTCTGCGAGCTCGACGCCGAGCGCCGTGGCGCGCTTTCGCGCCTTGGCGCCTTTCACCCGTTGTGCTGCGCTGAGGCCCGCCGCCCACCAGAGCCCCTCGCCTGAGTGCTCGGTGAGGCGCGCGATGACGGAGAGCGTCGGCTTCTCTCGGAGGTGCCCCGCCGTCACCTCGCGCCCGCCGGTCAGTGAGCGCAACAGCGCTCGCGCATCCGGTTGCCCGCGTCCGGCTGCGAGGAGGAGGTCGAGTGGCTCGAGACCGAACATGGGGGTCCTAGGCTGCGTCATGGTCGCTCCGCTTGTCCTGCGCCTGAAGCCAGCGCCCGAAGCGGTTGCCGGTCGATGCGCCGAGTTCGATGGGTGAGCCGTCGAGCAGGATCTCCCCGTCCTCGATCCACACGATGCGTGTGGCCCGGCGGGCGACGGCCGCGTCGTGCGTGATGGAGATGGTGGTCCGTCCCGTGGTGAGGCCGGTGAGGGCTGACAGCACCTCGTTGGCGGAGTGGGGGTCGAGGCCGGTGGTGACCTCGTCGAGCACGACGATCTCGCTGTCGCGGAGAATGGCGCGTGCGATGGCGATGCGCTGCCGCTGTCCGCCGGAGAGCGTGCCGCCTCGCTCGCCGAGGACTGTCTCGTATCCCTCTGGGAGGCGGCGGATGAAGTCGTCGGCGCTTGCCTGGCGGGCGGCCCATTCGACGTCGGCGTCGCTCGCTCCTGGCCTGCCGAAGCGGATGTTGTTCCTGACCGTCTCGGAGAACAGCACCGCCTCCTGCGGGACGAGCGCGATGTGGCTGCGCAGGGAGGCGAGGGTCAGGTTCCGGATGTCGACCCCGTCGAGCTCGATGCGGCCGCTGCGCGGTTCGATGAGTCGGCACAGGGCGAGCGAGAGTGTCGACTTGCCTGACCCGGATGGGCCGACGATGGCGATGTGCTCGCCGGCGGCGATGCTGAGCGACAGGCCTCTGAGGATGTCCCGCTGGCCGTAGCCGAGGGCCACGTCGCGCAGGAGGAGGTCGCCGCGGACTCGCGCCACCGAGACGGCGTGCGGGGTGTCGGCGATCTCGGGGACGACGTCGAGGAGGTCGGCCACGCGTTCGCCGCTGGCGGCCGCGCTGGCGATGCGGCCGGTGTACTTCGCCATGTCCCTGAGGGGTTTCATCGCCGTCTTGAGGTACGTGAGGTAGATGACGAGGTCGCCTGGGGTCATGACCTGGCTGGCCACTCGCCAGCCGCCTGCCACGAGGATCACTGCGGTGGCGAGGCCGACGATGACGTCGGTCTTCCGCTCGAGTCCGGCGGCGAGGCGCTTCGCCTGGACGCCGTCTTTGAGGGAACGCTCGTTGTTGCCGGAGAACGTTCGCGCCACGTGGGACTCGAGTCCGTACATCTGCACGATGCGGAGCGACGTGAGCGATTCCTGCGCGATGTTGGCGAGGTTGCCTTCGCCCTTTCGTGTTCTCCGGGCCGCGTTGGTGATCGCTCCCGTCGAAGTGCGGGAGAAGAGGAAGTAGAGGAACCCTGCGACGAAGACGACGAGGGAGAGGAGCGGGTCGAGCCAGAGCATCACTCCGCTCATGACGACGAGCGTGAGCACGTTGGCGAGCAGCGGGAGTCCGGCCGTGACGGCCACATCCTGCAGCTTGCCGACGTCGCCGACGAGGCGCTGCACGATGTCGCCGCTTCGCGCTTTGGAGTAGTAGACGTAGGAGAGCGACTGGACGTGGTCGAAGACGTGCGAGCGGAGTCGCGTCGCGACGCGGGAGCCGACGAGCGCGAAGGCGAGCGTCGCGAGGTAGTTGGTGAAGGCGCGGAGGGAGACGATGACGAGCAGCGCTGCGCCGCAGGCGAGGAGCAGCGGCATGCTGGCGCTCGGCCCTGCCCCGGCGAGGTCGGCTCCGAGGCTTCGGGTGACGGCGTCGATGA
Source organism: Pseudoclavibacter sp. RFBG4 (assembly GCF_002931515.1). Lineage (NCBI taxonomy): Bacteria > Bacillati > Actinomycetota > Actinomycetes > Micrococcales > Microbacteriaceae > Pseudoclavibacter > Pseudoclavibacter sp. RFBG4. Next base: position 34,474 of record NZ_PSYC01000015.1, on the reverse strand, counting down.
CGAACTTCGTGGGCCAGGGCTCGAGGACGCGGAAGATGACCTCCGCGAGGAGCGCGGTCATGCCGCCGGCGGCGAGCAGGCGGTTTCCCGGGATGAAGGGTCGGATGAGCCGCAGCGTTCGCTTCAGCGGGCCCGCCGGTGTGGCGTGGGCGCCCGAGGCGCCCTTTGGATCGCCCTGCTTGTCCGCGGGGTCGCGCCGCCTACGCAACGGTCCGCCAGATCTTCGTGACGACGTTGCGCCAGTCGTGGTGCTCTTCCGCTTGGACGCGCGCGGCGCGGGAGAGGCTCGTGCGGCGCGCGGGGTCGGCGGCGAGGTCGTCGAGGGCCGCCGCGAGGGCGCGCGGGTCGGATGGCGGGACGAGGACCCCGGTTCGTCCGTCGTCGAGGATGCTCGGGATCTGTCCGGTTGCGCTCGCAACGATCGGCAGGCCTGAGGCGAGGTACTCGTAGATCTTGAGCGGTGAGAAGTAGCCTTCTTCGCCGTCGTGTGCCGGGTAGGGTGCGACGGCGATGGAGGCGGCCGCGAGGCAGCGGGGCACCTCGGACGGTGCCACGGCGCCCGCGAACTCGATGCGTCGGCGTGTGTCGGGCGGGAACGCGGAGGCCTGCTCGAGGAGCCGCTCGCGCTCGGGGCCGTCTCCGACGATCACGAGCCGCCAGGGCAGCGCCGAGAGGGACACCGCGTCGAGCAGTGTCGAGACGCCGTGCCAGGGCTTGAGCGTCCCGACGAACACCACGGTGACGGGGGCTTCGCGCACGATCTCCGCATCCGTCGCCGCGATCCGGCGCGTGTTGACGCCGTTCGGGATGACGTGGATGCGTGCGCTCGCTTCTGGTGCAGCCAGGCGGGCCCACTCGGCGACGGGTGGTGAGACGCAGACGGTCGAGGTGGCGACCTCGAGCTGCGTGCGGAGGTTCGCCCGGGCTCCCGCCTCGTCGTGGAGCTGGCGGTGCTTGCGCTGCTCGTCGATGAGGGGGGAATTGACTTCGAGGATCCCGGGCACGCCGGTTGCCGTGGTCACCTCGCTGAGCGCGCACGACCAGAGGCTGTAGCGCTCGTAGACGATGTCGGGGTGGCTCTCGGCGACCCGTTCGGCCAGTTCACGCGCGGCCGCCCGGACTGCCCTCTCGCGGTTGCCGTCGTCTCGCGCGCGGACCGTGACCTCGGTGACGGCGAGGTCGGCGAGGTCTGCTGGCACGTGGTCGCCCCGACGGACGCAGTAGAGCTGCACGCTCGCGCCGAGGGCGCGCAGCGCGCGAAGGACTTCCTGCACGTGCACGGAGCTCCCCTTCGTGCCGAAGACGGGCACGCCGGGGTCGGCGCAGACGTACGCGACTCGTTGACCGACGAGGGAGGCGGGCAGGGGATGCTGAAGGCGCCGCAGCGAGTTCGCCTGCGCGGCGGAGTCGAAGCGCTCCTCGATGAGGCGCCGAGCGCGCCGTGTCAGCAGGGCGAGGTCGGGATGGGCGGCGAGAGCACGGATGGCGGCCACGAGCGCCGCACGGTCGCCGGCCGGGACGAGCAGCCCGGTCTCGCCGAAGCCGTCGATGCGCCCGATGACCTCGGGCATGCCGGTGACGTCGCTGGCGATGGACGGGGTGCCGGTCGCCATGGCTTCCAGCAGCACGGTCGGCAGTCCATCCGCGTTGCCGTCTTCACCCACGATGGAGGGGGCCACGAACATCTCTGCCCAGCGGAGCAGCTCCCCCACCTCCCGCTGGGTTCGGCTGCCGAGGAGGTGCACTCGAGCTTCCAGTCCCTGCGCGGCGATTCGAGCCGCGAGCTCGACCTCGAGCTCCCCGTCGCCCGCGATGCGCACCTCGCTCTCCACCCCCTCGTCGCGCAGCTGCGCGATGGCGTCGATGAGCAGGCCGAAGCCCTTCTTCTCCACGAGACGCCCGACGGCCGCGATCCGCAGCGGCGCTCCCGGCGCACGCGGTGTCTCGGGCGCACGGTAGGGGAATCGCTCCAGCTCGAGCCCGTTGTACTGCAGGACGATCTTCGCGGCGTGCTCCGGGTAGCGGTCGCGGAGCGACTCGAGGTTGAACCTGCTGATGGTGACGACGTGGTGGGCGCGTTCGATGAGCGTCCCGAGCCGCTGCTCGTCGACGCTCTCGTGGAAGATGTCCTTCGCGTGGAGCGTGACTGAATAGGGAATCCCGCTGAGGCGGGAGGCGACTTCCGCGACGCGGCCGGCGAGGGAGCCGAAGTGCGCGTGCAGGTGGGTGAGGTTCGCGCGGATGCTCTCCGCGGCGAGGCGGACGCCCTGGGCCACCTCGGATGCCTCGAAGGTGGCGAGCTCTGGGAGGCTTTCGGCGAAGCGCTGCGCGAAGCCGGGGACGGTGCGCTCTGCTTCGGCGACGTCGGCCCACACCTCGCCGAGCTTGTGCTCCTTCGCGATGAAGGTCACGGGAGCCTGGACGCGAGCCAGCTCCGGGTGGAAGCGGGGATCGCTCGTGGGGCGCAGGGCGTAGATCGCGATCTGCTCGCCGCGCGCCTCTCTCGCCAGGATCTCGGTGACGACGAAGGTCTCCGAGAATCGCGGATACACCTTGACGACGTAGCCCGTCTTGGATTGCTGTCTCATGCTCGTCTCGCTCCTCGCCGTCATGGCTGTCCGGTTTCCCTCGTTCGCCGCCCTGCTAGCGCGCATCGGCCACCGCTGCCGTCAGGTTCATGCGCAGCGAGACGCTGGGGGCGTCGTGCGGCGACAGCAGTGCCGCCGTGAGCCGGACGACCGCGTCGAGCCCGTGCCCGTCGATCGCGGATCGCCCGCCGCTCTGAGCGATCTGCCCGGTCGTGGCCGCGGTGAACCAGCGGGCCAGCGCGTCCGGGCTGACGGCCTCGGGTTCGAGGACGCTCACGGCGCCGTGGCGTTCCAGGGCCGTCGCGCGGATCAGCTGCTCGGTGCGCGGCGACGTGCGCGGGACGACGAGGGCCGGGACGTGGCTGGAGAGCAGCTCGCACATGGTGTTGTAACCGCCCATCAGCACGGCAGCGGATGCCTCGCGCAGGCAGGCGAGGCCGTCCGGTACGGATTTGTGCAGCTGGACGTGGGGGCCAGCCGCGGCCTGCACACGACGGAAGTCGGCGCTCGGCATCTGCGGGCCCGTGACGACGAGGTGCTCGAACCCTTCTGGCACCGGGGTGCGCGCCGCGAGCTCAGCGAGCTCGAACGCGTCCGAGCCGCCGCCGAACATCGACACGACGTAGGGCTGCTCGACCATGCGCGGTGACCGCCCGACTGCCCGACCCGCCGACAGATAGCCCGTGTGTCGGACGAGGTGGCTGACGGCCGCTGGGATCTCGCCGCTCTCGACGGGGTCGTGGACGCGCGGGTCGCCGTACACCCAGATCTGGTCGAAGTCGCGGCAGAACTGGTCGAGGTCGAGCTTCGCCCACTCCTTCGCCGCGCGGGCGGGCTCGTCGAGCACCTCGCGCATGCCGAGGACGATCCTGGTCTCGGGCCGTTCCCTCTTCAGATCCCGCAGCGCTGGAGCGAGCTCCTGTCGGACGCCGTAGGGGTGACGGTCGACGACCACCAGGTCTGGGCCGAAGCTCAGCAGCGCGCCGCGCACGATGCGCCCTCGCAGCTGCGTCAGGTCGCCGAAGGGCACGTCGAGGCGACGCGCGCCGTAGGAGGAGCCGGATTTGGTGATGCCGGGGATGACGAGCCATTCCCAACCGCGCGGCAGGGGGAACTTCAGCGCGACGGGCTCGCCCGTGACGAGGAGGCCCGTGACCGGGCCGGTACCGTCGCGGTCGGCTGCTTCGGTGAATGCTCTGGCAAGAGCGAGGTTGCGCCGAACGTGGCCGAGGCCGACGGAGTCGTGGGAGAAGAGCACGATCTTCTTGGGTGCGTGGATCTTCATGGCTGTTCATCCCTAGGTCGCCGAGCGTGGAGACGTTCAGCGTCGAGTGAAGACTGAACGTTCCTCGAACCTAGGGAGCGGCGGCGACCGGGGTCGCCAAGATGAGAGGACTCTCCTGGAGTCCGGACGAGCAGGGGGCACGACGGCTGTCGGCCGCGATCAGCCCGACACCCGGGTATTTCCGCCGATCGAGCCACGCGGGCGCGGCTGGGTCACCGGCAAGCCAGAGGCTTCGCTGACCCGCAGCATGAGAACTCCCTCATGCGCGGTCAGAGGCCGGAGCTACTCGGCTGGCGCGGTCTCCTCGGGAGCGGGCGTCGCCTCGGGCGGGTCAGAGGCGATCGCGTCCTGGACAGCGGCATGGATCGCGGGGACGTCGGGATTGCCCTGGTCGAAGTTGGGCGGCACGATGTCGAGCCGCACGCTGTTGCCGCTGCGCGACTTCAGGAGGAGATCGCCCACGTAGCCGATCATGCCCTCCGGGATGTCGGTCTGCACGACCTTCTCGAGCGCATCCGTCACCGGCCCGATCTTGCCGAGCAGGTTGGCGGGTGTCATCGTCGCCACCATCGCCTCCTGGAGCTGCCGCTGGCGCTCCATGCGGGCGAAGTCGGTCGTCTCGTAGCGCGAGCGGGCGTACCAGAGGGCCGTCGAGCCGTCCATGTGCTGCTGTCCGACCTCGATGAACTCGGTGGCAGGAGCCCAGCCGGGTGACCCGTCGTCGTTGATGCCGATGCCCACGCGCTCGGTGACGTTGATGTCGACGCCGCCGAGGGCGTCGATGAGCTCCGTGAAGCCGGCCATGTCGACGAGCACGTAGTACTGGATGCTCAGCCCCGTGATGCCCTCGACCGCGTCCCGCATCGCCTCGATGCCGGGCTCCGAGCCATGCTCGGCGGCGTCGGCGTAGCCGCCGTCCTCGGCGATCGTCGCCTCGGTGTAGACGGAGTTGAGGTAGCAGACGTCGACCGCGCAGCCCTCGTAGAGGTCCGGGTAGAGGTCGCGCATGTGCCCCTCGGAGAACGGGAAGCTCTCCATCGCTCGCGGGAGGCCGATCGTGGTGAGCTTGCCCGTGAACGCGTTGAAGCTCATGACGCTGATCGAGTCGGGGCGCAGGCCTTCGCGGTCGGCGCCGCGGTCGCCGCCGAGCATCATGATGTTGATCTGGCCATCGGATGGGAGCTGCAGGCCGTTCGAGGCGCCGCCGAAGAGCCCCTCGATGGCGGACTTCCCCTGGTTCGCGACCTGCGACGTGACGGCGGCGAACACGAGCGGCACGGTGACGAGGACGACGCCGACGATGGCGATGAGCGGCCGAGCGACCTGCTCGAGCTTGATGATGCGCACGAGGCGGAGCGCGTCCAGCCCGCTCACGACCCACATGGCCACGTAGAGCATGAGCACGAGGTGCACCGCGGTGATGCCGAGCGTGGTGGAGAACACGAACAGCAGGGGCCCGCGCAGCACGAGCGCCATGAGCAGGACCACGAGAACTGCCGCGATGCCACCGAGCCAGATCGAGAGCATGAAGCGCCCGAACTTCCGATTCCCGGCGAGGATCTGCGCGGTTCCCGGAAGGAAGAAGTTCGCGAGGAGCAGCCACCAGGCGCGCCTGGTCATGAGCTGCGGCGAGCTGGCGTCCGGGTACCGGAGCGGGAGGGTGAGTGTCATGTGGTCCTGCGGTCGAGGAGCAAGGGGTGGCGACGGCGGCCGAGGGGGTGGGCTAGAGCGACTGCTTGAGGGCGTCGTTCTTGGCTTCTACGGCGTCGCGCAGTCCGTCACTGTAGTCGGCGAGCCTGGCCGCCAGCGCTTCGTCAGCTGTGCCGAGGATGCGGGCGGCGAGGATTCCGGCGTTCTTGGCTCCGCCGATGGAGACCGTCGCGACGGGGATGCCCGCGGGCATCTGCACGATCGAGAGCAGGGAGTCCATGCCGTCGAGGTACTTGAGCGGGACCGGCACGCCGACGACGGGGAGCGTCGTGAGCGAGGCGACCATGCCGGGGAGGTGGGCCGCGCCCCCTGCTCCGGCGATGATGACGCGGATGCCGCGTCCGCTCGCTTCGCGGCTGTAGCTGACGAGCTTCTCGGGGGTGCGGTGGGCGGAGACGACCTCGACCTCCGTGGGGATGCCGAACTCCGTGAGCACGTCGCGTGCTTCGTGCATGACACGCCAGTCGCTGTCGCTTCCCATGATGATGCCGACGAGGGGCACCTGCTGCGGGGTGTCGTCTGCGGGCGCGGGCGATGCGGTGGGGTGGTCGCTCATGCGTGCAAGCGTAGACGCGGGTGCGCGCGGCCCCGCTGAGGCTGGCCGGTGACGGCTCGCGTCAGGAAACGCGGTCGTCGTCGAACGCTGCCGCCGCAGCCCGGGCCCGGTAGGCGACGTCGTCGAGCTCGCGCCCCGCGACGGTCACGTGCCCCACCTTCCGCCCGGGGCGCGCGGACTTGCCGTAGCTGTGGATCTTCGCGTCGGGATGCGCGTGCATGGCCTTCTCGTACCGGTCGCCGTAGCTGCCCTCCTGTGGGCCGCCGAGCACGTTGACCATGACGGCGTGAGGTGCCGTCATGCCGGTGTCGCCGAGGGGAAGGTCGAGGACGGCGCGGAGGTGCTGCTCGAACTGGCTTGTGGTGGACCCGTCGATGGTCCAGTGCCCCGAGTTGTGGGGGCGCATCGCGAGCTCGTTGACGAGGATGCGCTGGTCGGTGGTCTCGAAGAGCTCGACGGCCAGCACCCCGGTGACGTCGAGCCCGAGGGCGACCGACTGGGCGATGGTCGCGGCGACGTAGCCGAGGCGGTCGTCCGCTCCTTCGGCACCGGGGGCGGGCGCGAGCACCTCGGCGCAGACGCCGTCGCGCTGCACGGTCTCGACGATCGGCCAGAGGGCGATCTCGCCGGAGGGACGACGGGCGACGAGCTGCGCGAGCTCGCGTCGGAAGTCGACGCGCTCCTCGACGAGCAGGGACTCCCCCGCAGCGAACCAGTCGGCGCCATCGGCGCCGGATCGGACGATGCGGACGCCCTTGCCGTCGTAGCCGCCTCGTGGCGTCTTGAGCACGGCGACGCCGCCGTTGGCGTCGATGAACGCCTGCAGCTCCGCTTCGTCGCGCACCTCGGCCCAGTTGGGAATCGGGATGCCGAGCTCGGCGAGACGGCGGCGCATGAGGAGCTTGTCCTGCGCGTACTGCAGCGCGTGCGGCCCTGGGCGCACGGCGACGCCCGCGTCGACGAGGCCCCTGAGCACCTCCTGCGGAACGTGCTCGTGGTCGAAGGTGACCACGTCCACTCCGCGCGCGAAGTCGAGCACCTCAGCGAGGACGTGCATGTCGCCGACGGCGGTGACGGCGCGGTCTGCGCTCTCGCCGCGGCCCGCCGCGAAGACCCGCAGGTCGACGTCGAGCTCGATAGCGGGTGGGAGCATCATTCGCGCGAGCTGCCCGGCTCCGATGACGCCGACGACCTGACCCATGGTTCGCTCCGTTCGAGAGTGCTGCTGGCAGTCCTGCCGTGAGGGAGTCTGTGCGCTCGCATCGAATTCGACGGCTGGGGAGTTCTCCCCGCCTGCGTTGCAGTGGCAGTGACGTGCCTTTTGCTCTGACGTGTCTATACTCCGACGAGGGTCACAACTCCCCAACAGTTTATCCTGCTTGCGGCGGCATCATCCACGCAAGTGCCCCACGATGGAGGTCGAGCGCTTGACCAATCGCTCCCACAAGCACGCAGAGCCGCATCACTCTGAGCCTGAAGACTTCGTCGGCTTCGTCGCCGCGGAGACCGCCGAGTTCGATCTGCCCGCGCAGCGGACCTCGCGGAGCCTCTGGGGCCGCATCGTCAACGTGTTCCGACGCATCGCGGCGTCGAAGGGCATGATGGCGCAGCTCATCAACTTCGGCCTCGTCGGCGGGGTCGGCTTCGTCGTCGACACCGGCCTGTTCAACATCCTCATGCTGACGGTACTCAACCCCACCGAGGTCGCGCATGGCGCGCTGTGGGCGAAGGTCATCTCGACGTGCGCGGCGATCGTGACGAACTGGATCGGCAACCGCATCTGGACGTTCCGCCAGCACAAGCGCCAGGACAACTTCCGGGAGGCGATCGAGTTCTTCGGCGTCAGCCTCGTGGGGCTCGGCATCGGCCTGCTCCCGATCTGGTTCACGAATGCCGTGCTCGACAACCACTCGTGGATCGCCTATAACATCGCGAACCTCGTCGGAATCGGCCTCGGCGCCATCTTCCGCTTCATCCTGTACCGCTTCTGGGTGTTCTCCCCCAAGCGCGTCGCGGAGATGCAGGCGAAGGACGGCACGGCCATGGAGGCGAGCTGACCTCGTCAGCCGAGTGATCGGCGGGCCCAGAAGAGCCGCGGGCACTGTTGCCCGCGGCTCTTCGCGTCTGCGGCCCTCGGCGAGCCCGCAGGAGGAACTCGCGGTTTCGGCGCTCGGGGCGACTACGGCCCGCTGAGCTCCCGGATGCACGCGGCGACCGTGTTGGCGCTCGGCACGTCGATGAGTCTGAGGCGGTGGCCGGAGACCGAGGTGAGGACGATCGTCCCCGAGCGGAACATCGCCTGCCAGAGGTTGCGCCGAACGGTGACGTCGACGATCGCGTTCATGAAGATCTCGCGGGTCTCGCTCGTCAGGGTTCCCTGCGAGAGCACGATGCGGTGCGTGGTGATCCTGCTGCGTGCCTGGAGCCAGACCACGATGGGCACGACGCCGAGGAGCACGATCGCGGCGAGCGAGATGAGCAGCCAGGCGTGGCGGGCCCCGATCGTCGTCTCCTGCAGGGCACCGAGGTTGTAGCCGGCGGCCGCGAAGCCGATGATGAGGACGATCGACGGCAGCAGCAGACGGCGTCCGTGTCGGCGCACTCGCATGATCGTCCGCTCCGGCAGCCGCATGCCGAGCGGCTCGTAGTACCGCTGCTGGGGGCTCTCCGGCTGGGCGGGGAACTGCTGACCGTACTGCTGTCCGGAGTGGTACTGGCGCTGGTCCGGCGCGGCTCGCTGCTGGACCTGCGCGTACTCGTGCTGCTGCGGTGCCGCCTGCTGTCGAGGCGCGTGGCTGACGGGGGGCTGCGCATCCTGGGGCGGTGCGCCGTACTGCTGCGCGCCGGGAGCGCCGAAGATCTGGTCCCAGGACTGCTCGCTCGGATGCGGTGGACGGCCGCGCATCAGGCCCTGTTCTCTGGGCGGACCCGCTCGACGTCCCCTGCCGCGACGGACCTGGTCTCCCCGTCATCGCCTCTGATCACGAGGTGCCCTTCCGGCGTGAGCTCCGTCGCGAAGCCGTGCAGGATCTCACCGGACGGCAGCGTCGCTGCGACGCGGGCGCGGAGGGTCGAGCAGACGTCGCTCAGTTCGCCGTGGGCTCCGCTCGCGATCGCGTCGCCGCGAGTCTCGCGCAGCGCTTCGAGTCTCGCCACGAACTCGGAGAGGTACGCGGGGAGGAGCTCCGCCGGGTGCGGTGGGAGCATCCCCGACAGCGCGAGCGAGGTGGCGTGAGGCGTGGGCAGCTCCTCGGCCTGCAGGGTGATGTTGACGCCGGTGCCCACGACGCAGGAGAGCTCCCCGTCACGCGTTCCGAGGACACGTCCCAGGATGCCGGCGACCTTGCGTCCGTCGATCTGGACGTCGTTCGGCCACTTGATCTCGACGCGAGCGGAATGCTCGTCCGGCCGGAAGCCGGGGGCAGGCGGGGACAGCTCGAGGATGGCGCTGCGGAGCGCGAGTCCCGCGATGAGGGGCAGCCAGCCCAGGATGCGGGGGGCTGCCTCGTCGTCGGCGAGGCGCACGAGGGTCGACGCTGCGAGGCACTTGCCGCGCGGGGAGATCCACTCGCGGCCGTGGCGGCCGACACCCGCGGTCTGGGCGTAGGTGACGAGGGTGCTGAGGGCCGGGTTCTGGCTGGCCTCTCCCCCGGTGCGCTCCCAGATGTCCGCGAGCACGTCGTTGGTCGAGGTGGCTTCTGGTACCGAGATGAGGCGCAGCTCGGTGCCAGCAGCGCGCCCTCCGAGAAGCAGCTGGGTGATGGCCGGGGTGCTCACTGGGCGCCCGCGATCGCCGAGCCGATGAACGACAGGTACACGAAGGTCATCACGACTGAGGCGAGGACGGCGACGAAGAGGGTGACGAGGGCGATGATCGCGAGCACCTTCGAGCGACGCTTCTGCCAGAGCGCGACGATCGCGAGCACGAACGCGACGGCCGCGATGGAGAGCGCGAGCGCGATGTTGAGCACGGGAACCGGGATGAACGCGAGGACGAGGGAGAGCGCCGCGACACCGAGCGCCCACCTGCCCCACAGGCTTCGTCGCGAGAGCTCGGGCGCGGCGCCCGCCTCGCCGCGGACGCTCGCGTCGTACGGCGCCATGGGCGCGCTCGACGGCAGCAGGCACTGCTGCGCCTGGGCATCCGGTGCCAGCGGCACGACCTCGGCGCCTGCCCTGTGCGCGGCCCCGTTCGGTGCGCCAGTCCCCTGAGTCATGCCGCCAACCTCTCAAATGTCGTGCGTCGTGCGTCTCTCTTGCACTTCACCGGGGAATCAGGCTAACCCGTGCGGCCGAATATGAGCCGCCGCCCGGTAAAGTGACGCGGGTGAACTCCGCACCACTTGACTCCTCAGCGTCCGGTCCGACCCCTACGAGCACGGCTGACAAGATCGCCGACCTCAGGGCCCGCCATGCGGAAGCAGTGACGCAGGCGGAGGAGGTCTCTGCGAAGAAGCAGCACGCGAAGGGCAAGAAGACCGCGAGGGAGCGCATCCTCGAGCTGCTCGACCCGGGTTCCTTCGTGGAGCTCGACGAGTACGTGCGGCACCGGACGACGGCCTTCGGCATGGATGCCCGCCGCCCGTACGGCGACGCGGTCATCACGGGAACAGGCACGATCCACGGCCGCGGTGTTGCCGTCTACTCGCAGGACTTCACGACGTTCGGCGGCTCGCTGGGCGAAGTCGCGGGCGAGAAGATCATCAAGATCATGGACCACGCCATGAAGGTGGGGGTGCCGATCATCGGCATGCTCGACTCGGGCGGCGCGCGCATCCAGGAGGGTGTCGTCGCGCTCGGGAAGTACGGCGAGATCTTCCGGCGCAACACGCAGGCCTCCGGTGTCATCCCGCAGATCTCCATCGTCATGGGCCCTGCAGCCGGCGGCGCCGTGTACTCCCCCGCGCTCACCGACTTCGTCATCATGGTCGACAAGACGAGCCACATGTTCGTGACGGGACCTGACGTCATCAAGACGGTCACCGGCGAGGAGGTGGGCTTCGAGGAGCTCGGCGGCGCGCTCGCGCACAACCGCACCTCGGGCGTCTCCCACTACCTGGCCGCGGATGAGGACGACGCCCTCGACTATGCGCGCCAGCTCCTCTCGTTCCTGCCGGACAACAACCAGGCCGAGCTGCCGAGCTACGACATCGAGACGGAGCTCGAGATCACGGATCTCGACAAGAAGCTCAACACGGTCATCCCAGACTCCCCGAACCAGCCGTACGACGTGAAGCAGGTCATCGAGCTGATCGTCGACGACGGCGACTTCCTCGAGGTGCAGCCGCTCTTCGCCCCCAACATCATCATCGGCTTCGCGCGCGTCGACGGCACCTCCGTCGGCATCGTCGCGAATCAGCCGAGTGCGATGGCGGGCACGTTGAACATCGAGGCCGGCGAGAAGGCGTCCCGCTTCGTGCGCTTCTGCGACGCGTTCTCGATCCCGATCCTCACGCTCGTTGACGTGCCTGGCTACCTGCCCGGCACCGACCAGGAGTGGTCCGGGGTCATCCGCCGCGGCGCGAAGCTGCTGTACGCGTACGCGGAGGCGACGGTGCCGCTCGTGACCGTCATCCTGCGCAAGGCGTACGGCGGCGCGTACATCGTCATGGGCTCGAAGCAGCTCGGCGCCGACCTGAACTTCGCATGGCCGACCGCCGAGATCGCCGTCATGGGCGGCCAGGGTGCCGTGAACATCCTGTACCGCGGCGAGATCAAGCGCGCCGAGGAGGCGGGCGAGGACGTCGCCGCCGTGCGCACGCGCCTCGCGAACGAGTACACCTACAACGTCGCCTCTCCCTTCCTGGCGGCTGAGCGCGGCGAGCTCGATTCGGTCATCGAACCCGCGTCGACCCGAGTCATCGTCGCGAAGGCGCTGCGCACGCTGCGCACGAAGCGCGCGTCGCTGCCTCCCAAGAAGCACGGGAACATCCCACTGTGAGCCAGGAGCAGATCCCCTCGCACGTCGGCCTCGAGCACATCGTGCGCACCGTCAGCGGGAACCCCACCGAGGATGAGCTCGCGGCGGCCACGCTCGTGCTGGCCTCGATGATCGAGTCAGCGCAGGACCTCGACCGTCCCCGCGACATCGTCAAGCGCCGCACGGCGTGGCAGCTCTCGCAGCGCAGCATGCGCGGCGGCGGCTCCGCGAGCGACCCGTTCGGTGGCTCCTACCGGAGCTGATCGCAACCACATGCGAACCGAGCGATCATCTGGCGGGTTCCTGTTCGCCGTCGTCGCCCTGCTTGCAGTGGTGCTGGTGTTCGCGACCCCCGCTGGTGTGCCCTCGAACGACGAGGGTGGCGCGACTGCGGGAGAGCCGTGGAGCGCTGACGGCGTCCGCGAGTGGTTCGAGGTCAACGTCCTCGGCACGCAGAGCGGTTTCGAGCCGGTCCTCGTCGCGCCGGAAGATGCGCAGAGCGCCTCGCTGAGCTACCCGCCGCTCGTCACGGCCCCGGTCGGCCCGTGGCCCGAGGGAACGGCTGGTATCGACGCCTTCATCGCGGCATCCGGTGTTCCTGCGACCTGGGCTGCCGATGGCCAGACGGCCTGCCCTGAAGACGCGCAGGCCTGCACGAAGCAGTCCTGGTGCGAGGGCAGCGGCTGCCCGGTCGAGCCACCGACCGCCAGCATCCACCTGCGGGCGGATGATGCGACCCTGTTCCCGACGATCACCGATGCGGGGGCGTCGGTCCTGATCCATGAGCTGGGCCACGCGCAGCAGGCGTACGTCTTCCCGAACCCGGACGAGATGGTCCGCGTGCTTGAGGAGGAGGGCTACGGGCAGTTCTCCGGCTGGGACGGCAACGCGGTCCCCGCGGTCGAGGGGCACGCCGAGTGCTACACGCAGGCGCTCATCGCCAGCTCAGCGTATTTCGCGGACTGCCCAGTCGATCGCAAGGAACGCGCCGTCGCGCTGCTGCTCGAGAAGCGGCCCTGAATCGCCCATTTTCTCGCTACAGTGAGCGAAAACCACCGAACCTCCAGGGGAGACCATGGCGAAGACCACCGTCACATCAGCGTTTGCGATCGGAGCCCTCGTACTCCTCGGGTTCGGCCTCACCGGCTGCTCCGCGGCCCAGGAGATCGCGGACTCGGTCGAGGGCGAGCTCTCCGGCGGCGAGAGCGACGTCCGCGACGGCGAGACGCAGGAGGTCACCGAGTCGGGTGACCTCGACGTCTTCAAGCTCGCGGTGGGTGACTGCTTCAACGACGCCGGCAGCACCACGGTCAGCGAGATCCCGGTCGTACCATGCTCTGACCCACACGACTACGAGGTGTACTTCGAGGTCGAGATGCCCGCGGGCGAGTACCCCGGAGACGAAGCCATCAGCGCGCAGGCGGACACCGACTGCACGGCGCAGTTCGCGACCTTCGTCGGGCTTCCCTACGAGGAGAGCACGCTGAACTTCAGCTACCTCACTCCCACCCAGCAGAGCTGGGAAGAAGCCGATGACCGTCTCATCCAATGCATCATCATCGACGATGCTGCGCAGACGACGGGCAGCCTCGCCGGCGCCGCTCGCTAGGACGCCCTGGTCTCTCTGCTCGACGGAGACAGTGCGACGAACGCCGGGTCCCTCGCTCCTGCGAGTGCCCGGCGTTCATCGCGTACGGCGTCGTCGTTTCGGTCAGGCGCGCACGAAGCGGGCGACCGTCTCGAAGTGGTGCGTGTTCGGGAAGAGGTCGTAGGCGCGCATCCAGTCGAGCGTGTAGCCGTGGCCTCGGAGGAGACCGGTGTCGCGGGCGAGCGCGACCGGGTCGCAGGCGACGTACACGAGCTGAGCCGGTCCGAAGCCCGCGAGACGGTCGATGACGTCCTTGCCGGCGCCGGAGCGCGGCGGGTCGAGGATGACGCTTCCGCGGCGGATCCCGTCGCGGTCGAGGTGCGTCGCATCGCGCTCGAGGTTCGCGAGGTACTGGTCGACGCGTGCCGTGACGGCGCTCGCGCCGCGCCACTCCGCGAGGTTCGCGGTGGCGTGGCCGGTTGCAGCCGCGTTCGACTCGACGGTCTCGATGAAGGCCCCTGGTCCGGCTTCCTGCGCGAACGCCGCCGCGAGCAGGCCGACTCCGCCGTACAGGTCGAGGTTGACGGCCTCGGCGTCGACGAGGGTGGGATCGAGGGCGTCGGCGACGGCATTCGAGAGCGTCTCGGCGGCCAGCCTGTGGACTTGCCAGAACCCGTCCTCGTCGACCCGGTACTCGCGCCCGTTGACGACCTCGGTGACCACGGCCGGCTTGCGCCCGTGGGTGCCGTCGAGGATGGTCCGCATGCGGGTGTCGAGCTCCGCGGGTGCCACGAGCTCGATGCGCCCGGAACCGGCGAGGCGTTGACCGAGCGGAGCGAGCTCCTCGATGTCGCCGTGCGCGAGCGGCAGGGTCTCGGTCTCGATGACGCGGTGCGAGCGTGCCGCGTACGGGCCGACGCGCCCTTCCTTGTCGACGTGGAGCGTGACGCGGGTGCGCCAGCGCGTTCCGCCGTTCTCGTCGTCGCCGAGAAGGGGTTCGACGACGCCCTGCCAGTCGTGGCCAGCGAAGCGAGCCATGGACTCTCGCAGCACCTGGGCCTTCAGCTCACGCTGGCGGGCCAGGCGGATGTGTCCGAGCTCGGCGCCCCCGGCGCGTTCCTCCGGAGCCCGCTCGATGTCGGCTTCCTGCCACACGTGCGCCTGGCGGTCGTCGGATACGCGGAGCACGTTGGTGGCGACGGCCCGCGCGAAGGACTTCCTGACCTCGGTCACCCGAGCCTGCACGAGCTCGCCGGGCACGGCGTCCGCGACGAACACGACTCGGCCCTCGTGGCGGGCGACGAAGATGCCGCCGTGCGCGATGTCGCCGACCTCGAGCTCGATCAGGTCTCCGGGGGTGATCTCCGCTGAAAGGTCTGAGGTGGTGCCGTCGTGGGTCATGCGCTCGAGCCTAGCCGTGCGCGCCCACCGAGCCTGGCCGCCTCGGGGTCAGAGCCGCGTGAACAGGCCGGGGTAGCTGAGCACGAAGCTCTGCTCGTCGGTCGCGATCTCGCGCTCGAACGAGCCGTCGGCCGCCTGGAAGAGGTAGCGGGTGCGACTCAGGCGGCGGTACCGCTGACGGTCGAGGAACACGGCGAACGTCTCCGTGTCGATGTAGGCGACCTCGATCTCGCGTTCTTCGCCGACCTCGAGTCCCAGCCTGCGCATGGGAAGCGTGTTGGTGAGGGGCGTCGCCCGGATGTCCACGTCGAGCGCACCGCTGAGCTCGGGGGCTGGGCGGTCGCCGACGCGCCAGTCGCCGCGGCCGTTGGAGGTGACCGTGAGGTGCTCACCGGTCTTCGGGCGGCGCAGCGAGACCAGTCGCGTCCGCAGGACCGGGTCGGTCTCGAGCAGGTACTCGAGGTGCGGGCCCCCGCTCTCGCCCGGCTCGGCCGAGACCGGCGCGGAGATGCGCGAGTTCGCGGTGATCGCGCCGACCGCGTCCTCGACGACGCTCGCCGCCTCGACATCGCCCGTCGCCTCAGCGACCCAGGCGAGTGCGGAGGGCGCGGATACGGCTTCGACGCCCGGCGAATCCCACACCACGGATGAGCGGGAGAACCTGGTCTGCTTCGGCGCGCGGTACCTCGACTCGATGCGGGTCACCCGACGCCCTTCCCTTCGGAGTCTGGGCGCTGGGCCGAACTGTGGAGCCTGATGAGCATGCGAGAGATCGTATGCAAACGGCCTTGGCGCACTCTGGCAGGAGGTCGCGCGTTGGCTGACCGCCCCCTGACCGGCGGCGTCCGACCGCCCCGGAAGGCAGGCCTCCACTCAGCGCGCACCGCCCCGGTACCCTCGCTTCATGCGCCTGTACCTCGCCTCGACGTCGCCTGCCCGCCTCATGCTGCTCCGACAGGCGGGCATCGAGCCCGTCGTCATCCCGTCGAGCGTGGACGAGGACGCCGTGATCGAGGCGCGCCTCGCTGAGGGGCCTCTCGATCCGAGCGACTACGTGCAGCTGCTCGCTCGGGCCAAGGCACTCGCGGTCGCGGATGCGCCTGACCCTCGGACCGGGGAGCCGCTCGACGGCCTCGTCCTCGGGGGAGACTCGATGTTCGAGATCGGCGGCCGAATGCTCGGCAAGCCCCACGAGCCGCAGGTGGCCCGCGAGCGCTGGCTCGCGCAGCGAGGCCAGACGGGCACGCTGTGGTCTGGTCACTGGCTCGTCGACCGCCGTGGTGGCTCTGGCGCTTCCGGGGACGGCGTCGGCAGCACCGCGAGCGCCAGCGTGACCTTCGCCGACGATCTCGTCGACGCCGAGATCGACGCCTACGTCGCCTCGGGTGAGCCCCTGCACGTCGCCGGCGCGTTCACGATCGACTCGCTCGGGGCTCCCTTCATCGACCGCATCGAAGGCGACCCGTCGACGGTCGTGGGACTCTCGCTTCCCGCCCTGCGCCGACTCGTGCGCGGCTTCGGAGTGGGGTGGCCCGAGCTGTGGAACCGCGCCTGATGCGCTCATCGGCGGCCTCAGCACCGGGCCAGGACAGGCGCCCGGCTACGAATTGAGCACGGTGCCGGCTCGCATCTGGTGAATGCTCACGGTCGGGCGTAACGTCGCGATCCAGGCGTCAACGAGGACGCCTCGCGAGGGAGGTCCGACCATGCCCGCACATTCGTCAGGAGACTCGGGGCCAGCAGCCCAGATCGTCAGCCAGCTCGGCGGCGCGGGGAACATCGAGAACCTCACGCACTGCGCGACACGGCTGCGCTTCCAGCTGCACGACGCTTCCGGCATCGACCAGGCAGCCGTCGAGGCGATTCCCGGCGTCATGGGGGTTGTCCCGCAATCGGGCGAGCGCTACCAGGTTGTCATCGGCGGCGGCGTGCAGAACGTCTACAACGACATCCAGGCGCTCCCCTCGATGTCGGGCGGTGGCTCCCCCGCCGACCCGGACGACGCGGCCTCGATCAAGGCCGCGGCCCGCGCGAAGGGGCCGCGCGGCAAGTTCGCGTGGCTCGACAGCGTCTTCGAGTTCCTGTCCGACTCGTTCCGGCCCATCCTCGGGGCACTGCTGGGCGCATCCCTGTTCATCACGTTCATGGCGCTCATGAGCACGCTGGGCGTCATCCCCAACTGGGCCGACCCGCGCACCGACCTCCCGCCGTCGTGGCGCTTCCTCAACCTCTGCTGGCAGGCGGTCTTCGTCTTTCTGCCCCTGTACATCGCGTACAACGCGTCCAAGCGCGTGGGGGCCGACCCGTGGATCGGCTTCGCCATCATGGGCGTCGTCATGCTGCCTGGCTTCACGGGGCTCGCCGACGGCATCGACCCCATCGAGGTCTTCGGCTCCGAGGTCTCCGTCGTGCCGATCTTCGGCCTCCCGCTCACGGTCTTCGACTACAGCTCGCAGGTGTTCCCGCCGCTGCTGATGGCCGCGCTGCTCGGACCCCTGTACAAGGGCCTCAAGAAGCTCATCCCGGAAGACCTGCACCTCATCTTCGTGCCCTTCCTGAGCATGCTGATCATGATCCCGCTCACGGCGTTCCTCATCGGCCCCATCGGCGTCTACACGGGCGCTGGCCTCGCCAACCTGCTCCGCGGCATCAACGATTTCTCGCCGCTCATCTTCGCCATCGTCATCCCGCTCGCCTACCCCTTCATGGTGCCGCTCGGCCTGCACTGGCCGATCAACGCGATCATGCTGCTCAACATCCAGACACTCGGCTACGACTACATCCAGGGGCCGATGGGCGCGTGGAACTTCGCGTGCTTCGGTGCGACCGCCGGCGTCCTGTACCTGTCCATCCGCGAGAAGGACGCCCAGATGCGGCAGACCTCGACGGGCGCCCTCGCGGCCGGCCTCCTCGGCGGCATCTCCGAGCCGTCGCTGTACGGCATCCACCTGCGCTTCAAGCGCATCTACGGGCGGATGCTCGTGGGCTGTCTCGTCGGCGGGGTCATCATCGGCATCGGCGGCGGCGTGAAGACGAGCGCGTTCGTCTTCACGTCACTGCTCACCATCCCGGCCTTCGACAACATCCCGCTCTACGCAGGCGCGGTCGGTGCCGCGTTCCTCGTCTCGATGTTCCTCGTCATCTTCTCCGGCTACCGCAGCCCCGAGCAGCAGGCCGCATTCGAGGCGGCCCGCGTTCCGGTCGCCGACCTGGAGACGGCGAAGAAGGGAGAGAGCACGGAGGACGTGATCGCCGCCTCCGCCGCCCGCGAGGGCGAGTCGGCTCCCCGCACCGTCGAGGTCCTGTCACCGCTCGAGGGTGAGGTCGTCCCGCTGTCGGAGGTTCCCGATGCCGTCTTCAGTCAGGGCATCATGGGCCCGGGCGCCGCTATCAAGCCGAGCGGCACCGTCGTCTACGCTCCGGGAACCGGCACGGTCGCCGTCGCCCAGGCCACCGGGCACGCGTTCGGCCTGCAGCTCGACAACGGGCTCGAGGTGCTCATCCACGTCGGCATCGACACGGTCGAGCTCGATGGCAAGGGCTTCGACGTCAAGGTGAAGGCGGGCGACAAGGTCACGCCGGACACGGTGCTCGTCGAGTTCGATCGCGACATCGTGGAGGCCGCCGGCTTCTCGCTCATCACGCCCGTCATCGTGCTGAACGCGGGGTCATTCGCGTCGGTCGAGGCGGTCGGGCGCGTCAGCGGCAAGGTCGGCACGCCGATCCTCGAGGCGGTGACGAAGGCGCAAGAACCCAGCGAGGTGTAGTCACCTCGGCAGTCCCCCTCGGCGGGGGCGGCCCGCTCCGCCGTCAAGCGCGCGCGGCCAGCGCTTCTCTCGCCGAGACGAGCAGGGTCATCGCCCGCGCATCGAAGGAGTGGAACTCGGCGACCTTGCCGGAGGTCGCTGCCCGCTCCTCCGGGGTGGGCCAGCCGCTCGCGCCCTCGGCGAGGAGCCCGCGAAGCTCATCCACCGACGCGTACGTGCGCACGGAACCGCCGAACTCGACGGGGAAGCCGCCGGTGATCTCGTCCGAGACGACGACGGCACCCGCAGCGACGGCATCGAAGAGCCGGTTCGAGACGAAGCCGTGCTGCGCCATATCGTCCCAGTGGTCGTTGAGCACGATGCGAGCCCCACGGTAGGCGCCAGGGGCTGCAGCGTTGTCGAGATACTCGGCCTTGATGTGGCGCCCATCGATGAACTGCTCCCACAGGTCCCCGTAGACCTCGAGGTCGGCACCCGCCGCGATCGAGTCGCGCACGATGGGACGGAAGATGTTGCGAGAGCGGCCGACGAACAGCACACCGGACTCCAGGTCACCCGGCTGCGGCTCGGGGGTGAACCGCTCGACGTTGGTGGCCTGCAGCAGCGGGCGGATCTCGCGGTCCGGGCGCGACATGACGGCAGCCCAGGGCACGCTCGCGGCGAGGCGCAGGTCGAAGGGCAGGTCGAGCTCCTCCTCGCTCACCCAGTCCGGGTGGCTGATGATCCAGAGGATGTTGACTGCGCCGTCGACGAGCTCGGGCCGGTGGAAGCCACGGAGGTGCACCGCGACGTCGTCCTGGACGCTCGGGTCCGGTCGTCTGCGCGTCTCCCACCGGTCGACGTACACCGTCTGGCCGAGTCGACGCAGCGCCCTGGCGAGGTCCTCCGCATAGAACACGTCACCCCAGACGTCCCCCTCCGGGGAGTCCGGGGCCGGCACCTTGATCGCCCAGCTCAACGGCGCCTCCGCTGGCGCACCGCCGAGCGCTCGCTTGGCGCGGGATCGCGCGGCATTGACGAGGTTCCTGGCGCGAGAGATCACCCGGTCAGCCTAGCCGTCGGCGGCCACGCATCCCGAGCGTCGCGTCAGCGGACCGCGTCAGCGGATGCGTCCTGGAGGAGATCGTCGAGCTCGCGAACCCGCACGGTGGGCATGGGTCGCGCCGACTGCGCTCCAGCGAGCCGGATGCGCGCCTCGATGTCGGAGTTCTGAGCGCCCCGGTCCTCGGTCGGGACCTGATTCGAGCTGCCGACCGCGCCGCGGACGAGCACCAGCTGCGCCCCGACTGGCCAGCGGTCTGCAGGCTGGCCGTCGCCGCGACCGGCCTGGTTGCGCGCGGCCGCGCCCTCGAACTTGCGGAGGAGACGACCCGCGACCTGCTCGGCATTCCCCTCGCCGATCTCGCCCAGCAGCACCCCGAAGTGCGTGACCTCGCCGAGGTTCAGCTCGATGCTCTCGCGCACCTCGGCCAGCGCCTCGGAGGTCGTCGCGGTGAGCTCCACGGGCATGACCGCGTCGGCGTAGTCGTCGACGAGCAGCGCGAAGGGGGCCACGTCGCGTCCCACGATCGCAACCGTGCTGCCACCACGAAGCAGGGAGTCGGCGAGCTGCCGGTCTGCCCCGTCTTCGCCGCCTGCGATGCACCAGATCTGATCGGTCATGGTCGACTCCGTTCCTGTCCCGGCATCCGCTCTGGTGCCCACCTCGAACTATACTTAGTCACATCCTCACTATTAGTGAGAGGCTCGGCAATCCCAGGGGGTTCACATGCAGCAGGACGAATCGCGCGAAGCACTCCTCGCCCAGCTGAATGACGTCAGGAATGAGCTCACGAGGAGCCTCGCCGCGAGGCACATGGCACCGTTCCTCGAGCTCGACATCACCGCCCAGCAGCTCAAGACGGTCTTCCTCGTGACCACGGGCACGGTCACGACCGTCTCGCAGGCGGCCGAGCACCTGGGCGTCGCCGTACCGACGGCCTCCGCCAGCATCGACAAGCTCGTCGAGCACGGACTCCTGACCCGCACGGAGGGCAAGCCCGACCGGCGCATCCGTCACCTCACGGCGACCCGCAAGGCCATCCGGTTGCACGAGCGCTTCCTCGGACTCCGCACCGACACCGACGAGTTCGCGGCCCACCTGAGCGACGAGGAGCTGCAGGGCCTCGTCATCGGATTCCAGGGCATCCGCCGAGTGCTCCGCCAGTTCACCGAAGGCAGCTGACCCCGCTCAGGAAGCGAACGACCGCCAGAACAGCTCGAGCGCGCGCCGCACGACGGCCTCGCGCTCACCGAGCGGCGTCCGCGGCAGAACACCGGCGAGCATCGAGAGCAGCAGGAGCAGGTCGTCTCTGCCGATCTCCCGGTCAACCCGACCGCTCGCCCATTCGCGCTCGAGAACGGTACCGAGCACCGCGAGCATCCGGCCTCGAACGCTCGCCCCCTGCGCGTCTGCGGTGTCGGTCAGGGTGAGCTGGATGAGGCCGACCGACACGAGCATCTGCCGGGCGATGAGCTCGAGCATTCCTGCCAGATCGGCCTCGGGTGAGGCAGCGAGATCTTCGAGCTCGATGATGGCGTCACCGAACACCGCGAGCGCAAGCGACGCCCGATCCGGGAAATGCCGGTACAGACTGCCCTGGCCGACGCCAGCGCGCTTGGCGACAGCGCTGAGCGGAGCATCCACTCCCCCTTCGCCGAAGATCTCCCGCGCGGCCGCGATGAGGGCACGGCGGTTCTCGGGGCCAGCACTTGGTCCTCGATTGGCTTTCGCTGGAGTCGACACCGGGATAGCATAAACCGGACAGTGTTGTCCGGTTCCTTCGATCCGACACTGTCGCCACCTCGGCCCACGCTCGCCACGAGCGCGGGCTCGGCGGACCGAACAGAAAGCTGGCACCACGATGACCTCGAGCGCACACCCCCTCACCGGTGACACCACGATCGGCGAATGGCTCACCGATCCGACGGGAGGCGTCGTCATCCGCGAGATCCTCGCCCAGGGCGGCCAGGATGCCTCCTCCCTCGCCCCCGTCTCCGGCCTCCCCCTCTCGCAGCTCGTCGAGCTGAGCCAGGGCAAGTTCCCCCAGGAGATGGTGGACGCGATGATCGCGCGAGCGAACAGCGGCGAGGTCACCCCAGCACAACCCGGCGACTTCGGCCCCGTCGCCGACCTCGACACCCCTCGCGCGCCGCGAGCGGCGGCCTGGGTCGAAGCCACGACGGGAGGCCGCTTCGACGGCAAGACCGTCATCGTCACGGGTGCCGGCTCCGGGATCGGCAAGGCGACCGCGTCCCGCATCGCGCGCGAGGGCGGGCGCGTCATCGCCGTCGACGTCTCCGCAGAGCGCCTCGCTGCGCTCATCACCGAGCACGACGGCGCCGACATCGTCACCCTCACCGCCGACATCACCGACGACGCTGGCGTCGCGCGGATCCTCGAGGCGGCCGGCTCCCGCATCGACGGCCTCGCGAACATCGCCGGCATCATGGACAACATGACGCCGGTCGGCGAGGTCAGCGACGAGGTCTGGAACCGCGTCTTCGCCGTCAACGTGACCGGCACGATGAAGCTCATGCGCGCCGTCGTGCCCGCGATGCTCGCCGTCGGCACGGGCGCGATCGTCAACGTCGCCTCCGAGGCCGCACTCCGCGGGTCGGCCGCAGGCGCCGCCTACACCGCGTCGAAGCACGCCGTCGCCGGGCTCACCAAGTCGAGTGCGTTCATGTACGGCCCAAGCGGACTCCGCATCAACGCCGTCGCCCCGGGGCCCGTCGCCACCAACATCGAGGCCCGCTTCGACTCCGAGCTCGGCGGGCAGCGCGTCCGTCAGGCGATGGCGCTGCTGCCGACGCCCACCACGGGAACCGCGCTCGCCGCATCCATCACCTTCCTGCTCAGCGATGACGGCGTCAACATCAACGGCGTCATCCTCCCCTCCGACGGAGGCTGGTCCGCCGCGTAGGCTTCCCCCATGAGCAAACCCGTCACGCGCACACGCAAGTTCTTCTGGATCGGCCTCGTCGTGATCGCGTTGATCTTCATCGGGTCCGGCGTCTACGAGATGCTCGCGTAGGGTCCACGCCGGCTCCCCGCCCGGGGTGCCACCCCCGCGCCCGGCACACAGCGCGCAGAGCGCAGAGCGCAGAGCGCAGAGCGCAGAGAACCGCCCACCTCGAGACGAGGCGGGCGGTTCTCTTGTGCGCTTGACTAGGACGTGAGCTGGCTCTGCTCGGCATCCAGGTCGCTGACGGCCTGCTCGAACTGCGAGTTGTAGAGCCTCGCGTAGGCGCCGCCCTGCTTCACGAGCTCATCGTGCGTGCCCTGCTCGACGATGGAGCCGTGCTCCATGACGAGGATCAGGTCGGCGTCGCGGATCGTCGAGAGACGGTGCGCGATGACGAAGCTCGTGCGGCCCTGGCGGAGAGCCGCCATCGCCTGCTGGAGGAGCAGCTCCGTGCGCGTGTCGACCGAGCTCGTCGCCTCGTCCAGGATGAGCACCTGGGGGTCGGAGACGAAGGCGCGCGCGATGGTGATGAGCTGACGCTCGCCGGCGGAGACGTTCGACGCGTCCTCGTCGAGCACCGTGTCGTACCCCTCGGGCAGTGAGTGCACGAAGCGGTCGACGTAGCAGGCGGTCGCAGCGGCGAGCACCTCCTCGTCGGTCGCGTCCTGACGTCCGTAGCGGATGTTCTCGCGGATGGACCCCGCGAACAGCCACGGATCCTGCAGCACCATGCCGGTTCGGCTGCGGACGTCCTCGCGCCTGAGCTCCGCGATGTCCTGCCCGTCGAGCAGGATGCGCCCGCCGTCGAGCTCGTAGAAGCGCATGATGAGGTTCACGAGGGTCGACTTGCCGGCACCGGTCGGCCCGACGATCGCGACCGTCTGGCCCGGCTCGACCGAGAAGTTGAGGTTCTCGATGAGCTTCTGCTCCGGCGTGTACGAGAAGGTGACGTCATCGAAGACGATCTCGCCCGCACCGTTCGCCGGCTTGGGCGCGTCGCTCGCATCGGGCTCCTGCTCGTCCTCGTCGAGCAGCTCGAACACCCGCTCGGCCGAGGCCGTGCCCGACTGCAGCACGGCAGCCATCCCGCCGAGCTCGGCGAGCGGCTGCGTGAACTGCTGCGAGTACTGGATGAACGCCTGCACGTCGCCGAGGCGGAGGTTGCCGCTCGCGACCATGAGGCCGCCGAGCACCGCGATGCCCACGTAGGACAGGTTCCCGATGAACATCATCGCCGGCATCATGACGCCCGCCCAGAACTGGGCCTTGAAGGCCGCCTGGAAGAGCTGCTCGTTGTCGACCTGGAACTGCTCGCGTGCATCCTTCTCGCGTCCGAAGACGCGAACGAGGGCGTGACCGGAGAACGACTCCTCGACGCGCGCGTTGAGGCGCCCCGTCTTCTTCCACTGCTCGGCGAAGTTCCGCTGCGACTTCGGTCCGATGACGCCGAAGATGACGCCCATGAGCGGCAGGGTGACGAGCGCGACGAGCGCGAGCTGCCAGGAGATGGAGAACATCATGACGAGCACGCCGACGACGGTCAGCACGCTCGTGACGACCTGCGACAGCGACTGCTGCATCGTCTGCGTGATGTTGTCGATGTCGTTCGTGACGCGGCTCAGCAGCTCACCGCGCTGCACGCGGTCGAAGTAGCTCAGCGGGAGCGCGTTGATCTTGCGCTCGACGTCCTCGCGCAGCTTGTACATCGCCTTCATCATGATGATGTTGATGACGTACCCCTGCAGCCACATGAGCAGCGCCGAGAACACGTAGAGCGCGAGTACCGACAGGAGCACCATGCCGAGGCGCTCGAAGTCGACTCCCTCGCCCGGCGTGATGTCCATGGCGGCCACCATGTCGGCGAACTGCGTCTGGCCGGAGTCGCGGAGCCCCGCGACGACCTGGTCCTTGGATGCGCCCGCCGGCAGCTGGCTGGAGACGACGCCCTCGAAGATGAGGTTGGTCGCCTGGCCGAGCACTCGTGGCGCGATGACGGAGAGCACGACGCCGACGGCGCCGAGGAACGACACGATGATGAGCGCGGCGCGGTAGGGCCGGAGCCTGCCGAGCAGCCTGCCGAAGCTCTGCCCGAAGTTCTTCGCCTTGCCAGGTGCGACGCTGTCCCAGTCGCCGGACGACTGCCTCGCCTGCTCGGCGAGCTCCAGCTCGAGCTGCTCCTCCTCGGTCAGGACCTTCTCGACGACCTCCTTCGGCCTGCGCTTGCCCCGACGGGCGCCCTTGGCGTCCTGGTTCTGGTTGTCTGCGTCACGGCTCATGACTGCGCCTCCACTGCAAGCTGGGAATCCACGATCTCCTTGTACGTCGTGCAGTTCTCGAGCAGCTCGTCGTGCGTTCCGAGACCGACCATGCGTCCGTCGTCGAGGACGACGATGCGGTCGGCGTCGACGATCGTCGAGATGCGCTGCGCGACCACGATCTTGGTCACGCCGGGCAGCTGCTCCCACAGCGCCCGCCGCAGCCTGGCGTCGGTCGTGAGGTCGAGCGCGGAGAAGGAGTCGTCGAAGACGAACACCTGCGGTTCGTGCACGATCGCGCGCGCGATCGCGAGCCGCTGACGCTGCCCGCCCGAGACGTTCGTGCCGCCCTGCGCGATGCGCGCTTCGAGCTGCTTGTCCTTCTCCTGCACGAAGGCCGTGGCCTGCGCGATCTCGAGCGCCTTCCAGAGGTCGTCGTCGGTCGCGGCCTCACGGCCGTAGCGCAGGTTCGAGGCGATCGTGCCCGTGAAGAGGAACGGACGCTGCGGGACCAGGCCGATGCCGTCCCACAGCAGCTCGGCGTCGGCCTCGCGGACGTCGACGCCGTTGACGCGCACGGATCCGCCCGTCGCGTCGAAGAGGCGAGGGATGAGCGAGACGAGCGTCGTCTTGCCTGCCCCCGTGGAGCCGACGACGGCGACCGTCTCACCTGGGGCGGCGCGGAAGGAGATGCCCGTGAGCACCGGCTCCTCTGCCCCCGGGTACGTGAACTCGACATCGTCGAACTCGATGACGCCCGGCTCCGGGAAGACGGAGACGGGGTTGGCCGGCATGATGAGCGTCGACTCGGTGTCGAGCACCTCGGAGATGCGGTCGGCGCTGACGGCCGCGCGCGGGATCATGATCGTCATGAAGCTCGCCATGAGCACACCCATCAGGATCTGCATGACGTAGGCCATGAACGCGAAGAGCGTCCCGATCTCGACCGTGCCCTGGTCGACCTGGATTCCGCCGAACCAGATGACGCCGACGACGGTGATGTTCAACACGAGCATCGCGAGCGGGAAGAGCGTGACGAAGAGGTCGCCGACTCGCTTGCCGAGGAGGAAGAGGTCGTTGTTCGCGACCTCGAACCGCTGCTCCTCGATCGGCTCGCGCACGAACGCGCGCACGACGCGCACCCCGGTGAGCTGCTCGCGCAGGATCCGGTTGATGTTGTCGAGCTTCACCTGGAACTGGCGGAACAGCGGCACCATCCGACTGATGATGATGCCGACCAGCAGGAGCAGCACGGGGGCTGCGACGCCGATGATCCAGGAGAGGCCCACATCCTGCTGCAGGGCCATGATGATGCCGCCGATCGCGAGCATGGGAGCCGAGACGAGCATGGTGGAGCCCATCATGGCGAGCATCTGCACCTGCTGCACGTCGTTCGTGTTGCGCGTGATGAGCGAGCCCGCACCGAAGCGCGAGACCTCGCGCTCGGAGAAGCCGCTCACTCGCGCGAAGACGTCGGCGCGGATGTCACGGCCGAGCGCCATGGCGGCGCGCGCGGCGAAGACGGTCGCGATGATCGAGCACGTGATCTGCCCGAGCGAGATCGCGAGCATGACGGCGCCCGTCGACCAGATGTAGTCGGTGTCGGCGTTGGCGACGCCCTTGTCGATGATGTCGGCGTTGAGTCGCGGCAGGTACAGCGACGCGAGCGCCTGAAGGAATTGGAAGACCAGCACGCCCGCGAGGAGCGGCCAGTACTTCCTGAGATAACGGGCGAGGAGCTTACCGAGCATCGATTCTCCGGAACGACGAGGCGTCACGCACGGCGCATCCGCTAGCGTGGTGGATGCGCGTCGCTGGGGACGCGGAGTGGACGGCAATTCGGCGGGCCCGGCCTGGACCTGGCACGCCGGACCATTGCTGGTCGTGCAGTCATTGCTGACCGACTGGCAGGACGAGCTGAGCGAAAGCTCAGCCCTGTAGCTAAACACGACGTAATACATGACGCAACACCCTTCCCACTGCGCGGGAATGTGCAGCGCGGCCAATGTCGCCCAACTGCCACACGCTCGGCGTGGTGAGAACCTCCAACCGAGCGCATCTGACAACCTTCTCCCGATAAGTTTGTCGAATCGAGCCAAATCCGGCCGCACCGACCTCAATAGGCTTAGGAACCATGTCGCGAATCTCGAAGCTCCTCATCGCCAACCGTGGCGAAATCGCCGTACGCATCGCACGAGCGGCTCGAGACGCGGGTATCACCTCCGTCGCCGTGTACGCAGACCAGGACCGTGACGCACCCCACGTCCGCCTCGCCGATGAGGCGTACGCGCTGCGAGGCGCCACGAGCGCCGAGACGTACCTCGTGATCGACAAGCTGCTCTCCATCGCCCGCCGCTCCGGCGCCGATGCCGTGCACCCGGGATACGGCTTCCTCGCCGAGAACGCCGAGTTCGCGCGCGCCGTCATCCGCCAGGGCCTCACCTGGATCGGCCCATCCCCCGAGGCCATCGAGGCGCTCGGCGACAAGGTCACGGCGCGCCACGTCGCCGAGAAGGTCGGCGCACCGCTGGCCCCCGGCACACTCAACCCCGTCGAGGGCCCGAGCGAGGTCCTCGACTTCATCGACATCCACGGACTGCCGGTCGCCATCAAGGCCGCGTTCGGCGGCGGCGGGCGCGGCCTCAAGGTC
The DNA here is from genome assembly GCF_002931515.1 of Pseudoclavibacter sp. RFBG4. Classification (NCBI taxonomy): domain Bacteria; kingdom Bacillati; phylum Actinomycetota; class Actinomycetes; order Micrococcales; family Microbacteriaceae; genus Pseudoclavibacter; species Pseudoclavibacter sp. RFBG4. Next base: position 6,747 of record NZ_PSYC01000015.1, on the reverse strand, counting down.
GCACGCGAGCGCGAAGAGGTCGCCGAGCTCTTCGAGTCCGCGACCCGCGAGGCCATCACGGCGTTCGGACGCGGCGAGTGCTTCGTCGAGAAGTACCTCGACAAGCCCCGCCACGTCGAGACGCAGTGCCTCGCCGACTCCCACGGCAACGTCGTCGTCATCTCCACACGCGACTGCTCGCTGCAGCGACGCCACCAGAAGCTCGTCGAGGAGGCGCCGGCGCCCTTCATCACCGCCGAGCAGGAAGCCGAGATGCGTCGCGCGTCCAAGGCGATCCTCAAGGAGGTCGGATACGTCGGCGCTGGAACCTGCGAGTTCCTGCTCGCCGCCGACGGCACGGTCGCGTTCCTCGAGGTAAACACGCGCCTCCAGGTCGAGCACCCGGTCTCCGAGGAGGTCACCGGCATCGACCTCGTCCGCGAGCAGTTCCGCATCGCCCAGGGTGAAGCGCTCGGCTACGACGACCCGACGGTCACCGGCCACTCGTTCGAGTTCCGCATCAACGGCGAGGACCCGGGCCGCGGATTCTTCCCAGCCCCTGGCACCATCACGACCTTCCGCGTTCCCGGGGGCCCCGGCGTGCGCGTCGACTCCGGTGTCCGCGAAGGCGACATCGTCTCCGGCGCCTTCGACTCCCTGCTCGCGAAGCTCATCGTCACGGGCGCCACGCGCGAGGAGGCGCTCGAGCGCTCCCGCCGCGCCCTCGAGGACTTCGAGCTGAACGGCATGCCGACCGTCCTGCCCTTCCATCGATCCGTCGTCCGCGACCCCGCCTTCACCGCCGAGAACGGCGAGTTCGGGGTGTACACGAGCTGGATCGAGACCGAGTACACCAACACGATCGAACCGTGGGGCGGTGAGGCCGGCGACGTCAACGAGCCGATCGCGCGCCGCAACGTGGTCGTCGAGGTCAACGACAAGCGCCTCGAGGTGTCACTCCCCGAGCGTCTCCTCGCCGCAACCGGCGTCGGCCACGGCGGTGCGGGTCGGACCATGGCCGGACACGCCCCGAAGCGCCGCTCGCACACCAACGTCGAGACCCACTCGAGCGGTGACGTCATCGCCCCCATGCAGGCGACGATCGTGAAGTTCGCCGTCGAGGAGGGGCAGAAGGTCGTCAAGGGCGACCTCCTCGTCGTCCTCGAGGCCATGAAGATGGAACAGCCCATCCAGGCTCCCCGCGACGGCATCGTCGCGTCCATCTCCGGTGCCGCCGGCGAGACCGTCTCGAGCGGCACGAAGCTGCTCGAGCTCGCCGACGCCGAGTAGCCTCGGTAGGTGATCGACGCCTCGCTCCTGACCTCCACGCTGCTCTCGTCGCCCCTCGACGCCGCGATCGCGACGAGCGACGCGAGTTGGCTCGAGTCGTTCACGGGGCTCGAGGGATTCAACGGCTGGCTGCTCGCGCTCGTCATCGTGGGCGGCTTCGCGGCCGGCTGGGTGGACGCGGTCGTCGGCGGCGGCGGACTCATCCAGCTCACGATGCTCCTCACCTTGCCCGGCGTCACCCCCGTGCAAGCACTCGCGACCAACAAGTTCGGCAGCATCGCCGGCACCGCAACCAGCTCCATCACCTACTTCCGACGCGTCAAACCCGACCTGCGCACCGCGCTGCCCATGGCCGCCATCGCGCTCTTCGGCGCCTACGGCGGCGCGATCCTCGCCTCCAGCATCCCCGCCGCAGCCTTCAAGCCCATCATCGCCATCGCGATCCTCGGCATCGGCATCTTCACCGCCTTCAAACCGAGCGTCGGACAACTCGACAAACTCAAATACGAGGGTCGCAAGCACCACGTCATCGCTGGCCTCATCGGCTTCGCGATCGGCGTCTACGACGGCCTCCTCGGGCCAGGGACCGGCTCCTTCCTCGTCATCGCCCTCGTGTCCCTGCTCGGCTACTCCTTCCTGCAGGCCAGTGCCAAAGCCAAGATCGTGAACCTCGGCACCAACCTCGGAGCGCTCCTCTTCTTCGCCCCACAGGGCTACGTGCTCTGGGGGCTCGGCGCCGTGCTCGCCGCCTCCAACGTCGCCGGCGGCTACCTCGGCGCCCGCACCGCCATCCGCGGCGGGAGCAAGCTCATCCGCTGGGTCTTCCTCATCGTCGTCAGCGTGCTCTTCATCAAGCTCGCCATCGACATCTGGAACGAGTACGTCGCGACCTGATCGCCCTCACGGCGCGGAACACCGCCAGGCGCCGTTCCAGCACCGAGGCAGCCGAGCTAGGGAGTGTCTGACAGTGGATCGCCACAGCGAGCACGGCCTGGTCGTGTGAGCTGCAAGGCGGAGAACGAAGCCCAATGCGGAGCATTGCGCGAGTTCTCCAACGCAGCAGATCGCGCGACCAGGACGAGCGGAGTCGGCGAGGCATTGTCAGACACGACCTAGGCCTTCGTCTGCTCCTCGTACGGCATGTGCATGGCACGGGCGGCATCCGAGATGCTGCTCGCGAGCGACGGGTAGACCGCCCAGGCACGCGCGACCTGGTCGACCGTGAGACGCTGCTCGATGGCGATCGAGAGCGGCAGCACGAGCTCCGAGGCGCGCGGGGCGACGATCACGCCGCCGATGACGGTGCCCAGGTCGTTGCCGGCGATGAGCTTCACGAAGCCGTCGCGCACGCCCTGCATCTTGGCGCGCGGGTTCTCGCCGAGCGGCAGCTTGTAGACGCGACCCTCGCGGGTGCCGTCCTCGATGGAACGCTGCTGCCAGCCGACCGTCGCGATCTCCGGGTACGTGAAGATGTTCGAGGCGACATTGCGCAGGTTGATGGGCCGCACCTCGTCGCCGAGCGCGTGGAACACCGCCGTGCGCCCCTGCGTGGAGGCGACGGATGCGAGCGGGAAGAACTCCGTGCAGTCGCCCGCCGCGTAGATGTTCGGCACCGAGGTGCGCGCGACGCGGTTGACGCGGATGTGCCCGGACGGCGAGACCTCGACACCGGCCTCCTCGAGCCCGATACCGGAGGTGTTCGGGATCGAACCGACCGCGATGAGGCAGTGCGAGCCACGCACCTCGCGCCCGTCGTCGAGCGTCGCCACGACCTCGTTCCCGTCGCGCACCACGGTCGCCGCACGGGACTTCGACAGCACGGTCATGCCGCCGCGCTTGAAGACATCCTCGATGACATCCGCCGCGTCAGCGTCCTCGTTCGGGAGCACGCGGTCGCGGCTCGAGACGAGCGTGACCTTCGAGCCGAGCGCCGAGTAAGCCGACGCGAACTCGGCCCCGGTCACACCCGAGCCGACGACGATGAGATGGCTCGGCATCTCCTTGAGGTTGTACAGCTGCGTCCAGGTGAGGATGCGCTCCCCGTCGGGCTTGCACGAGTCGAGCGTGCGAGGACGAGCACCGACCGAGATCACCGCCGAGTCGAACTCGATGCGGTCGAAGTCCTGCCCACCCGAGCCGGTGCCGACCGTGACGGCCGAGTTGCCGTCGAGCTTGCCCTCGCCCTGGATGACGTTGACCCCGGCAGCCTCCAGCGTGCGCTGCATGTCGTCCGACTGGTTCTGCGCGAGGCGCAGCAGCCGCTTGTTCAGCTTTGAGAGGTTCACCGCGACCTCGGGCTTCAACGGCTTCCCCGTGTCGCCCTTCGCGAAGAACTGCACGCCGAGCTCGCCGGACTCGCGGATCGCCGTCGCCGCCTCCGCACTGGCGATGAGGGTCTTGGAGGGAACAACGTCGGTGAGCACGGCGGAGCCGCCGACGCCGACGCGTTCGATGAGGGTGACTTCTGCGCCGAGGCGGGCGGCCGAGAGTGCGGCTTCGTACCCGCCTGGCCCCCCGCCGACGACGACGATGCGGTGCTTGCGATCAAAGGGCGTGGCCATACCCGCTATTGTCCTCCTCCCGCATGAACCCGCCAAACCGGAGAGGTTTCCGCGCCGTTCCGAGACGGGGCGGGACATGATCCGCCTGTGCTCCACGCACGTCCCGTCCCGGTCGCTACGCTGGGGGGCATGTCAACGCACGAGTCAGAGTCGATCGACGACCCAGCCACCTCACCCTTCGAGTTCGCGCAGGCAGCTGCAGCGGTCATCGCCGAGAAGACGGGTGTCGAGCGCCACGACATCGCGCTCACGCTCGGCAGCGGTTGGGGGCAGACGGCCGAGCTGCTCGGCGAGACGATCGCGACCATCCCAGCCGACGAGGTGCCCGGATTCGCGAAGTCCGACATCCCAGGCCACTCCGGGACGCTGCGCTCGATTCGCCTCGCGAACGGCAAGCACGCGCTGGTCATCGCAGCGCGCACCCACCACTACGAGGGCAAGGGCGTGCGCCGCGTCGTACACTCCGTGCGGACCGCCGCAGCCGCCGGCGCCTCGGTCATGATCCTCACCAACGGCGCCGGCGGCGTGCGCCCCGAGTGGGGCCCTGGCACGCCCGTGCTGATCTCGGACCACATCAACCTCACGGCCGACTCGCCCCTCGAGGGAGCGACCTTCATCGACCTCACCGACCTGTACTCGGCACGCCTGCGCGAGCTGGCGCTGACGGTGCGCGACCTCGACGAAGGCGTGTACGTGCAGTTCCGCGGCCCGCACTACGAGACCCCCGCCGAGGTCAGGATGGCGCGCACGATCGGCGGCGACATCGTCGGCATGTCGACGGCGCTCGAAGCCATCGCTGCTCGCGAGGCCGGTATGGAGGTGCTCGGCATGTCTCTCATCACGAACCCGGCGGCAGGCGTCTCGCCCAACCCGTTGAGCCACGCCGAGGTCCTCGAGGCAGGCAAAGCGGCGGAAGCCGACCTCGCCGAACTGCTCTCCCAGATCGTGGTCAAGCTCTGATGAGCGGCATCGCACGGTCACTGCAGGTCGCGCTCCGGCACAACGCGGTGTCGTGGCTCGAGCAGGACCCCGACGAGGTGACACGCGCCGAGCTGCAAGAGCTGCTCGACACCGCCGGCGACGTGTCGCCCGAGCTCGCCATCATCGAAGACGCTGACACCAGCGATCGCGCCGTGGCCTGGCGCGAGCTGCAGGACCGATTCTGCGCTCGCCTCGCGTTCGGAACAGCCGGCCTCCGCGGCCGGCTCGGTGCGGGCCCGAACCGCATGAACCGGGTCCTCGTCGCCCAAGCCGCGCGAGGCTTCGCCGACTTCCTGCTCGCGCGCGAGGAATCGCCGTCGATCGTCATCGGCTACGACGCCCGCAACAACTCGCAGCGCTTCGCGCAGGACACAGCGGAGATCATGCAGGCCGCGGGCGTCGCCGCCACGATCCTGCCGAGGCAGCTCCCGACGCCCGTGCTCGCCTTCGCCGTCCGCCGGCTCGGCGCATCCGCTGGCGTCATGGTCACCGCCTCGCACAACCCGAAGTGGGACAACGGCTACAAGGTGTACCTCGGCGGGGCCGACGACGGCTCGCAGATCGTCGCGCCCGTCGATGCCGAGATCGCCGAGGCGATCGGCAAGGTCGCGGCCGGCCGGAAGGTACCGGAGCTTCCGCGATCCGTGGAGTACGCGACGGCCGACGAGTCCATCGTCACCGACTACGTGTCCGCGACCGCGGCCCTCCTGCGCGGAACGCCAAGCGACGTGCGCTTCGTCTACACGCCCCTGCACGGTGTCGGCTGGGAGACATTCCGCGCCGTCGTCGCGGAGCTCGGCATCGCCGAGCCGGTCGTCGTCGCGCAGCAGGTCGAGCCAGACGGCGCGTTCCCGACGCTCGATTTCCCGAACCCCGAGGAGCCGGGCGCACTCGACCTCGCCTACGAGACGGCGGATGCTGCGGGAATCGACCTCGTCATCGCGCACGATCCGGACGCCGACCGACTCGCCGTCGCCGTCAAGGGCGCGTCCGGCTGGCGGCGCTTCGGCGGCAACGACATCGGGAAGATCCTCGGCTGGCGCGCCGCAGAGCAGGCGAAGACCGACGGCGTTCACGGCACGCTCGCAACCTCCGTCGTCTCCGCCCCAGCCCTCGGGCGCATCGCCCACGAGTACGGGCTCGACTACGCCGAGACGCCCACAGGGTTCAAGTGGATCTCCCGCGCCCCGAACATCCTCTACGGCTACGAGGAGGCTCTCGGCTACCTCGTCAACCCCGAGACGGTGCACGACAAGGACGGCATCTCCGCGTCGGTCGCGATCCTCGAGCTCATCATGGGGCTCCAGGCCGAGGGGCGCACGCTCATCGACCACGACGACGCCTTCGCCGAGCGCTTCGGCACGTTCGTGTCGACGCAGGTCTCGGTGCGCTTCGACGACATCGCCCAGATCCCCCGCGTGATGGCGGTCCTGCGCGGACACACGCCAACCGAGGTCGGCGGTGTCGCGGTGCTCGAGACCGGTGACCTGTCCGGCGACGAGGTGCCCATCGACCTGCTGCGCTACCAGCTCGCCGATGGCACACGGGTCATGGTTCGCCCCTCGGGCACGGAGCCGAAGATCAAGGTGTACGTCGACGCATCCAGCGAGGACGGCACACCAGCCGAGCGCGCGGCTGACGCCGAGGCGAAGGCGGCCCAGGCTGGCGAAGCGCTGCGCGTGACCCTCACCAGCGCGTAGGCCCGAGCACGGCAGCATGGGCGGGCCTCTCGGGTGGAGAACTTCCATCCGAGAGGCACGCCCATCGTCCTGCACGGCCACTCGGCCCGAGTTGGAAGGCTCCTTCTTCTTCCCAGCTCCAGCCCAGATCCTCCTCGGCTCTGACCCGGAACCTCGGGATGGCAAGGTCCCACTTCTGCGGGAAGATTCCCCCAACGAAGTGATGTTCCCACCCCGAGACCCCGGCCAGCCCCGAC
>NZ_PSYC01000042.1:0-38950 GCF_002931515.1 Pseudoclavibacter sp. RFBG4 | reverse complement strand
ACTTCTACGCGATCGCGTTCCTGCCGTTCATGATCCTCGCCTCCCTGGTCGTCATCCAGACCATCGCCGGCGCCCCGCGCGCCTACCGCCAGCTGGGCAGCCAGTGCGTGAGCGACCAGTAGGAGGTGGAGATCATCTGGCCGGTCCACACGGGCCAGAAGAGCACGGAGACGAGCGCCATGATGACGAGCAGCACCCCGACTGCGGAGACGCCGATGGTCCTGGAGGGGCGCGGGGTCTCGCGGTCGCCGGCGATGGTCTGGATGACGACCAGGGAGGCGAGGATCATGAACGGCAGGAACGCGATCGCGTAGAAGTGGAAGACTGCCTGGCGCTCGAGGTACGCGAGCCAGGGGAAGTAGCCGGCCCCGTAGCCGACGAGGATCGCGAAGTACTGCCATTTCGGGCGCAGGAAGCACATGATGATGAGGAACAGGATCGACACGGTGCCGAACCAGAAGATGATGGGGTTCGAGATCGACGTGATCGCCTCGACGCACTGTCCGACGTCGCAGGATGAGCCGTCGCCCGCCTCCGAGTAGACGTAGCTGAACGCGGTGGGGCGGATGAGGAACGGCCATTCCTGCGGCCCAGACTGGTAGGGATGCTCGGCGCTGAGTCCGCGGTGGAAGTTGTACGCCTCGACCTGGTAGTGCCAGAGGCTCTGCAGGGGCAGCGGCACCCACGAGAGCAGTCCGGTCCACGCGTTGCCCGCCTCCTCGGCCCAGCCGCGGTAGAAGCCGCCCGTGGTGGTGAGCCAGCGGGTCCAGGTCGCGAGGTAGGTGAGGGCTGCGAGCGGCACGGTCAGGAGGAACGACACGGGGCCCTGCATGAGGATCGCGGCGGAGCCCCAGAAGGTCACGCCGAGCCGCTTCCGCTCGATCATGTCGATGACGAGCGTGTAGACGCAGAACGCGGCGAGGAAGTAGAGGCCTGACCATTTCACGGCCGACGCGGCGCCGAGGGTGACGGCCGCCGCCATGAGCCAGGGCCGCCACCAGAGGCGGGGCCCCCAGTCGGGTCCGACGGGCTTCACGTCGGGCGCTCGCGAGGTGGTCGTGGCCTTCGTCGGAATCGGATCGCCGTCGAGGCCCTCCTCCGCGCGCCAGGCCATGATCTTCGTGCGCAGCTTGCGCTGCTGGTCCTCGCGGTCGAGGAGCACGAAGAGGAAGGCGAGCAGCACGAAGAACATGAGGATGCCGTCGAGGATCCCGACGCGCGACATGACGATCGCGTGCCCGTCGATGGCGAGCATCCCGGCGCCGATCGTGGCGAGCACGGGCGAGCGGAACAGCTTCTTGGCGATGACCCAGAGGAGCGGCACGGCGAGGGTGCCGAGCAGGGCGACGGCGAATCGCCATCCGAAGGGGTTGTCGGCACCGAACACGAGCATCCCGAGCCCGATGAGGTACTTACCGAGGGGCGGATGCACGACGTACGACGGGTCGGTCGTGTACCCGTTCGGGTCTCCTGCGTTGAACGCGTCGTTCGGGTTCTCGGGCCACTCCGCCTCGTAGCCGAGGTTGAGGAGGGTCCACGCGTCTTTCACGTAGAACGTCTCGTCGAAGATCAGGAAGTGCGCGCCGCCGAGGTTCCAGAACCGGAGGACGGCGGCGAGGAGGGTGACGACGCCGAGGAGGATCCACTCGGTGCGCACTCGCAGCCTGGGGGTGCTCGTGACTCGCGCCCACAGGTCGTCGAACACCGAGCCGCGCGCCACCGGGGCCGCCGGGGCCTTCGGGGCCGGCGTGGCAGGGGCAGCGGATGCGGTCACCGTGCCGCTCGTCGCCGTCGCGGGGGCCGTCGTCGGGGACGACTCGGCCGCCTCGTCTGGTGTTCCCGTGTCTGCTTGCTCGCTCACCCAAGCAATCGTAGGGGGCGGCGGGGCGAGCGCGTGGGAGGATCGCAGCCATGATCATCCTGGCCGGCACCCCCATCGGGAACCTCGGCGACGCTTCGGCGCGCCTCATCGACACGTTCAAGAACGCCACGCTCGTGGCGTGCGAGGACACCCGCTCGACGGCGAAGCTGCTCGGGATGCTGCGCATCGAGAATCGCCCGCGGCTCGTCGCCCTCCACGAGCACAACGAGGACGAGCTCGCGAAGACCATCGTCGAGCAGGCGCGCGAGGCCGATGTGGTGCTCGTCAGCGACGCCGGCATGCCGGGAATCTCCGACCCGGGCTACCCGATCGTGGCGCTCGCGGCGAAGGAGGGGGTGACGGTCACGAGCGTGCCGGGGCCGAGTGCGGTCATCACGGCGCTCGCGATCTCGGGGCTGCCGACCGACCGCTTCACGTTCGACGGCTTCCTGCCTCGCAAGGCGGGGGAGCGGGAGACGTTCCTGCGCTCGCTCTCGAGCGAGTCGCGCACGGTGGTCCTGTTCGAGTCACCGCACCGCCTGGCGCGCACGCTCGCCGACATGGCCGCGATCTGGCCGGCCGATCGTCGCATCGCCGTCTGCCGGGAGCTCACGAAGCTCTACGAGGAGGTCAGGCGGGGAACCGCGGCTGAGCTGGTTCCGTGGGCGGAGGAGGGGGTGCGCGGCGAGATCGTGATCGTCGTGGAGGGTGCGGCCCCCGCAGTCGTCGATGAGGCTGGGGCCCAGGCGATGGTCGCGGAGCTCGTGGCGGGCGGGATGCGCCTGAAGGACGCGGCAGCGCAGGTCGCCTCCGAGACGGGCATGAGCAAGCGAGACCTCTACCAGGGCCAGCTCGCGAAATAGTGGGCCAGGGGTGGCTCTCCTGGGCACCTCGCGTCGTAACAGTGCTCGGCCGACAATAGGATGATCCCCATGGCTTCCGGCGAATCGTTCTACATCACGACACCGATCTTCTACGTCAACGACGTCCCCCACATCGGTCACGCGTACACGGAGGTCGCCGTCGACGCGCTCGCCAGGTGGCACCGTCAGCGTGGCGACACCACGTGGCTGCTCACGGGCACCGATGAGCACGGTCAGAAGATCATGCGCTCGGCGCTCGCGAACAACGTCACCCCGCAGGCGTGGGCCGACAAGCTCGTCAACGAGGCGTGGAAGCCCATGCTCGAGACGCTCAACATCTCGAACGACGACTTCATCCGCACGACGGATGAGCGGCACGAGACTCGCGTGCAGCGCTTCCTGCAGAAGCTCAACGACGCCGGCTTCATCTACGACGCCGAGTTCGAGGCGCTCTACTGCGTTGGCTGCGAGGAGTTCAAGCCGGAGTCCGAGATCGTCGCCGGCACCGGCCAGTACGAGGGCGAGAAGGTCTGCGCCATCCACTCGAAGCCGCTCGAGCTGCTGCAGGAGCAGAACTACTTCTTCAAGCTCAGCGAGTTCCAGGACCGCCTGCTGGCGCTCTACGAGGAGAACCCGGAGTTCATCCAGCCGTCGTCGGCGCGCAACGAGGTCATCTCGTTCGTGCGCTCGGGACTCCGCGACCTGTCGATCTCGCGCACCACGTTCGACTGGGGCGTGAAGGTGCCGTGGGACGAGTCGCACGTCGTCTACGTGTGGTTCGACGCGCTCCTCAACTACATCACCGCCATCGGCTACGGCGATGACGAGTCGGAGCTCGAGAAGTTCTGGCCGGCGCACCACATCGTCGGCAAGGACATCCTGCGCTTCCACGCCGTCATCTGGCCGGCGATGCTCATGGCCGCAGGCCTGCAGGTTCCGGCCGGCATCTTCGCGCACGGCTGGCTGCTCGTGGGCGGCGAGAAGATGTCGAAGTCGAAGCTGACGGGCATCGCGCCGACGGAGATCACGGATGTCTTCGGCTCCGACGCGTTCCGCTACTACTTCCTGCGCGCCATCCACTTCGGGCAGGACGGCTCGTTCTCGTGGGAGGACCTGTCGGCTCGCTACCAGGCTGAGCTCGCGAACGGGTTCGGGAACCTCGCGTCGCGGGTCATCGCGATGGTGAACAAGTACTTCGACGGGGTCGTCCCGGAGCAGTCCACGATGCTGGAGTCGGAGCAGGTCATCATCGACCTCGCGACCGAGGTCGCGGCGAAGGCCGACGAGGCGATGCTGGCGTTCGACATCGATGGCGCGCTCGCGCACATCTGGCGGCTGGTCGATGCGCTCAACGGGTACATCACGGAGCAGGAGCCGTGGGCGCTCTCCAAGCAGGGCGACGAGGGCCGTGCGCGCCTCGCCGCGGTGCTCGAGGTCACGACTCGCTGCCTCGGTCACCTGGCCGTGCTGCTCAACCCCTTCGTCCCGATCGCGGCCGAGAAGCTGTGGTTCGCGATCGGCGGCAACGGCGAGCTCGCCTCCACCCGCATCGACAACGCGTACGCGCTTGTCGGCTCGCGACCGCTGAGCGAGCTGCCGCCGCTCTTCCCGCGCATCGAGCAGGAAGTCCAGCGCTAGCGGTGACCGATTCCCAGCACGATGCCGGGGCCCAGGACGCCGGGGCGCGGGGTGACGCTGAGAGGCTGCGCCGCCGCTCTGCGACCAGCGAGTCCGGGCACACGCGCATCCTCGCCTACCCGCCGTATCCCGAGGCGCTTGCCGTGCCCTGCTACGACAACCACACGCACCTCGAGATCGAGGATGGCGAGGAGGACGAGCGCCTGACGCTCGACGAGCACCTCGCCGCCGCGGTCGCATCGGGTGTCAAGGGGGTCGTGCAGGTCGGCAACGACGTGCCGTCGAGCCGGTGGTCGGCGCGCGTCGCGGCGACGCACGAGCGCGTGCTCGCGGCGGTCGCACTGCACCCGAACGTCGTGCCGGAGCTCGCCGCTGCTGGCACCCTGGAGGACGCGATCGCTGAGATCGACCGCCTCGCGGCCGAGCCGCGGGTGCGGGCCATCGGGGAGACGGGGCTCGACTACTTCCGTACGCCGGAGAAGGCCGACCAGCTGCTGCAGGTCGAGGCCTTCGAGCGGCACATCGGGCTCGCGAAGCAGCATGGGCTCGCCATGCAGATCCACGACCGGGATGCGCACGACGACGTCATCTCGACCCTCAAGCGGGTCGGTGCCCCGGAGCGCACGGTCTTCCACTGCTTCTCCGGCGACGCGGACATGGCGCGTATCGCGGCGGCGGAGGGCTGGTACCTCTCGTTTGCGGGCACGGTCACGTTCAAGAACGCCGCTTCCCTGCGGGAGGCGCTGTCGGTGACGCCGATCGAGCGCATCCTCGTGGAGACGGATGCTCCGTTCCTCACGCCGGTGCCCTTCCGTGGCCGCCCCAACGCGCCGTACCTCATCCCGGTCACCCTTCGGGCGATGGCCGAGCATCTGGGGATCGCGGTGGATGCGCTGAGCGCCCAGGTCGCCTCGAACACCGAGGCCGTCTACGGCAGCTGGCACCAGGCACCAGGCCAAGGCGCCCTCGCCGGTGACCTCACCTCCGACGAGAGAGAGACCGCATGAGCGTCAGCCTGCTCGGCGCCAACGAGATCCGCGAGCTCGCGGCCGAGCTCGATGTGACGCCGACGAAGAAGCTCGGACAGAATTTCGTGCACGACCCGGGAACGGTGCGGCGCATCGTGCAGACCGCGAAGGTCCGCTCGGGGGAGCACATCCTCGAGGTCGGGCCCGGCCTCGGCTCGCTCACGCTCGGTCTCCTCGAGACGGGCGCGAGCGTCACGGCCATCGAGATCGACGAGCGCCTCGCCGCCCGACTGCCGCAGACGGTTCAGGAGCACGCGCCTGGCGCGCATCTCGAGGTGATCGTCTCCGACGCCCTCCAGGTTCAGGAGGTGCCGGGCGAGCCGGTCGCGCTCGTCGCGAACCTGCCGTACAACGTGTCGGTGCCCGTGCTGCTGCACCTTCTCGAGCGGTTGCCGTCGCTGCAGCGCGGGGTGGTCATGGTGCAGGCCGAGGTGGGGGAGCGCATCGTCGCCGGGCCCGGCTCGAAGGTGTACGGCTCGCCGAGCGTGAAGGCCGCCTGGTACGGCACGTGGTCGAGTGCGGGCCTCGTGGGCCGCAAGGTGTTCTGGCCGGTGCCGAACGTCGACTCCATCCTCATCTCCTACACGGAACGTGCTGAGCCGCGCGGCTCGGAGGAGCTGCGCCGCAAGGTGTTCCGCATCGTGGATGCCGCGTTCGGTCAGCGCCGCAAGATGCTGCGCCAGGCGCTGTCGCCGTTGCTCGGCGAGAACGCGGCTGCGACCTCGCTTGTGCTCGAGGCGTCCGGCATCGACCCCACCGCCCGCGGCGAGACGGTCGGCATCGACGACTACGTGCGGCTCGCGGAGGCCTGGACTCCCGAGGACTGAGCTCGGCGAGGGGCAACCAGGCCCTCGCTGCTCCGTCGGATCAGGGAACGCCTGGGAACGCCTGGGAACGGATGGGGCGACAGGGAACTACGGGGAATCCGTCGCGCACCGTCGAGCCGACTGGGGCAGACTAGCTTCGGGCACCACAACGAGGTCGGTGCTCGCGCAGCGCAGCGAGGGAGCGGTCATGGGCGACACATCTGCAGCCCATCGCGATCCTGAGGCACCTCCGCGTCGTGCGCGCACCATCACGATCGTCGCCATCGTCACCGTTCTTGTCCTCGCCGCTGGCTGGGTTGTCCTCGCTTTCACGGACGAGTCGGACAACTCGCCGACGGATGCGGTGAGCGAGTCGACGCTGCCCGGCTACCCCACGCGGGGCCCCCGAGCCGACCTCGACGACCAGCGTGCGCTTGTGGCCGCCGCCGACCTCTGGCGGGAGGACGGCGCGGACGACGGCCTCGAGATTCCGGACGGACAGGTGATCGAGCTGCTCTGGGCCGGCGATGTCGACTCTCTTGCGCTCGGTTCGGTGCCGGGGCTCCGCAGCTCGTTCTCGGCGCGGCTCGTGATCCTCCGCTCCGACAACGCCGTGGCGGCCCTTGCGCGTCCGCTCGACGGTGCCGGCAGCGACGACGAAACGGCGTTCACGATGCTCGGGGCCTCCTCCATCACCACGAGCCGCTACGAGCGCGGGTTCACGGTGGCGCGGGGCGTGCTGCTCTTCCACGAGCGGATGCAGCGCGGCATGTCGCTCGAGACGGCGACCTTCTCCACGGAGACGGAACCCGCGCTGAGCGAGACGCCGACCTCCGACGGGCTCCTCCTCCTGTCTGCCAGGGCACTGCTGCGCATCCCGGACGCGGGAGGCACGGCTGCTGCGGACGTCTACGCGGGGTTCGCCTACGTGCATCCCAGCTCGGGGCTGACGATGCTGCAGACCGAGGATGCCGACCGGGACTGGAGCGCGGTCACCGATCCCAAGCGCGGCAACGCGCGTTTCGCGGCGCTCTCACGCGCCATCATCACGGCCCGGGACGAGCAGCGCGGGTACCGGCTGCGGGCATCCATCCTCGAAGATCAGCCGCTGCCATCGGGTGAACGGCTCGCGCTCGCCTCGGTCTCCCACCTGGAAAGCCAGGGCCGTGGCTCTGGGATCCTCTGGGCGGCGGTCATCGCCGTGCGCGGCGACGAGGACCCGATCGTGCTCGGGGCGGGGGACGTCGCGAAACCGGTGAACGGCGCACCGCAGCTGCCCGTGATCGCGGCCAGGTGGGTCCGAGATGACGGTGTGGACGTGCTCGTCGTCGCGGGCACCCGCGAGATCACCTCGTTCGACATCGCCGCGTCTGGCGGCACGACAAGCTTCGCCGGTTCAGGCGGTGTCGTCGACCGCTCGCGCCTCGCCCTGACCTGGGAGGACGAGGCCGGGAACGCGGTGAGCCGACCGGCGCTCGTGGTCATCGGGATGTCGGGTGCCGGGCCGGTGCCGTCGCTCGAGCCGGTCAGCTGAACGGTGAGCTAACCGGCGAGCTCGAGGGTGAGCGCGAAGATCTGCGTCCAGCTCTCCTCGCCGTGCTCGAGCTCGGGCCGACGCTCGAAGCCGAGCTGCTCCAGGAGGCGCTGCATGGCGACGTTCTCCTCCGGCACGTAGGTGTCGATTCCGGCAGCCAGGTGCAGATCCGCCCAGGTTATGGCGGCCCTCGTCACGCGGGTCCCGATGCCGGTTCCGCGCACGTCCGGGGCGACCCAGAGCTCGTCGAACACGAGCTCGGAACCGACGGCGTCGAGGGGGCCGGAGAGCACGGCGGTTGCGACGACTCGTGTGCCGTCGAAGGGAATGGCGTGGAACTCGACGCGGCCGCTGCCCGCTCGGGTCGTGGTCACACGGACGGCGTTGCCGATCGACGTGTGCAGCCCGAGGCTCATTGCAGGACCGGCCCGCCAGTCTCGACGCGCTGCTGGCACATGAAGTTCAGGCCTGTTGTCGTGTGTGTCATCTTCATGCTCCTTCCACGGTCGGGGTTGTGCGGTCCGCTCCGATGCGGGGCGGGCTGCTGCTTCGTTGGTGGGTACCGTACGCCTCACTTCACGAGGCCCGCACCCAGTGTTGCGTCAGAAGTCCTCCCGGGGCGGCAGGTGAAGCTTCGACATCCAGGCGGCGACGTGCGCTTCCTAGTCTTCGAGGCATGACTCACGAGAACCCGCCGTTTGCCATCGCCGTCGAAGCGGGCAGCGAAGGCGTCAGCCCACAGCGAATCCGCGCCGCGATCGCCGCGCTTGAGCGTTTCGGCGTGACCATCGCCACGTTCGAGGACACCGGCTTCCGCGACCTCAGGGCGACGGCTCCGCGGCTGGACGCGATCGAGCAGGCCGCGTTCGCCGCCCCGCTCTCCGGGGCGACCGGCCTCGTGCCGCTCATCCGGGTCTCGGCGGTCGAGCCGTTCCACCTCGCGACGCAGCTCGCGACGCTCGACTACGCGTCGCATGGCAGGGCAGGGTGGATCGGCGACGTCGACGGCAGCGAGGTCGAAGCGGCCGCGTTCGACCGGCCTCCGCTCGAGGGGCCCGAGGCCCGCCGCACCGAACTCGACGACACCATCGAAGTGCTCGGCAGGCTCTGGGACTCCTGGGAGGACGACGCCGTCATCCGCGATGTCGAGACCGGCCGCTACCTCGACCGAGACAAGCTCCACTACGCCGATTTCGAGGGCGCGCGCTTCAGCGTGAAGGGCCCGTCCATCATCCCGCGCCCGCACCAGGGGCAGCTGCTGACCTTCGCGCCGTACGGCTCGGCAACACCCGAGCTCGTCGACGTCGCGCTCATCCGCGAGCGCACGGTCCTCGAGGCGAGCGCCGCGGCCGGGCAGGCCGACTCCCAGGGCATCGCCCGCACGATCGTCGAGGTCTCGGTCGCGCTCGACGCGCCAGGACGGCCCGCAGCCGACCGGGCCGGTGCGTTCGCGGCCGACACGCAGGCGGCGGGTCGCATCCACTACTCCGGTGATGCGGCCGGCCTTGTCGAGCTCATCACCGAGGTCGCGTCGTTCGCGAACGGCGTGCGCCTGCTGCCCGCGGACTTCGGCGTGGACGTGCAGGAGCTCGGCCGCGCCGTGCTCCCGGCGCTTCGCCGCGCAGGCGTCTTCACCTCGCCTCGCGCCGGCGAGCACCTGCGCGACGCTCTCGGGCTCGCGCACCCCGTCAACCGCTACGCCGCCCAGGCCCTCTGAACGCGAAGGATCACGACGATGACACAGCACAGCACAGGTCCGACGCGGCCTGCCTCGGGAGCGGCGGGCGCAGGCCAGATCCAATTCGGGGTCTTCTTCCAGGGCGTGAACTCGACGACGATCTGGTCGAGCGAGCAGAGCGGATCGCAGACCGAGTTCGAGTCGTTCCGCCGCATCGCGCAGACCGCCGAACGCGGACTCTTCTCCGCCTTCTTCCTCGGTGAGGGGCTGCGGCTGCGCGAGCATCTCGGCAGGATCCACGACAACGACGTGGCCGGGCGACCGGATGGCATCACGCAGCTCGCCGCGCTCGCGCCCATCACCGAGAAGATCGGCCTCGTCGCCACGCAGAACACCACCTACAACGAGCCGGCCGACCTGGCCTACCGGCTCGCGAGCCTCGACCTCCTCAGCGAGGGGCGCGCGGCGTGGAACATCGTCACGACCGACAACGCGTGGACCGGCGCGAATTTCCGCCGCGGCGGTCACCTCGCGCACGAGCACCGCTACGACCGGGCGGCTGAGTTCGTGCGGGCAGCCAAGGAACTGTGGGCGAACCAGGGCCGCGTCGATTTCGATGGTGAGTTCATCCGCTTCGTCTCCGAGCGGGTCCTCCCGCAGAGCCCGCAGTCGCGGCCCGTGCTGTTCCAGGCTGGCGACTCGAGCCAGGGGCGCGACTTCGGTGCCGAGCACGCCGACGTCATCTTCTCAGCGCACCCCGAACTGGAGGGTGCGACGGCGTTCGCCGCCGATCTCCGCGAGCGGCTCACGAAGTTCGGCCGTGCACGCGACGAGCTCGCGTTCTTCCCCGGCGCGACGATCATCGTCGCCGGAACTCCCAAGGAGGCGGAGGAGAAGGCCCGCTGGGTGCGCGAGCACCAGATCTCGCCCTCGACGTCGCTTCGCTACCTCGAGCAGTTCTGGGGCAAGGACCTCTCCCACCTCGACCCCGACGGTCCGCTGCCGGTCGAGGATCCGGTGGTGGCCGTCACCGACGGCACCCGCGGCAGCGCGTTCCAGAACGCGAAGGCGCTCGAGCTCGCGCAGCAGTGGCGGGAGAAGTCGGAGGCGCTCGGACTGTCGATCCGCGAGTTCGTCATCCACCTCTCCTCACAGCGTGGCTTCGTCGGCGGCGTCGACGAGGTCGCCGACACGCTCACCGAGCTGGCCCGCAGCGGAGCCGTGACGGGCATCAACCTGACCCCGTACCTCGTGCCCTCGGGGCTCGACGACATCGTCGACCAGCTCATCCCGGCACTCCAGGAGCGCGGCTCCTACCGCACCGAGTACCCGGGAACGACGCTGCGCGAGAACCTCGGTCTGCCCGCGGTCGTCGGCGATCTGGTGCCCGCGAGCGTCTGAGCCATGGCACCCCGGTGAAGGTGGAGCGGCGCGCCAGGAGGGGCCGCGTGAGCCTGTGCAGCCTGGCGCGTTACTCCGCGCAACGCTCCGGCGCGCGCCTCGGCCCCCTTCCGCCGAGGATGGGGGAATGACTTCGCTTCGCGACGAGACCGTCACCCTCCTGCAGCAGCTCATCCGCGCCGAGACCGTCAACGACGGTGCGCTCGATTCGGGCAACGAGTGGCGGGCCGCGGCGGTCATCGAGGAGTTCTTCGCCGGCAGCGGCGTCGAGCTCGCGCGCGTCGAGCCGTTCCCCGGTCGTGTCTCCGTCGTGGCACGCCTCGCGGGCAGTGACCCTGCCGCGGAGTCGCTGGCCCTCGTCGGCCACACCGACGTCGTTCCCGTGAAGGCGAGCGACTGGGTGCATCCGCCGCATTCGGGCGAGCTCGTCGACGGCGAGGTCTGGGGCCGAGGTGCGGTGGACATGCTGTTCCTCACCGCCTCCTATGCGGTCATCTTCAAGCGCCTCGCGACGAGCGGCTTCGCCCCCACCGGCGACCTCGTGTTCGCGGCCGTCGCCGACGAGGAACAGGGCAGCCGGGCGGGGGTCGGCTGGTTCTCCGAGCACGACTGGGCCACGATCGCCGCCGACAACGTGCTCACCGAGTGGGGAGGCGCGCGCCTCGGTGGCACCGGCAGCACCGCCATCACGGTGGGCGTCGGCGAGAAGGGAGCAGCCCCACGGCGCATCGTCGTGCGCGGCGACGCGGCGCACGCCTCGGCCCCGTGGGGCAGATCGAACGCGGCCGTCACCCTCGCCAAGGTCATCGACCGCCTCCAGGCCGGCGCGCCGAAGCCCCGCATCAGCGAGCAGTGGCTCGACACGCTCGCAGCCCTCGACCTGCCGGCCGAGCTGAGCACGCGGCTCGCGCATCCTGACACCATCGACGAGGCCATCGACGAGCTCAGCGCGCACCCCGAGCTCGGCGAGCTCGCCCCGTTCGTCCACGCCTGGACGCACACGACCGTCGCCGTCACCGTCGTCGACGCCGGGTCGAAGGTCAACGTCATCCCGGACAGCGGGTCGATCTCGCTCGACATCCGGGTGCTGCCCGGCGTGACCGAGGACGACGTCGAGGCACACCTCGCCGCCGTGGCCGCCGAGTTCCCGGGCCTCGTGAGCGTCGAGGGGGAGTGGTTCTCGCCGGCGAACGAGTCACCCACCACGACTCGCCTCTACGGGCAGATCGAGGAGGCACTCGCCGAGTTCGTCCCGGGAGCGAAGCCCGCTCCCATCCTCGGTGTCGGCGGCTCCGATGCGCGCTTCTACCGGCTGCACGGCGCGAACGCCTTCGGGTTCGGGATCCTCAGCTCCGAGCTGACCTTCTCGGTCGCCCGCAACAGGTTCCACTCCGCGAACGAGCGCCTCGACCTCGAGTCCATCGACCTCACGGTGCGCGGCCTCGATCACGTCGTCCGAGGCTTCCTGTCCGCCTGACGCGCGCCTGATGCGCCTGACGAGCCTGATGCACCCGATGCACCCGTTCGGGGCTCGGGCAATCTCGTGCACCCGCTTGACCTTGACGCAGCGTCAACTTCTACAGTCGTTCTCGAGCGGTTCGGATCTCCCGAGAACGGGGGAGCCGCTCACACGATCTGAGCGAGAGGACGCCCGCCATGGAATGGTCGATCGGCGAAGTAGCGAAGCGGTCGGGGGTGACGTCGCGGACGCTGCGGCACTACGAGAGCATCGGCCTGCTTCGGCCGAGCCGGACGGGCGCCAACGGCTACCGCTACTACGACGAGGGCGCGCTGGTTCGGTTGCAGCGCATCCTGCTCCTCCGCGAGCTGGGCGTTGGCCTGTCGGCGATCGGAGACGCCCTCGCCGGCCGGAGCGACGACGTCGTTGCGCTCGAGACGCACCTCGGCTGGCTGCACGACGAGCGCGGCCGCCTCACGACGCAGATCGGATCGGTGCGTGCGACGCTCGCCGCGCTCAAGGGAAAGGAGCAGCTCATGCCCGAGCAGATGTTCGACGGATTCGACCACACGCAGTACAAGGATGAGGTCGAGGAGCGGTGGGGTGCCGAAGCTTCTGCCGAGAGCGACACGTGGTGGCGCGGCCTGGGCGCGGACGGCAAGAAGGGCTTCCTGGAGGAGCAGAGGCAGATCCAGGACGCGTTCAGCGCGGCCCAGTCGGCGGGGCTCGGGCCTGGCAGCGACGAGGCGCAGGTGTCCGCCGCCCGCCAATTCGCGTGGATCAGCGACAGTTGGCAAGGCAAGGCGCCAACGGCCGAGCTGTTCACGAACCTCGGCGAGATGTACGTCGCCGACGAGCGCTTCCGCAAGAACTACACTCGCGTCCATGCCACGGGCGCCGAGTTCGTGCGCGACGCGATGCGCATCTACGCCGAGCGCACCCTCGACTCGCAGTCCCTTCCGTAGCTCGAGCCGACCGAATCCGCACAAACGTGAGGGAGCTGCATCTCCGCGTCGAGCGCAACGTGCATCTGGGTGACTCCTGCGCAGGCGACCGGAGATGGGAGTTGCGCAGAGGGAGGTGCGCAGAGGGAGGTGCTCAGGGCAGCGTCGCCGTGTCGACCTGCGGGCCGCCCTCGTAGGTGACGGTGATGGTGAGCGGGCGTCGGCTCGCGCTCTCCGGCAGCTCGAACTCGAACGAGACGGGCGCGAGCATGAGGATGCAGATGGCGTCCGGGTCGACGATCGGGAAGCGGATGCGCAGCTCGCCCGCCGAGGTGACGAGCAGTTCGGGGTCTCCCGCACCGCACAGGGGCCGGTTGTTGAGCATGTCGAGTCGGAACCTCGACGCGGCGACCCAGGCGAAGCTCGGTGCCACATCCTCGTTGGTGCCCGCGCCGAGGGGATCGTAGTCCGCGGGCGGCGTGACGCTGACGCCGATGATCGGGCTCATGGTCGCCAGCCTACGCTCGCAGGCGAGCTGCCTCTGGTGAGCTGCCCGTCTGCTCCGGCTCTACTGCCGGTGCTCTGCTCTGCCGCTGGCGAGCCGCTACGCCTCGAGGATCTCGGAGAGCTCGAGCCAGCGTTCCTCGAGCGCGTCGATGTCGGCCGCGAGGGCTTGCCGCTTGGCGGTAATGGCGCCGAGCCCCTCGTAGTCGCCCTGGTCGTGGGCGGCGAGTTCGGCGTCGACCTTCTTCATGGACTGCTCGATCTTCTGGATCTTGCGGGCGATGCCCTGCACCTCCTTCTCTGCGCTGCGGCGGTCGGCGCCGCCGATGGAGAGGCCGGAGGCGCTGGAGGCTGAGGCCGACGAGGAACCGCTGGCGCTTCCATCCGTCGTGCTGGAGAGCGTCGCGGGGGCTGAGCCCTTGAGGCTGTTGGCGCGCAGCTCGAGGTACTGGTCGACGCCGCCGGGAAGGTGGCGGAAGCCGCCGTCCCACACGGCGTACTGCTGGTCGGTGACGCGTTCGAGCAGGTACCGGTCGTGCGACACGACGAGCAGCGTGCCCGGCCACGTGTCAAGGAGGTCTTCCATGGCGGCGAGCATGTCGGTGTCGAGGTCGTTGGTGGGCTCGTCGAGGATGAGCACGTTCGGCTCGTCGAGGAGGATGAGGAGCAGCTGGAGGCGCCGGCGCTGACCGCCGGACAGGTCCTTGACTGGGGTCTGGAGCTGCGTGGTCGTGAAGCCGAGGCGCTCGAGCAGCTGCGACGGCGTCATCTCCTTGCCGCCGGACACGTAGCTCGACTTCTGGCGAGCGACGACCTCGCGGACGCGGTCGTTCTGGTGCTCGTCGAGTTCGGCGAGGCGCTGCGAGAGGGTCGCGATCTTGACGGTCTTGCCGCGCTTGACCTTGCCGCTCGTCGGCTCGAGGGTGCCTGCGACGAGGTTGAGGAGCGTCGACTTGCCGGCCCCGTTCACGCCGAGGATGCCGGTGCGCTCGCCAGGTGCGATGCGCCACTCGATGTCGCGGAGCACCTCCTTGTCGCCGAAGGTGACGCCGACATCGAGGAGGTCGACGACGTCCTTGCCGAGGCGCGCCGTCGCGAGCTGCGACAGCTCGACGGGGTTGCGCACGGGAGGTTCGTCCTCGATGAGCTGCGTCGCGGCCTCGATGCGGAACTTCGGCTTCGCCGTGCGCGCCGGGGCGCCGCGGCGCAGCCACGCGAGCTCCTTGCGCATGAGGTTCTGCCGCTTCGACTCGATGGCGGCAGACTGCCGGTCGCGCTCGACGCGCTGCAGGATGTACGCCGCGTAGCCTCCCTCGAACGGGTCGAGAACGCGGTCGTGCACCTCCCACGTCGTCTCGCACACCGCATCCAGGAACCACCGGTCGTGCGTCACGACGACGAGCCCGCCCTGGTTCTTCGACCAGCGGCCGTTGAGGTGCTTGGCGAGCCAGGCGATGCCCTCGACGTCGAGGTGGTTGGTGGGCTCGTCGAGCATGATGATGTCGTCGTCGCCGATGAGCAGGGCCGCGAGGGCCACGCGGCGCTGCTGGCCACCGGAGAGGTCGCCGATCCTGTCGGTCCACTCGAGGTCGCCCGCGAGCCCGTTCACGACGTCGCGGATCTTCGCGTCGGAAGCCCAGTCGTGGTCGTCCATGTCGCCGACTATGGCCTGCTTGACGGTGAGCTCCGGGTCGAGGGTGTCGGCTTGGTCGAGCATCCCGACGCGCACGCCCCGCCGCCGTGTGACCTTGCCGCCATCGGGCTGAATGCGGTCGGCGAGCAGCTTGAGCAGGGTCGACTTGCCGTCGCCGTTGCGTCCGACGATGCCGATGCGGTCGCCCTCTTGGATGCCGACGGAGACGCTGTCGAAGACGACTCGAGTCGGGAACTCGAGGTGGAGCGCTTCCGCGCCGAGGAGATGGGCCATCAGACCAGCTTAAGGCCGAGGAGGCCCTGTGGCCTCCGAGCGAGGGCGGTGGGGGCTCAGTGAGCGGGGTCGTCCATCCGGAGCGAGAGGGTGCGCAGGGCGGTCGCGAGGTCGTCCCGCGTCTCGAGGTCGAGCTCGGCGAGCAGCTCGCGCTCGGCGGCGACGAGTCGAGTGAGGGCCTGGTCGACGAGATCGCGCCCGTTTGCGGTCATGGTGACGAGGATGCCGCGGCCGTCGTTGGGGTCGACCTCGCGGGTCACGAGGCCTCGGCTGACGAGGCGGTCGATGCGGTTCGTCATGGTGCCGCTCGAGACGAGGTTCGACGCGAGCAGGTGCTTGGGGCTGAGGCGGTGCGGTGACCCGGCGCGGCGCAGCGCCGAGAGGACGTCGAACTCCCACAGCTCGAGTCCGGTCTCCGCGAATGCGGCCTTGCGGAGCGCGTCGAGCTGCTTCGCGATGCGCTTCACGCGGGAGAAGATGCGCAGCGGGTCGACGTCCAGGTCGGGCCGTTCCCGTGACCAGTCGCGCACGATCGTGTCGACCGTGTCGGTCGGATGCGCGGCATGCCCGCTGTGCCTGCCCTCGCTGTGCCCGCCCCCGCTGAGCTCGACCGTCGCGCGCGGAACGTCACGCTGGTGAGCTGCACGTCTGGGGGCATCCATACGTCCCATTATGGCGAGTCCCGGGAGTGCACGTTGACGAGCCAGCGGTGGGGGCTTCGTTCCGCTGGGCGGCGCGTCCGCCGACCCGACGCGGCGCGGTCTCCCTGTCGCGGCAGAACGCTCGGTTCCTAGGAGTTCGGGTGGTGCGCGTCCACGTCGCGCTTCGTGACGACGAGGCCGTCGTCGGCGCCGACAGGGGCTGAGGTGTGCTCGTGCGCGACCACCCATCCGCCCTTGTGCTGCACGATCGCCCAGGTGAGGCGGTTGTCCATCCACTCGAGCTCGGCCTCGGGGTTCTGCCAGGAGTAGCGGACGAAGCTCTCGACGACCACGACGTCGTGGTCTCCGTAGGCCCGCAGATCGGTGAAGGTTGCCGCGTGCGTGCCCGACTCGATGGAGTCGAACCAGGCGTCGAGTGAGGTGCCCCAGGCGTCAGCTCCCTCGTGGGACCAGGTGCTCCAGAGGTCGAAGACGCGCACGTCGGGCGCGTAGAGCGACATGATGGCCGATTTGTCACGACCTGCGACGGCTGCCGAGTAGGTGTCGGTGAATCGCCGCGCGATGGACAGAGCTTCGGACATGACGCCTCCTTGTGTCTTCTGCTTCGCAGTCTGGCCCAATCCCCTCCACAGCACCAGCGGCGCTTGCCCGCGGTCTCTCCGGTTCTGGCACAATTGGCGAGTGCGCGCGTGAGCGGGCACGTTCCTCCTTGGTGTAACGGCAGCACGACAGCCTTTGGAGCTGTTAGGTCCAGGTTCGAATCCTGGGGGAGGAGCGGCGCGGGGGTGCTGCATGCCACCGTGAACCGTGATGGCGTTCGAATCACGGCGCCCACAACGAGGAGGATCTGTGACCGATCGAGAACTCGCAATCGTCATCCTGGCGGCTGGCCAGGGCACGCGGATGCGCTCGAGTACCCCGAAGGTGCTGCACCGGCTCGGTGGCATCCCGCTCGTGGGGCACGTGCTGCACACGGCCGCCGAGCTCGGCCCCGCGCATACCGTCACGGTGGTCCGGCACGATCGCGACCGCGTCGTCTCGGCGATCCGAGATCTGGCCCCCGACACGCAGTTCGCCGACCAGGACGAGGTGCCCGGCACCGGTCGTGCGCTGGAGGTCGGCCTCGAGTCGCTCCCCGCTGACTTCGACGGCGTCGTCGTCGTGCTCTCGGGCGACGTGCCGCTGCTCGACTCCGGCACGATCGGGCGGATGATCGAGCAGCACCGTCGCGCGCAGAACCAGCTCACGCTGCTGAGCGCCTTTGTGCAGGAGCCCGCGGGCTTCGGACGCATCGTGCGCTCCTCCGGCGGCGACTTCGAAGAGATCGTCGAGCACAAGGACGCGAGCGAGGAGCTGCTGCGCATCTCCGAGATCAACGCCGGGGTGTACGCGTTCGACGCCCGCACGGTGCGTCAGGTGCTCGGCCGAATCGACGACTCGAACTCGCAGCGGGAGAAGTACCTCACCGACGCGGCGAAGCTCATCAAGGCGGATGCGGGGCGCATCGAGGCGATCGCCGTCACCGACCCGGAGATCGTGCAGGGCATCAACGACCGCGTGCAGCTCGCGGAGGCGCAGCGTTACTACAACGCGCGTCAGATCCGGCACTGGCAGCTCGAGGGCGTCACGGTGCACGACCCGGCGACGACCGTCATCGAGGGCAACGTCTCACTCGGCCGAGACGTCGAGCTGCTCCCCGGAACCCAGCTGCGCGGGGCGACGTCCGTCGCCGAGGGGGCCATCATCGGGCCGGACACGACGCTCGTCGACTGCGAGGTCGGCGAGGGCGCCGTCGTGAAGCGCACCGACGCGACCCTCAGCGTCATCGGCGCTGGTGCGACCGTCGGCCCGTGGGCGTACCTGCGGCCGAACACGATCCTCGGGGCCGGAGGCAAGATCGGCACGTTCGTGGAGACGAAGAACGCGCAGATCGGCGACGGCTCGAAGGTCCCGCACCTCTCCTACATCGGGGACACCGAGGTGGGTCAGAACTCGAACGTCGGCGCTGGCACGATCACGGCCAACTACGACGGGGTGAACAAGCACCGCACCACGGTGGGCAGCAACGTCCGTTCCGGCTCGCACAACGTCTTCGTCGCCCCGGTTAGGATTGGCGACGGAGCCTACACAGGGGCCGGGACCGTCGTCCGCAAGGACGTTCCGGCTGGTGCACTCGCCATCAACGTCGCACCTCAGCGCAACGCTGAGGGGTGGGTGCTGAAGAACCGAGCGGGCACCGCCGCGGCAGAGGCCGCCGAGGCCGCCTCTGCTGCAGATTCCACACCGAACGCGTAACAACAGAGCAAGCACAGGAAACGGGCGGTACAGCGTGTCTGGCATCATCACCTCCACGGAGAAGCGACTTGTTCTCGTCTCGGGCAGAGCTCATCCTGAGCTCGCCGAGGCAGTCGCCGCAGAACTGGGCATCGAGCTCGGAGAGACCGAGTCGCGCACCTTCGCGAACGGCGAGATCTACGCTCGCTACGGCGAGAGCATGCGAGGGGCCGACGTGTTCGTGCTCCAGTCGCACTGCCCGCCCATCAACGAGTGGCTCATGGAGCAGCTCATCATGCTGGACGCGCTCAAGCGTGCTTCGGCGAAGCGCATCACGGTCGTCGCACCGTTCTACCCCTACGCGCGTCAGGACAAGAAGGGTCGCGGCCGCGAGCCGATCTCGGCCCGTCTCGTCGCCGATCTCTTCAAGGCGGCCGGCGCCGACCGCATCATGTCGGTCGACCTGCACGCCCCGCAGGTGCAGGGCTTCTTCGACGGGCCCGTCGACCACCTCTTCGCGATGCCGGTGCTGCTGCAGCACTTCCGCGAGAAGCTCGACCCGGCGACCCTCACCGTCGTCTCCCCGGACATGGGGCGCGTGCGCGTCGCCGACGTGTGGAGCGATCAGCTGGATGCGCCACTGGCGATCATCCACAAGCGCCGCGACCCGAGGGTCGCGAACCAGGTGAGCGTGCACGAGATCGTGGGTGACGTGAAGGGTCGCGTCTGCCTGCTCGTCGACGACCTGATCGACACGGGCGGAACCATCGTGAAGGCCGCCGAGGCGCTCAAGGCCGCCGGTGCCATCGGTGTCGTCGTCGCGGCCACGCACGCCGTGTTCTCGCACCCGGCCGTCGAGCGTCTGAGCTCGGATGCGATCGATGAGGTCGTCGTCACCGACACGCTGCCGTTGCCGCCCGAGAAGCGCTTCGACAAGCTCACGATCCTGCCGATCGCCCCGACGCTCGCTCGCGCGATCACCGAGGTCTTCACCGACGGATCGGTCACCTCCATGTTCGACGGCGCCGCCTAGCCACCACGGGTTGCCGCACGCACGTCACACGCCCCGCCTGAACCACTCGGTTCCGGCGGGGCGTCTGCGTGTGTGACGCTTCCTCTGCTGATGCGCTGTGACTCCCGCCCGGTGCTGGCACCCGCCTTGTCTCTGCACCTGCCTCGTCTCAGCGCCCTCCGGGCGACAGGAGCCCGCTCTCGTAGGCGATGATCACGAGCTGCGCCCGGTCGTGGGCGTGGACCTTCGCCATGATGCGGTTCACGTGCGTCTTCGCCGTGTGTGGCGAGATGAAGAGCAGCTCGGCGATCTCGCCGTTGGCGTGTCCGCGGGCGACGAGGAGCAGCACTTCGCGTTCGCGATCCGTCAGCTGCTCGAGCTGCTGCGGCACGACGGAGGGCCGTGTCGGTTGCGAGCGGAGGACGTATCTCGTGATGAGGCTGCGAGTCGCGGCGGGAGAGAGCAGCGCGTCGCCGGCGTGGACGGCTCGGACGGCTCGGACGATGTCGTCGGGTTCGGCACCTTTTCCGATGAAGCCGCTCGCGCCGGCGCGGAGGGCGGCCAGCAGGTACTCGTCCTCTTCGAAGGTGGTCAGGATGAGCACGCGCACGTCCGTGTTCCGCGGATCGCCGCAGATGGCGGCGGTGGCCTCGATCCCGTCGAGCTCCGGCATGCGGATGTCCATCAGCACGACGTCGGGTCGCAGGGAAGCGACGAGCGTCACGGCCTCCTTGCCATTTCGCGCCTCGCCGACGACGTCGATGCCCGGCTCCTGGCCGAGGATGTCGGAGACGGCCTGCCGGATGAGGGCTTGGTCGTCGACGACGAGCACGCGAGTCATCGGAGGTCTCCGTGGGTGGCTGCGCCGAGGCGCGGGCGGTCCTGCCGGGGGAGGGTCACAGCCACACGGTAGCCGCCCGCGGCTGTGCCCGTCGTGACGGTGCCGCGCACCGAGGCGACCCGCTCGCGGAGGCCGAGGAGCCCAAGCCCGCCCGACGCGCGGGCGTCCGGCTCGTCCGTGGCAAGGGGCGAGTCCGCCGCCGCGACTGGGCCCGACACGGGGTTCGTGACGATGACGCGCAGCTCCGTCTCCGTGAGGGCAAGCAGGACGTGCGCGCGGTTCTCGGCGCCGTGCTTGTGCGCGTTCGTCAGCGATTCCTGGATGACGCGGTACGCGACGAGGCTCGTCGCGCCCGTGACCTGCTGCAGCTCGCCCTCAGCTCGCACCTTGACGTGGAGTCCTGCTTCGCCGAACGACTCGACGAGGGCGTCGAGCCGTTCGAGTCCAGGCTGTGGGGCGGCGGATGCGTCGCCTGTGTCGTCGGCGCGGAGCACGGCGAGCAGGTCGCCGATCTCGGCGAGCACTGAGCGTGCAGCCCCTCGGATGGTGAGGAGCGCGTCCTCGGCTCGCTCGGGGCGGGTCCGGAGGGTGCTCGAGGCGACCCCGGCGTTCAGGCTGATGACGGAGATCTGGTGGGCGACGGCGTCGTGCAGGTCGCGCGCGATCCGAAGCCTCTCCTCGGTGACACGGCGGCGCGCCTCCGATTCGCGGGTCTGCTCGGCGCGTTCGGCTCGCTCGGTGATCGCGACGATGTACTCGCGCCGGGAGCGGGTCGCGTCTCCGGCGGCCGCGGCGAAGGCGATGGTGACCGCGAACTGGATCGCACGCGGATCGAAGACGCTTCCGAGCGCTGCGAACAGACTGAGCAGGGCGACGCCGAGGACGGTGAGGGCCGCGGTGAGGGCCCCCCGGCGGCGGGTCGACTGCGTCGCGACGCTGAACATCGCCATCGCTGCGGCCAGGACGACGCCGGGTGAGAGGGTTCCGGTCAGGGCGGTGGCTCCGTAGATCACGAGCGTCGCGACGAGCACGGTGACCGGGTAGCGGCGGCGGAACGGCAGGAGGGCGGCCGGGGCCAGGACCATCGCGAACGCGAAGGGTGTGCTCGGCCGAAACTCATCCCCGCCGAACGGCATGACGGCGACGCCGACGATGAAGAGCGCAGCCAGCACGTCGACGACCCAGGATGGCGCTCGGGGGAGCGTCCTGGCGCGGCCCGCCATCGGCGAGTGCGGCCTGCCCTGGCCGGGCGCGGTGCTGCGGGAATCCTGCATGGACCAAGTGTGCCCGCCGCATCTTGCTCGCGCGTCCCCCGTCGAGAGCACGGCTGTACCGCATCCGCAGTACTCGGTGACCGCGGTCGGGGGACGCGCGGCGCTCAGGGAGCCGCGAGCATCAGAGGGTCGAGACCTCGGCACCAGCTAGGAGGCAGCATGCCAGCACCGATCATCTCCGTCCGCGACGTCCGTCGCTCGTACGGTCGGGGACAGAACCGCTTCGAAGCCCTGAAGGGCGTGAGCTTCGACATCCGCGAGGGGGAGAGCCTCGCCATCGTCGGGAAGAGCGGCTCGGGGAAGTCGACCCTCATGCACGTGCTCGCGCTCCTGGACGTGCCGACCTCGGGCACCGTGGAGTTGGAGGGCACCGACACCCGGACGCTGCGGGGGAAGAGACTCAACCGAACCAGGAACAAGACGTTCGGGTTCGTGTTCCAGCAGTTCTTTCTCACGCCGAACGTCTCCGTGCTCGAGAACGTGGTGCTCCCCATGAAGATCGCCGGCGTTCCGCGAGGCGAGCGGCGGAAGCGCGGGCTGGCGGCGCTCGAGCAGCTCGAGCTCGATGACAAGGCGAGGAGCAAGGCCCTCAACCTCTCTGGCGGCCAGAAGCAGCGGACCGTGATCGCGCGTGCGCTCGTCAACAATCCGAGGATCATCTTCGCGGACGAGCCGACGGGCAATCTCGACACCGGCACCGGAGGAGTTGTCGAGGACATCCTGTTCCGCCTGAACCGAGAGAACGGCATCACCTTGATCGTCGTCACCCACGATGAGGACCTCGCCGCGCGCTGCGATCGCCGCATCCTGATCCGCGATGGCCTGATCGTCGAAGACTCTGCGCAGGTGGCGGCATGAGAACCCTGGACCTCATCGGCACCGCCGTCTCGAACACGTTCCGCTCGAAGACTCGCCTGCTCCTCACGATCCTGGCGATCTTCGTCGGAGCGTTCACGCTGACGCTCACGAATGGGCTCGGCACGGGCATCAACGCCTACATCGACGACACCGTCAACGGGGTGGGGGCGGCGGACACCCTGACGGTGACGAAGACGAGCGACGCGACGGGCTTCGGCAGCGGCGAGTCCGGCCCGCTCGAGTACAACCCGGACGCTGTGGCGAGCGCCGGCCCTCCAGGCTCGACCGTCACCGCGCTCCTGCCCGCCGACCTGGAGTCGCTCGCGGGCATCGAGGGCGTCGTCGACGTGCAGGCCACGAAGTCGCTCTCGGTCGACTTCGTGCAGGCCGGTGCCGGCACGAGGTTCGCGGTGGGGGCGGGAAGTCTCGTGGAGGGTCAGACCGTCCAGCTGCAGGCCGGCTCCGATCCCGATGACGCGAGCGGCGAGCTGCAGGTGCTGCTGCCGACCTCGTACGTCGAGCCGCTCGGCTTCGCCGACGCGGATGCGGCGGTCGGTCAGACCGTGACGATCGGCAGCACGGATGCGCTCCGCGGCACCCACGAGACCCAGGCGGTTGTCGTCGGCGTCGCCGAGGAGAGCATCGCCTCGCCGACGGGGGCAGCGCTCGTGCCGAACGACGCGCTCACGGATCAGCTCTACGCCACGCAGAACATCGGGATCCCTGCGGATCAGGTGGAGCGCTACGCACAGGCAACGGTCTGGTTCAGCCCGGATGCGAGCAGCGACGACATCGATCTCCTCAAGCAGAGGCTCTCGGATGCCGGCTACACCGGGAGCACCGTCGCCGATCAGCTCGGCACGATCAAGACGGTGATCGACGGGATCGTGCTCGTGCTGAACGCCTTCGCGGTGATCGCGCTCCTCGCTGCGAGCTTCGGCATCGTCAACACGCTGCTGATGTCCGTGCAGGAGCGAACTCGCGAGATCGGGTTGATGAAGGCCATGGGGATGGGCAGCGGCCGCGTGTTCACGCTATTCAGCATCGAGGCGGCGTTCATCGGCTTGCTGGGGAGCGCGATCGGTGCGGTCGTCGCCGTGGTCGCTGGGACGGTCATCAGTGCCTCGCTCGCGACGACGCTGCTGGCGGACCTGCCGGGGCTGACCCTCATCGCGTTCGACCCGGTCTCGATCGGCGTGGTCATCCTCGTCGTCATGGTCATCGCGTTCCTGGCGGGGACGCTGCCTGCGGCTCGAGCCGCACGAGCGGACCCGGTGGAGTCGCTGCGCTACGAGTGACGGTGGCAGTGAACCTGAACGAGAACGGGGATGGGTCCCGGTGGAGCCGCTGGAACCGCCGGAACTCAGCGACTACCCGAGCTGCTCGAGCGGGTTCGCCGCGAGCTTCTGGAGGAGCCCGCCGTCGACGAGCCTGCGGGCGGAGGTCGTCGGCTTCCTCGCCGCCTGGTCGGTCACGCATGCACCGAACTCGGCGGCGATCGCGCCTCGCGGATGCGCTGCCAGGACCTCCCGCAGGAATCCCTCCGGCAGGGCATACGGCCTGCTCCCGGTGATGTCGAGGCCGGTTGCGCGTTCGAGCAGGTACCCCTCGAGATCCAGTTGTGGGTCGACGCTCGTCCAGTTGTGGCGCACGATCACGTCGAGGACCCGCGCTCGACGCTCCGCGGCCCAGCCCGCACCGGCCGTCAGGGCGACGGCGACGTGCCCGCCCGCGTGCTCGTAGGAGACGGTGTGGTTGTCGTACTCCGTCACCGTCCCGATGTCGTGGAGGAGAGCTGCGACGTAGAGCAGCTCGTGGTCGACGGCAGCTCGGCCCTCGACCGCGGCGATGCCCTCCGCCCACAGCCACGAGCGGACGGCGTGGGCGGTGAGCGACGCCGTCTGGTACTGGAGCGCCAGCTCGAGTGCGCCTCGGGCGGCGGCGGAATCAGGGACGGGGAAGTCGGCGATGCGCATGGCCAACTGTCCCACGTGATCCGAGATCCGTGCCGCTGCTTACTGCTGTGTTCGTGCGCGGCTCAGCGCAACGCTGGGGAAGATCTGCTCCGTCACCGTCTGCGTGCCGTCGGCGAGGAAGATCTCGATGACGGTCGCGTCCACCACGATCCTGACGTCGATGGGCGACGCGATGTGCGCGCCGATCGGCACTCGGTTGGGGGCCGCGAACCGGGGATGGAAGTCCACGATGCCGCTCCTCCCGCGCTCGAGGGTGAGGCTGGCGGAGTGCGCGTCGCGATCGAAGTGGACCAGCACCTGCTCGTCGGTAGCCCCGTCGCTGTCGAGCACGATCGTCGACCGACTGCCCGGCTCGACGGCGATCGTGTGCTCCGAGATGGTCATGCCCGCGTGGCCCTCCCCGATGACCGGAACCTGGCCCAGCCGGTGGCGGCCGTCGGCACAGCGCACGAGCCTCATCTCGCGGACGAGCGACATCGCGGAGCGCCACGGCGAGGTCGGCGTCTCGTTGGCGTAGTCCCAGTTGCTCGCCCAGCCGATCATGAGTCGGCGGTCGTCCGGGGCGTTGTCGAAGGAAACGGCCGCATAGTAGTCCCGCCCGTGGTCGAGCCAGTCGTACTCCTCAAGATCGTCGGAGGCGGTCAGGCGCTCGGCGACGAAGGTGGTGCCGTCGAAGTCGCCGATGAAGTACTGCGTGCCGGACCCGCCGGCCCGCGCTCCGGGGTTCATGCTCACGATCAGCACCCACCGCGTCTCCCCGGTCTCCTCGACTCGGAGCGGAAAGAGGTCGGGGCATTCCCAGACGCCACTCGTCGCGTGCGCGGGCCCGAAGTCCGACGCGAACGTCCAGTCGATGAGGTTGTTCGAGGTGTAGAACAGCACCTTCCTGGCGACCGCATCCACCACCACCATGACCCAGTTGCCATCGTCGCCGCCGTGCCAGAAGACCTTCGGGTCTCGGAACTCGGACGAGCCGATGTCGAGGACCGGGTTCCCCGCGTACCGCGTCCAGGTGGCGCCGTCATCGGTGCTGAAGGCGAGCGACTGCGCCTGCAGGCCGGGCTTCTCTCCCACGGGCGGTCGTGCGCTCGTGTAGATGGCGACGAGGGCCGTCTCGCCGTCGCTCGCGAAGCCGGCCGTGTTGCGGGTGTCGACGACGGCGCTTCCCGAGAACGCCATCTCCTCGTCGGTCGCGGGAATCGCGACGGCCTGCTCCGTCCAGGACACGAGGTCCGTGGACGTGGCGTGCCCCCAGGAGATGTTGCCCCAGGTGCTGCCGAACGGGTTCGTCTGGAAGAACAGGTGGTAGACGCCCTGGTGGTAGACGAGTCCGTTGGGGTCGTTCAGCCAGGACCTGTGGGACGTGAAGTGAGCGGATGGCCGCAGCGGGGTTACGGCCGTGGTCGTCGGGGGAGTCATGGTCATGGATGCGTTCCGTTCTTGAAGGCGAGCTCTCATGAGTGAGCTCTGCTGGTGGCAGCTCGTGCGGGGCGGTTCTGCGCGTCGGCCGGGGTGGGCGCGCGGGCGGCGGGACCGAGAGAGTCCCGCCGCACTTCGGCTACTCGCCGCCTTGCTGGAACCGGTCGTAGGCCTGCTGGTAGATGTCGGTGACCTCTGCGACGCCGAGACCCTCGAGCTGAGACGTGTAGCTGTCCCATTCGGCGTCGATGTTCCCGTTCACGACCCAGCTCGCGAACTTCTCCTTCACGAGGCTGTTGATGTCGGTGAGCGCGAAGGCGGTCTGGTCGAGCTCCTCGTTCGACAGCAGCACTGGTGGGTACGCCTCGTTGGCGGCGTATGGTGCGTAGTTCTCGTTCACGAGGTCCTGGCGCAGCTTCGCGCGGGGCTCTGGCGCGACGACCGTCTCGAAGTCCTCGGCTGTCGTGATCTTGGGGCCGCCCGGGGCGACCTTCTGGCGTCGTTCGCCTTCGGACTCGCCCTCCGGGGCGGGGATCTGCACGAGGAGGCCAGCTGCGTCCTCTTCCAGCGTCACGCCGATGGGTCCCCAGCTGGTCTGGGCCGACATGACCGGGTCGAAGAGGCGATCTGCCCAGCGGATGGTCGCGGACGGGTACTGGTTGGCGCGGGTGAGCGCCATGGCGCCGCGGTTGATCTCCTGGTTGTTGGAGACGCTCGCGAGGCGCTCGCCGTTCGCGCCCTCGAGGACGCCGACCAGCTCGTAGTCGCCGCTCTTTTCCTCGCCGACCATCTCTTCGAGCTCCCACCAGAAGAAGGACCCGAGGATCGGCGTTTCCGCTTTGCCCTTGGACAGGTAGGCGACGTCGTCCTGCGAGAACGATTCGGGGTCGATGAGTCCGTCCGCGTACCACTCGCCGAGCGCTTCGACGCCGGCACGGTACTCGCTGGTGTTGGCGGTGAATTCCACGGTCCCGTCGCGGACGATGCGATGGTCGTTGTTCTCCGGCTGGCCACCGAGGGCGGTGATGAGGTCGGAGGGGTTGGCGGCGAAGGAGTCGGTTCGGAACGAGAGCGGGATCTCGTCGGCCTTGCCGTTGCCGTTCGGGTCGCGTGTCTTGAACGCCTCGAGCGCAGCCTGGTATTCGTCGATCGTGGTCGGCATCGGGATGCCCAGGGTGTCGAGCCACTGCTTGTTGATGTAGAGGAAGTTCGGGTACTGGAGGATGCCGAGCTCCTCTACGGAGGGGAGCGTGTAGATGTGCCCGTCGGATGCGGTGAGCGCTGCCCTGATGTCGGGTCGAGCGTCGAGGATGCCGGACAGGGTGGGCGCGTGCGCTGCGATGAGGTCCTCGAGCGGGATGAGGGTGCCGTTCGAGCCGTTCTGGACGATCTCGGAGTCGCTCAGGCCCGAGTTGAAGAGCACGTCCGGGAGCTCGTCTCCGGCCAGCATGAGGTTCTTCTTCTCGGCGTAGACCTGCTCGGGCAGGTTGCGCCAGTCGATCGTGATGTTGGTGTCCTGTGCCCACTGCTGGACGAGTTCCATGGAGGCGTAGTCGGGGGCGAGCGCCGACTTGGTGCCGCCGAACGTGAGGCTCAGGGGCTCGGTGACGATGGGCAGCCCTTCGGCGTTGAATCCGTAGTCGGAGGAGAGGTCGGTGAGCTCGCCGCCGCCGCTGCCGCCTGTGCATCCGGTCAGCAGGAGGCCACTCACGGTCACGAGGGCGATCGAGGTCGCGAAACGTCGCTGTTTCATGTTCGTTCTGTCTTTCTTGTCGAGCGATGGTGGGATGAGGAGCTGTTCAGCTCTTGACGGCGCCGAGAAGGGCGCCCTTGGTGAAGTGCTTCTGCATGAAGGGCAGGACGATGAGCAGCGGCAGGCTGGAGATGACGATCATTCCGTACTTCATGAGCTCGCCCAGGCGCTGAGCGGCGGCGTAGGAATCGACTGCGCCCGTGCCTCCTGCCGAGTTGACCTCCGATTGGATGAGCACGTTTCGGAGGACAAGCTGGAGTGGGTACTTGCTCTCGTCGTCGAGGTAGATGAGGGCGTCGAAGAAGGCGTTCCAGTTCGCGACGAGGTGGATCATGATCATGAGGAAGATGAGGGGCTTCGAGAGCGGGAGCACGATCTGGAAGAAGAAGCGGAAGTCGTTCGCTCCATCGATCTGAGCGGCTTCCCGCAGCTCGCTCGGGACGTTGTTCTCGAAGAAGGCCCTCGCGATGATGAGGTTCCAGACGCCGACCGCGCCGGGGAGCACGACGGCCCAGATCGTGTCCAGCATGCCGAGGTCGCGCACGACGAGGTACCGGGCGATGAGCCCGCCATCGATGAACATCGTGAGGATGAAGACGAGCATGAGGACCTTGCGCCCGTACAGGTCCTTCCGCGAGAGCGCGTAGGCGCCGCAGAGGATCGACACGACGCTGATGAGGGTGCCGACGCTCGTGTAGAGCACGGAGTTCCCGAAGCCCTGCCAGATGGCCGCATCCGCGAAGATCCTGGCGTAGCCCTCGAGGGTGAACCCCTGGGGCCACAGCCAGACGTTGCCGTTGAGGATCTCGGCGGGTTCGCTGACGGAGGCGATCACGATGAAGTACAGCGGGTACAGGACGGCGGCGATGGCGAGCAGCAGGGTCCCAACCGCGAAGGTGTTGAAGACCGGATCTGCCATGCGCTTGCGCCAGGGGTCCCGTCGGCGCGGCACAGGGTGGGGAGCCACCCGGGGTCGCGCCCCGTGGTCGAGCGGCGCGGGTGCATCGGATTGGGGGCGTGAGGCCGTTGAGGTCATGTTCATCACCAGAGAGTCGACTGGCCTGCACGCTTCGCGACCCAGTTGAAGGTCAGGAGCAGCACCATGTTGATGAGGGAGTTGAAGAGGCCGATGGCGGCCGAGTAGCTGAACTGGGCCTGCTTGAGGCCGGCTTGGTACACGTAGGTCTGGATGACCTCGGAGGTCGGCAGGTTGAGGTCGGTCTGCATGAGGAGGACCTTCTCGAAGCCGAGGTTGAAGAGGTTCCCGATCGCGAGGATGAAGAGGATCGTGATGACGGGGAGGATCCCGGGGATGTCGATGTGCCGGATCCGCTGCCACTTGTTGGCCCCGTCGACGCGCGCCGCTTCGTGGAGCGACGGGTCGATGGCGGTCAGGGCGGCGAGGTAGACGATCATCGAGAATCCCGCGTTCTGCCAGATGTCCGAGCCGATGTAGAGGGGCCTGAACCACTCCGCCGAGCCCATGAAGAAGATGGGGTCGCCGCCGAACACCGTGATGGCGTTGTTGACGATTCCGGATCTCGGCGAGAAGAGCAGGTAGATCATGCCGACGACGACCACCACCGAGATGAACGACGGCGAGTAGAGGACGGTCTGCGTGAACTTCTTGAAGCGCTCGCTCTGCAGCTGGTTGACGATGAGCGCCAGGATGATCGGCACGGGGAACGCGATGAGCAGCCCGAGCGCGTTCAGCGTCAGGGTGTTCGCGATGAGTCGCTCGAACTGGAACGAGGTGACGAAGCGTTCGAAGTGCTCGAGCCCCACCCAGGGGCTCCCGGCGAATCCGTCTGCCGGGTTGTAGTTGCGGAAGGCGATCTGCGCGCCGTACATGGGCCAGTACTTGAAGACCAGCACCGAGGCGAGTGCGGGAAGGAGTAATACGTATAACTGGCAGCTCCGCATGGCGCGGCGGACTTCAGTTCTGAAATTTCGTCGCGGGCGGCGCGGCCGCCGGGACTGCCGTGGTTTGCGTGCCGGGAGGGTGATCTTCGTGGTCATGCTTTGGCCTTTGCTACAGACCCGCGAGTCACGACGGTGCACTCGAGTGGGATGTGAAGGGATGGGGAGGATGTTGGGTCGAGGAGCAGGTCGATGGCGGTCTGCGCCATCTGCTCGTAGGGGAGGGCGACCGTGGTCAGGCCGGGGTCGAGGTGTGGCGCGAGCATCTCGTGGTTGTCGAAGCCGATGATGGAGCAGTCGTCCGGCACGCTGAGGCCGAGGGCCTCGAGGGCGCGGTAGGCGCCCCAGGCGGTTCGGTCGTTGCCGCAGAAGATCGCCGTCGGTCGGTCGTCGCCCGCCATGAGCTCCTTCGTGAGTCGCAGGCCATCCTCGACGATCCCGGTGCCGGGGAGGATCCACTCGGGCCTCGGTGAGAGGCCAGCTTCGGTGAGCGCGCGCCGGAACCCGGCGAGGCGTCCGATGCCTGCTGGCAGGTCGCTGATCTGGGGCTGGATGTTGATCATCGCCAGCTTCGTGTGGCCTGCGTCGAGCAGCTGGCGCGTTGCCGCGTAGCCACCCATCTCCTCGTCGGGGAACACACTCGGCACGAGGCCGGCGCGGTCCTGCGCGTTGACGACGACGGTGGGCACTCCGCTGAGTGCCTCGGGGACATCGAGGACCCGGTGGTACATCGAGGCGTAGACGACGCCGCGCACTCGGTAGGACTGCATCATCTCGACGGCGGCCTGCTCGAGTCCAGCGTCGTTGTAGGTGTCGACGGTCAGGATCACGTTGCCGTTCTCCCAAGCGAGGCGCTGTGCGCCTTTCAGGAGCCCGCCGGCGAAGGGGGAGCTGGCCACTTCGTCCGAGATGAAGCCGATCATCTCGGACTCGCCGCTCCGCAGGGTCTTCGCGAAGGCGTTCGTCCGGTAGTCGAGCTCGCGGACCGCTTCCAGTACGCGCTCCTTGGTGGCCTCGGCGACGCGGGATCCCGCGACATTGTTGAGGACCAGCGACACCGTGGCCTGCGATACACCTGCGTGCTCTGCCACCTGTGACATCGTCGTCGTCTTGGGGCGTCTCGCCATTGCCCACCTCCTCGTGGATCAGTTAATCGTATAACGCATGCTAGCACGGGCGCAGAGATCCGCAATGGCGGTGTGGTGCGGCGACGCACGACATCGGTGCGTGATCGCGCCGCGCACGACGCCACCCGGAGATCATCCGGGTGGCGTCGTGCGCGAGCTGCCGTGCGCCGGGCAGGGGGTGCGCGCCTCGCTGGCTGCGCGGGTTACGCGGAGAGCCGCGGGTAGTCGGTGTAGCCGACCGCCCCTTCGCCGTAGAAGGTCGCCGGGTTCGGCTCGTTCTCGGGGTGGTCGCCCTGCCAGCGCTCGACGAGGTCGGGGTTCGCGATCGCGAGGCGGCCGACGGCCACCGCATCCGCGTTGCCCTGGCCGACGAGGTTGAGGGCCTCCTCGCGGGTCGTGACGCTGCTGAAGCCGCTGTTCGCGATGAAGGCGCCGCCGAAGCGGGCCCGCAGGTCCTGCACCAGCGCGCCTTCCGGTTCGGCGTGCAGCACGCTCAGGTACGCGAGACCGAGCGGGGCGAGGCCATCCGCCACCGCGTCGTAGGTCG
The DNA here is from genome assembly GCF_002931515.1 of Pseudoclavibacter sp. RFBG4. Taxonomy (NCBI): domain Bacteria; kingdom Bacillati; phylum Actinomycetota; class Actinomycetes; order Micrococcales; family Microbacteriaceae; genus Pseudoclavibacter; species Pseudoclavibacter sp. RFBG4. The sequence continues at coordinate 7,644 of NZ_PSYC01000042.1, read as the reverse complement.
CGCGCACGTCAGCCTCGTCCGTCTCGACGACGTCCTGGATGTTGTGGGCGGGTGACAGGCGCACGCCGACGCGTCCCGCGCCGATCGCCTCCGCGACGGCTGCCGTCACCTCGACGACGAAGCGGGCGCGGGCTGCGGGAGAGCCGCCATACTCGTCGGTGCGCTGGTTCGATATGGGCGAGAGGAACTCGTGCAGGAGGTAGCCGTTCGCGCCGTGGATCTCGACGCCATCGAGGCCGGCCTCGATGGCGCGCCTGGCCGCATCCACGAACTCCTCGCGGACCTCGGCGAGCTCAGCTGTCGTGAGTGCATGCGGAACCGGGTAGGGGAGCTTCCCGTTCGGGGTGCGCACCTCGCCGTCGATCGCGATGGCGCTCGGAGCGACGATCCGGTCGGTGCCCGTGATGTCGGTGTGCGAGACGCGGCCGCCGTTCATGAGCTGCATCACGATGCGCCCGCCGCGTGCGTGCACGGCCTCGGCGACGCGGCGCCAGCCCTCGGCCTGTTCGGGGGTGACGATGCCGGGCTGGCCCGGGTAGGCGCGCGACTCGGCGCTCGGGTAGGTGCCCTCGGTGATGATCAGACCAAGGCTCGCGCGCTGCGCGTAGTGCTCCGCGACGAGCTCACCCGGTACGCCTGCAGCGTCTGCGCGGGTACGGGTCAGTGGCGCCATGACGACACGGTTGGCGAGCTCGATGTCGCCGAGAGTCAAGGGGGAGAAGAGGTCCACTGGGACTGCCTTTCGGATCGCGGGGCCCGCTCATGCGCGGCCCCACAGATCGAACAGCGGCCCGCCCGCTCGCATTCCGTGCGGGCGTGTTGCGCGCTCAGGCGCCCGTGTTCAGGGAGTCCTCGTTCGGGGTGCGTCCTCGTTCAGAGGTCGAGGATGCTGGCCCTCGCGGAGCTGAGGGCGTGCTGCACCGCGCCGATCGACACGACTCCGGCGCCGAGCTCTGAGCGCACGAGTTGCGGCACGGGCAGGTGCAGGAGTGCGGGGAGTTCCTCTCGGGCCGCCGCGATGATGCCGTCGGCGCCCGGCGCGACGCCTCCCGCGATGATGACCCGCTCGGGGTCGAAGAGGCTTGCGACGAGGCCGACGATGCGAGCCAGCACTCCGCCGACTTCCGCGACGACCCGACGCGCGTCCGGGTCTCCGTCCCTGGCCGCTTCGAGCACGAGCTTGCCATTGAGCTGCTCCGGTTCCACCCGCAGCAGTGGGCTCCCGGACAGCACGTTCCCGTCGGCGACGGCCGCCCTGGCGAGGCGCGCCGCGCGCAGTCCGAGGCCGTCGACACCTCCCGCGCCGGCAACGAGGTCGAGGCCGAGCATCTCGCCGACCCCGCCGTGGGCGCCACGGAGCAGTCGCCCGTCGACGACGATGCCCGCACCGAAGCGCTCGCCGCTCAGGAAGGTCACGAAGTCACTGCTGCCGACGCCGCCACCCACGCTGCCCTCCGCGACGGCGGCGAGCAGGGCGTCGTTCTCGACTCGGATGATCGGGATCTGCTCCTCGAAGACCGTCACGAAGTCCGGGTTGGTGCGCTGCCAGAACCTGTCGACGTGCGTGGGGGAGGTGCCGCGCGCGTCTACGGGCGCTGGGACGCCGATGCAGATCGCCGCGACCTCCTCGAAGGCGTGCCCTGTCACGCCGAGCTGGTCGGTGACGACCCGGCGCAGGAGATCCCGCCTCGTCTCGGGGGAGTCCGCCTCCGGGTCGACCTCGACCTGGCCGGTGCTGATCGTCGAGCCACGGAGGTTCGACACCGTCGTCGTCAGATGCTCGCGTCCGGCGTCGACGCCCACGACGACTCCCGCGTCCGCCGCGAACTCGAAGCGGCGCGCGGGGCGCCCCTTCTGGTAGCTGCCGTCCTGTCTGGAGTTGGGGAGCTCGGTGATGAGCCCACACGAGGCGAGCTCGTCGAGGAGGTCGATGATGGTCGACCTCGTGAGGCCGATGCTCATGGCATCCGTCGCGGTGAATGCCTCGCAGCTCCAGGCGTACTCGAGCAGCAGTTGCAGGTTGGCGCGCTTCAGAGGGGGTGGGGTGCTGGGAAGGCTGAACACGGTGTTGACCTTTCGCTGGCCGTGGGTTTACATTACCTCCAGCAGTAAATTTAGACACAAAATTTAGTGTTCGTTTCAATGTCTGGCCAGCGTCCGCAGCAGCCAGCTCAGCCCAAGGGACAACGACGTGCCAACACCTTCGAAACGCTTCCGGCCCCGCGCCCTGCTGCGTGCGCTTGTCGCCGCGCTCGTGATCGCGCTCGCCGGCTCAGGACTCGCAGCCTGCACCAGCACAGGGCCCACCGAGGTGCGCTTCTTCCTCAGCAAGCCGGAAGCCATCCCGTACTTCCGGGAGCTCATCCAGGACTACAACTCCTCGCAGAGCGAGGTGCGAGTCGTCCTCGATACCTCCTCCAACCTGCAGGCCGGGTTCCTTCGCGGCAACCCGCCGGACCTGGGGCTCCTCAACTACAACATGGAGATGGCCCGCTTCATGGAACGCGGCGCGCTCTCAGACCTGTCCGACCTGCCCGAGGCCGACCGCATCCTGCCGGAGATCCAGGGCCTCGTCGACCAGTACGCCAGCTACCCGGGGCGCACGAGCGTGCTGCCCTACTCGGTCATGGCCGCATCCGTCATCTACAACAAGGACATCTTCGAAGAGCAGGGCCTCGAGGTGCCGACCACCTACAGCGAGCTCATCGAGGTCTGCGATCAGCTCAAGTCGGCCGGCATCGACCCGTTCTACGCCACCTTCAAGGACCCGTGGACGGTGAGCCAGGGATGGTTCGACTACACGGTTGGCGGCTCCATCGACGTCGCGGGCTTCTACGACGAGCTCAACGAGCTCGGCACCGATGTCGGGCCCGACTCGCCCGTCTCGTTCGAGTCAACCATGACCGACCCGGTCACGCGGATGACGGAGCTCGCCAGCACCTACACGAACGCGGATGCGGGCAGCCGGGGCTACGGCGACGGCAACGTGGCCTTCGCCGAGGGCAAGGCGGCCATGTACCTCCAGGGTCCATGGGCGCTCGGCGAGATCGCCAAGACCAACCCGGACGCGAACCTCGGCATGTTCCCCCTCCCGATGACGGAGAACGCCGACGACCGCGAGGTGCGCGTCAACATCGACCTCGCAGCCTGGATCCCGGAGGCCTCCAAGCACAAGGAGGAAGCGCGCGAGTTCCTCCAGTACCTCTTCCAGCCGGAGGTCATCAACGCCTACAACGCGGCCCAGCTCGGCTTCGGCACGACCGTCGACGCCGACCCGGTCACCGACCCGCGGCTCGTCGAACTCCAGCCCTACTACGAGAACGCCGCCTTCTACCAGGGGCCGTCGAAGGCGATCCCGCTGACGATCCCCACCGAGAACTACATGCAGGGACTCGTCACCGGGGGAGCGAGCGTCGACTCGACGCTCAGCACGCTCGACGCCGACTGGGCCCGCCTCGCGCTGCGCCAATGACGGCCAGCCCAACTCGATCAAGAACCGGACCGGAGACACCAATGTCGACCACCATCGAGGCAACCACCACGGAGGCGATCCGCACCGAGGAAGCCGCCCGCGAAGGCAAGAAGATCAGGCCGCGAAGCTCACGTCGCATCGACCGCGTCCACTACCTCTTCCTCGTCCCGACGCTCGTGCTCTTCACGATCGCCATCACCATCCCCGCCGTCATCGGCATCTTCTTCAGCTTCACGAACTCCATCGGCTTCGGCGAATGGAACTTCGTCGGCATCACCAACTACATCGCCATGTTCGGCGACCCCGCCATCTGGCAGAGCTACGGGTTCACGATGGGCTTCGCGGCCGTCACGGTGATCCTCGTCAACGTGCTCGCGTTCCTCCTCGCGATCGGCCTCGTCGCGCGCATCCGCCTCAAAGCTCCGCTGCGCACCGTGTTCGTGATCCCCATGGTCATCTCGGGCATCGTCATCGCGTTCGTGTTCAACTTCCTGTTCTCCAACGCCGTGCCGGCACTCGGGCAGAGCCTGAACATCCCGTGGCTGTCCGAGAGCATCCTCGCGAACCCCAACCTCGCCTGGATCGGCATCGTCATCGTGACGGCCTGGCAGGCGATCCCCGGCACCCTGCTCATCTACATCGCCGGTCTCCTCGCGGTTCCCGGCGACGTCTACGAGGCGGCAGACCTCGATGGGGCCTCGAAATGGCAGCAGATGCTGCAGATCACGCTGCCGCTCGTCGCCGGCTACGTCGTCATCAACGTGATCCTCGGCTTCAAGAACTTCCTCAACGCCTACGACATCATCGTCGGCCTCACGGACGGCGGCCCGGGCACGTCGACCAGAAGCATCGCCATGACGATCTTCACCGGCTTCAGCGGCGGCGACTACGCCTACCAGATGGCCAACGCGACGTTCTTCTTCGTCCTCGTCGTCGTCATCTCCCTCCTCCAGCTCCGCCTCACCCAGGGAAAGAACCAACTCTGATGGCACTTCAACAGCCCATCGTCAGCCGCGCGCGAGTGGCCCCGGCGAGCAGGAACCGTGGCGGACGAGGTCGATGGTCGACGACGATCATCCTGCTCCTCTGCGCCGTGACCGTGCTCATCCCGCTCTACGTGACCGTGGTGACCGCCTTCAAGACCACCTCGCAGGCCGTCAGCGGCAACGTGTTCGCGCTGCCTGCGCCCTTCAGCTTCGACGGATTCGTCGAGGCCTGGAATCTCACCAACTTCCCGCAGGCGTTCAGCGTCTCCGTGTTCATCACGGCGGGCACCGTCGCGGGCGTCATCCTGCTCGCGGCTCTCGCCTCGTACGCCATCACGCGCAACTGGAACAACCGGTTCTTCCGGGGCTCCTTCTACTACCTGCTGGCGGCGATGTTCCTGCCCTTCCCGGCCGTCGCCCTCCCGCAGATCCAGATGAGCGGACTCTTCGGGCTCGACAACCCGGTCGGCGTCATCATCCTCCACGTGATGTTCCAGCTCAGCTTCTCGATCCTGCTCTTCACCGCGTTCCTGAGGTCGATCCCGGGCGAGCTCGAGGAGAGCGCCCGCATCGACGGCGCCAGCACGTCGCAGACGTTCTGGCGGGTCATCTTCCCGCTCCTCGCCCCGATGAGCGCGACGGTCGGCATCTTCGCCTTCCTGGCCTCATGGAACGACTTCATGATGCCGTCGCTCATCATCTCCGACCCGGCGATGCAGACCCTGCCCGTGGTGCAGAAGATCTTCCAGACCCAGTTCAGCAACAACTACAACGTGTCCTTCGCCTCATACCTGATGGCGATGGCGCCCGCGCTCATCGCCTACCTGTTCACGCAGCGGTGGGTCATGGAGGGCGTCACGCAGGGCGCCGTCAAGGGATGACCGCTTCGCGGACGCTGCACGCGCTTCCACAGGAGCATCTCGCGCCCACCGCGAGCTCTCTTGAACCCAGAACCCTTTCTCAGCCACAGACCACCAACAACCCGAGGAATACCCAACTATGAGCTCGACCTTCTCCGCAGAGACCGACGTCCTCACCCGCGCCCGCCCGCAGGACGCCGACTGGTGGCGTCAGGCGGCGGTCTACCAGATCTATCCGCGCAGCTTCGCGGACGCCAACGGCGACGGGCTCGGCGACCTGCCGGGCATCACCGCGAAGGTGCCGTACCTGCAGGCGCTTGGCATCGACGCCGTCTGGCTCAGCCCCTTCTATCCGTCTGAGCTCGCCGACGGCGGCTACGACGTCGCCGACTACCGCAACGTGGATCCCCGCCTGGGCACGCTCGAGGACTTCGACCGCATGGTCGCCGCCCTGCACGGAGCCGGGATCCGCGTGATCGTGGACATCGTCCCGAACCACTCGTCCGACCAGCACGAGTGGTTCCAGGCGGCTCTCGCCGCTGGGCCGGGCTCCCCGGAGCGCGAGCGCTACATCTTCCGCGACGGCAAGGGGCCGGACGGGGCGGAGGCGCCCACGGATTGGGAGTCGGTATTCGGCGGACCGGCTTGGCATCGTGTCGAGGACGGCCAGTGGTACTTCCACAACTTCGCGGTCGAGCAGCCCGACTTCAACTGGGCGAACCCCGAGGTGCGGGCCGACTTCCTGCACACCCTGCGGTTCTGGTCAGACCGAGGTGTTGACGGCTTCCGCATCGACGTCGCCCACATGCTGACGAAGGACCTCAGCGGCGAGCTGCCGTCGAAGGCGGTGCTCGACGCGTTGCCCTTCGACGGCAACCACCCCATCATCGACCGCGACGACGTGCACGAGGTCTACGCCGAGTGGCGCAAGGTCTTCAACTCGTACGACCCGCCGCGGACGGCCGTCGCCGAGGCGTGGGTCGAGCGTGATCGCCGCCCGCGCTACGCGAGCCCGGAGGGGCTCGGGCAGGCGTTCAACTTCGATCTCCTCGAGGCCGACTTCGATGCTCGCCAGTTCTCGAGCATCGTGACCGACAACCTCGAGCTCGCCGAGCGCTCTGGGTCGTCGACCACGTGGGTGCTGTCGAACCACGACGTGGTGCGTCACGCGACGCGCTACGGACTCCCGCATCCGGAGCGCAGCGAGAAGGGGCACCCGGTCGTGAAGCACGGCTCCGAGTGGCTGCTCTCGGGTGGCGAGCACCCTGTGCTCGACGCGGAGGGTGGGCTGCGTCGGGCGCGGGCGGCAACTCTGTTCACGCTCGGGCTGCCGGGTTCTGCGTACCTGTACCAGGGCGAGGAGCTCGGGCTCCACGAGGTCGCCGACATCCCGGATTCGGACCGCCAGGACCCCACCTTCTTCCGCAACCCCGGCGTCGACATCGGCCGCGACGGCTGCCGTGTTCCTCTGCCCTGGGTTGCCGAGGGTCGATCGTTCGGGTTCGGGGAAGCGGATGCGCACCTTCCCCAGCCCGGATGGTTCGGCGCGTCGGCCGTCGAGCTCCAGGAGGAGGACGCCGGTTCGGTGCTTGCGCTCTACCGGAAGGCCCTCGCGCTGCGGCACGAGCTGCAGAGCGGGGAGCAGCTCGAGTGGCTGCCGAGCGGGAGCGTCGACGTGCTTCGCTTCGCCCGCCCGAACGGCTGGGAGATCGTGACGAACTTCGGGTCCGAGCCGTTCGACCTGGGCGCTGACGCTGAGGTGCTGCTGCGCAGCGACCTGGACAGCGGCACGAAGTTGGCGGGCGAGGCGACCGCGTGGGTGCGTCGCCCGGCCTAGTCGGTAGCCGGAGTCGGTCGGCGACCATTGCTAGGCGGCGGGAAGTGTGAAGTAGGAAGAAGGAGAGAGCGGGCAGCACGGAGCGACTCGCGATTCCCACTTGGGTGCGCCCTCGCTCGTTACACGAGCGAGGGCGCGCCTCTGCGAGCGCGCCTCTGCGAGCGCGCCTCTGCGAGCGCGCCTCTGCGAGCGCGCCTCGTGGAGGCAGCGCGTCGCCCGCGGGTCGCGTCGCCCGGGGTCGCGTCGCCGAGTCAGAACGGTGGCGCGCTTGAGGCGGGGCCGAGCTGCGGCGGCGGGTCTTCTTCAGGGGCCGAGCGCTCACTCGAGTTGGGCCCTGGGTGCTCGTCCGCTGGTCTGAAGAGTTGATCGGTGGGTCTGAAGGTGGGGCCGTGGGGCTCGGGGTGGTCTGTGTAGGTTTTTCCGCTTGGGGTGGTCCATTGGAGGGTGCCGCCGTCGTGTTGGGTGACGGTCCAGGCTGTGTGGTGCTTG
>NZ_PSYC01000004.1:0-40082 GCF_002931515.1 Pseudoclavibacter sp. RFBG4 | reverse complement strand
GGGTCAGGAGCCGCCCAGCAGCTGGACGGTGCCGACGCGCGCATCCCAGAGCCGAAGCTCGGTGGCCAGTGCGTGCAGCGGCGCCAGCTCGAGTGCAGAAACCGCCCGCTCCAGGTCGGCGAGCTTCAAGCGCCGGGCGAGCGTCACGTGCGGCGTCCAGGCCCCTGGCACCGTGTGCGGCAGGTCGACTGCGACCTCCGCGTCGCCTGCACGCGCGTACAGCTCGGCGTGGAGCTCGAGCAGGCCAGCGGATGGCACGACGCTTCGGGCCAGGACGGCGCGCGTTCCGGACGTGAACAGCTGCGGCCCGCCGAGCGTGAGGGCGATCGGCAGCCTGGCTGCTGCATCCCGGACGGCATCGACGTCGAGCAGCGGCGGCCCGCCAGGACCACCCTGACCGGAAGCCGCGTCAGCAGGCGCACTCTCCCCCTCGCCCCGCACCTCATCTGGCGAGGCGCTGCGAACGAGCAACGACAGGTGCGGACGGTTGCTCGCCCCGGTGTGCGCGCCCATGCTGGACACGCCCAGCTCCTGCAGCACCCGCCACTCCTCCCGGATCTGCGTCTCCGTAGCGGTGTCGAACAGCAGCTCCAGGCTGACGATGTCACTCACGGCCCACGCTCCAGCACCTCAGAGAGCGCGGAGAGCGCCGGAGACCGCTCGCTGCCCCGCGGCGTCGAGCTCGTGGACTGGCCGCGGAAGGTTCACGGTCGGCACGAAACCGAGCTGGGCGGCGATGGCGGATGCGACCCGGTAGCTGCCGTGCGCGCGGAACAGCTCCCACAGCGGGTCGAGCCGCGCGGAGAGGCTCATCGCGAGTTCCGCTTCCCCGCCGAGGGCGGCTCGCGTGATGGCGAGGCAGGGCTCGGGCAGGACTCCCGCGAGCACCGAGTACCAGACGTCGCAGCCGCCGAGCAGCCCGGCGGCCGCGTACGGGTCTCCGCTGATGCCGACGGAGATGGGCGAGCCGACCTCGTCGCGGAGGGCGGTGACGCGGGCGCTCACCTGGGCGACGTCGAGGGACGCCGGCGGGATCTTGATGGATCGCACGAGGTCGAGGCCGGCGATGCGCGCGTGCAGGGCGTCGCTCACGACGATCCCGGTGGTGGTCGGGTTGTCGTAGACGATGATCGGGATGCCCGAGGTGGCGGCCACGTCCTCGTACAGCCCGTACACCTCGTCTTCGGTGAGGGGTTGGTAGGAGACGGGGGCCAGCAGGACAGCCGAGGCCCCCGCGTCCTCCGCGGAACGCAGGTTCTCGAGCACGTCGCGGGTGCGGAGGGCGCCGATGCCGACGATGACGGGCACGGCGCCAGCGTGCTGGACGGTGAGCTTCGCGACGGCTGCCCGTTCGGCGAGGTCGAGGTAGGCGTAGCTGCCGGTCGAACCGAGGGCGCTGATGGAGTCGACGCCGGCCGACTGCAGCCGTTCGACGAGCGCCGCATAGCTGGCTGCATCGATGCCCGTCGATGTGACGGGCGTGAGAGGGAAGGCGCTGACGCCCTCGAACAGCGAATCAGACATGGGCTCCCCCTTGGGCGTCGGCGTTCGCGGCGGGCCACGGCAGGTTCAGGGCGGCCCAGTGCAGGAGGAGCACGGTCTTGGCGTCCTGGATCTCACCGCTGGCGACCATGCGAAGCGCCTCATCGAAGTCGAGCGCGACGGATTCGATCTCCTCGCCCTCCTCCTCGACGCCGCCGCCACCGGTGACCGGGGCGCTCGCCGACCAGGGAGCCGCGAAGAAGTGGATGCTCTCGGTCACGGAACCCGGGCTCATGAACAGCTCGAAGACCGGCGTGACCTCGCCGACGACGACGCCGAGCTCCTCCTCGGCTTCGCGGCGGATGGCGTCTTCCGGCGAGTCTCCGTCGAGGAGGCCGGCCGCGGTCTCGAGCAGCATGCCGTCGGGGTGCCCGTTGACGTAGACGGGGTAGCGGAACTGGCGGCCGAGCAGCACTTTCCGGCTCTCGAGGTCGTACAGGAGGATCGTGGCGCCGTTGCCGCGGTCGTAGGTCTCGCGCTGCTGCGTCGCCCACTCGCCGTCGCGTCCGCGGTAGCGGAACGTGGTGCGACGCAGCACGTGCCACCCGTCGGAGGTGACCTCGACGTTCTCGATCTCGACGTTCGGGTTGCGGGTCAGCTCGCGACCGGCCTGGTCGAGCCCGGTGCGGCCACGGCTGTCGGGCACGTCGACGCCGAGGTGACCGTGGGTGAGTGCGTGCTCGTGAGACGACATGGCCTAACGATGCTTCATGCGCCCAGCGAGAGCAAGACGGGCGGCGTGGGAACTTCTCGAGCGCGTCGACGATCGCGACGAGGTCGGCCGGGCGAGCTCTCGGACCGACGAGCCTCGTCGGTGCAACGCGGCGTCATGTAACCCGGCGGTCCCAGGTCGCAGGAATAGCTTGCAGGTACAAGCGGTTGTTGACCTTCGGGTGGCAACGACCACGCCCCACAGACCCCGCGCATCGCGCATCGAACGGAGACCCATGACCGAGCAGCTGACCGTCCGCAACGAGACTTCCGTCCCCATCCTCGATGCCCTCTCCGACCGCTGGAGCCCCCGCGGCTTCGACGCGAACCACGCCATCGCGGACGAGGACCTCACGGCCATCTTCGAGGCGGGACGCTGGGCTCCGTCGGCGAGCAACACGCAGCCAACGACGCTCGTCGCCGGAGTCCGCGGCACGGCGACGTTCGACAAGATCTACGGCACGCTCATGGAGTTCAACCTCGCCTGGGCCGACCGGGCCTCCGTGCTCATCGCGGTCACCGTCGAGCACGAACGCGACGGCAAGCCCCTGCGCTGGGCCGAATACGACGCCGGCCAGGTCGCCGCACACCTCTCGATCGAGGCGCAGTCGCGCGGCCTCCACACGCACCAGCTGGGTGGCATCCACGTGGATGCCCTCGCCGAGGCCCTGGAGCTGCCTGCGGGCCGCACCCCGATCACGGTCATCGCCGTCGGCCAGCACGACGACTCCGACGCCGTGAGCGAGGAGATCCGTGCCCGCGACAGCTCGCCCCGCTCGCGCCGGGAGCTCAGCGACTTCGCCCAGATCGAGCGCTGAGCGCGACGGATCGCAGCGGGCGCCGCCGCATCCCGGCTCGCCCCAGCCGCGTGGCGTATACACGTTGACGGCGGAAGTCCCCACCGCCGGTTCCGGGCACTGAGCCCCGACACCGCAGGACCCCACTTCATGACAGCAGAAGCAGAGGACAGCACGATGACACATGTCAGCACCGCCGACCGCGCCAACCGTTTGGCTGAACTTCACCAGGCCCCGGAGATCCTCCGAGTCGTGAACGTGTGGGACGCGATCAGCGCCCAGACGGTCGCGGCCCTCCCGGAGACGCAGGCCATCGCGACCGCGGGCCACTCGATCGCGGCGTCGTACGGGTACCCGGACGGCGGCATGTCGCTCGACGTCGCCCTCGCTGGGGCGAAGGTCATCGTGGATGCGGTGGACCTGCCCGTCACGGCAGACCTCGACGACGGCTACGACGACCCGGCGGAGACCATCCGTCGCGCGATCGGCCTCGGCATCGTCGGCGCGAACGTCGAGGACCGCCTGCGGCCGTTCGACGAGTCCGTCGCCCGCGTCGCCGCGATCATCCGCGCCGCTGAAGCCGAGGGCGTCAACTTCCAGCTCAACGCCCGCACCGACGCCATCGCGCGCGGCGGCGAGCGCCCCATCTCGGAGAGCATCGACGACGCCATCGCGCGCGGTCGCGCGTTCCTCGACGCGGGTGCGCCCCTCGTCTTCGTCCCCGGCGCAGTCACCCGCGAGACGGTGGAGCCGCTCGTCGAGGGCCTCGGCGTCGGCAAGCTGTCCGTCATCGGCCTCCCCGGCGCGCTCACCGCCGCCGAGTTCCAGGAGCTTGGCGTCGCCCGCGTCTCCTACGGACCGCTCACGCAGCGCGTCGCCCTGCGCGCGCTGCGCGACCTCGCCATCGACCTGTACGGCAACGGGGTCATCCCGACCGACACCCCGGCACTCAACTAGGCGCGAGCATCCACGCCCCCCGAGCGGAGCGAGATGCAGAGCGGACTTGTGGTCGTCAACCCTCAAGGTTGACGACCACAAGTCCGCTTTCGGCGTCTGGGAGCGGGGGCCGGGAGGGGGATCAGGTTTCGGGGAGAGATGCTGAGGCCGTCGCCGATCTGAAATGCGCGGCCAGCAGCTCCCCGGAGTGGATGATGTGCTCGCTCGCGGCATACCTCGCCGCCTCCGCGTCCCTGGCCTTGATGGCGTCGATGATCTGCGTGTGGTCCGCGCGAGTCGCCTCGGGCCACCCCTCGATCTGCGCGTAGAAGTTGCGGGGCACGTACTTCGAGAAGAGGGCGACGAGCCAGCGGAGCCTCGGAGCATCCACGATGTGGTTGAGCAGGTGGTGGAACTCGTTGTTGCGCGCCTCGAGCGCTTCGACGTCCCCGCGCACGGCCGCGGCGAGCAGCTCGTAGTGCAGGGCCTCGAGCACTCGCAGCTGCTCATCGGAGATACTGCGCGCGGCACGCGCGGCGAGCTCTCCGGCCACGGTGGCGTGCACGAGGAAGACGTCTTCGATGTCCGCAGCCGTGATCGGATGCACGCGGAACCCCTGGCCGCGCACGCCGTCGACGAAGCCCTCCACGCGGAGCGACTGCAGCGCCTCGCGAACCGGAGTCGCCGACACCTTCAGCCGTTGCGCGATCTCGTCGATCTGCAGGGACTCCCCTGGCAGGAGCACCCCCGAGATGATGCGCTCTCGGAGGTACTCGGCCGCGAACGAGCGCATGCTGCCGTAGCGACGGGCTGCGTCTTCGAGGCGTTCGTCGGGTGGGAGCGGCACGGGAACATCTTACTGAGCGGGCAATTCGGGCTGCGGCATGGCTTCCATGAGCTCCGCGACGGATGCGGTGCGGTCGCGTTCCACGAGCGCCCAGAGCTCGTTCGCGCACGTCTCGCCGACGAGCCCCCTCGCCTTCACGTGAAGGTCCGGTCGGGATGCGCGTGCGCCGGGCGAGCCGCGGTAGGCGTTCGTCGAAGCCTCGTGCACGGTGCCGTCCGTGAAGGTGACCCGCACTTCGGCGGTCCAGTCTGCCGGGAACGCCGCTTCGACCGCAGGCGAGGTCACACATCTCACCTTCCTCATGAGCGGGAGCAGCTCGTCCGCGAGCTCCGCCGCCCGGTCGAACTGGTCGACGGTCGCTGTGCCCGTGGTGAGCGCGAGCGCTGCGCCGAACGGCATGTTGAACTGCGCATCCACGGCCGATTCGACGCGCAGCTTCGCGTCTGCTGGCACGCTGACGAGGCGGGCGCCCGCTTCGATGACGGCCACCTCGACATCGTCGACGTCGTCCGCGGACAGGCCCGGCCGCTGCGAGGCGACGTCGAGGAGCAGGTCGATGTTGCCGTGCATGTAGCGGCAGCAGGGGTAGAGCTTGATGCTCGTCCTCCAGGCGTATTCGCCTGGCGTGATGGTGCGCACACGATCGGGATGGAAGCCGTCGCCGTAGTTCGCGAGGAACCCGTCGCGTCCTTCGAGGGCCGCTGCCGGCGCGACGAAGCCGACGGCGGCGAGCCGGGTCGCGCGGATTCCGACGGCCGCGGCGTGACCCGCGTTGAGGCGCTTCGTCCAGGCACCGTCGGAGAGGAACTCGAGCGAGCCCGCCGCGAGGTTCGAGGCGAGGCCGATGGCGTCGACCGCCTGCGCTTCGTCGAAGCCCAGGAGGCGGGAGACGGCCGCGGCGGCTCCGATGGCGCCCGCGACTCCGGTCGGGTGGAAGCCGCGGCCGTAGCTCTCGGCGGCTCCGAGGACGACCCCGATGTCGCACATCACGTCGTACCCGACGACCGCGGCATCGAGGAGGGCACCGTAGCTCGCCCCGTGCTCTTCCGCGGCGGCGAAGAGCGCCGGGAACAGCACCACGGCGGGATGCAGGGACGCCTCCTCGAAGGTGTCGTCGAGCTCGAGTCCGTGGGCGGTGATGCCGTTGACGAGCGCCGCATCCTCCGCAGACAGGCGAAGCGCAGCCCCGAGCACGGACGACGGCGCGACGTCCGAGGCGAGCCCGGCGTAGGCGTCGCGTGCGGCTCGGGCCGACTCGCGTCCGCTGCCTCCGAGCGTCACGGCGAGGGCGTCGAAGAGCAGCGCGCGCATCCACGCGGAGCGCTCCTCGTCGAGGTCCACGGGGCCGAGGGCATGCTGCGCGTAGCTTCGAGCGAGTGACATGTCAGTTCCGTTCTTCGGTGGCGGCGAATTCGCGCCGGATCCGGTCGGTGTGCTCGCCCGTGTCCGGCACGGGCTTCATCGCCGGCCGGTAGGAGCCGGCCGTCACGGGGGGAAGGAGCGAGCGGGCTGAACCCCCTGGGGTCTCGACCTCGACCCACCTGTCTCGCTCCGCGAGCTGCGGATGCGCGGAGAACTCCGCCATCGTCCGCATGCGCGCGTTGGCGATCGCCAGGGAGTCGAGGCGTCGGATCACCTCATCGCTCGGGGTCTCGGCGATCGCCGCTCCGATGAGCTCGCTGAGCGCGTCCCGGTTCGCGACCCGATGCTCGTTGAGGCTGAACCTCGGGTCGTCGGCGAGCTCAGCCGCCCCCAGGACGTCGCGGCAGAAGCCCGCGAACTCGGTCTCGTTCTGGATGCCGATGAACACGGTCCCGTCTGAGGCTTCGAACGGGCCGTACGGGGCGATGGTGGCGTGGGATGCACCGTGCCGCTGGGGCGGCCGGCCGCCGTACTCGGCGAACAGGTAGGGCTGCTGCATCCATTCGCCGAGCGCCTCGAGCATGGAGACCTCGATGCGGTCGCCGACACCGGTCCGTCCGCGCTGGATGAGCGCTGCGAGCACACCGGAGTACACGTACATGCCCGCCGCGATGTCGGCGACGGAGGCCCCGACCTTCGATGGCTGCTCCGGGGTGCCGGTCACCGAGAGGAGGCCGGCTTCGCACTGCACGAGGAGGTCGTAGGCCTTCTTGCGCGTGTAGCTGCCGCCCGTGCCGTATCCGGAGATCTCGGCGTAGATGAGTCGGGGGTTGCCTGCCGCGAGTGCGTCGTAGCCGAGGCCGAGGCGGTCGAGCGCGCCTGGCGCGAGGTTCTGCACGACGACGTCGGCGGTCGCGGCGATGCTGCGGAAGAGCTCGGCGTCCGCCTCGTCCTTGAGATCGAGCACAACCGATTCCTTGCCGCGGTTGAGCCAGGCGAAGAAGCTCGATGTGCCGTGCACGGTGGAGTCGTAGCGGCGCGCGAAGTCGCCACCTGCACGCTCGATCTTGATGACGCGGGCGCCGAGGTCGGCGAGCTGTCGCGTCGCGAAGGGGGCGGCGACCGCCTGCTCGACGCTGAGCACGGTGATGCCGTCGAGCGGCCTGCCGTTCACGATGCCTCCCCGACGGCGGCGAGCATGCGCCGCGCTCGCCGCAGCACGGGCGCGTCGACCATGGCCCCGTCGACCTGCACGGTGCCGGAGCCTGCGCCGACCACGCGGCGGGCCCAGTCGATCTGGGCGTCGGTCGGCCGGAACGCCGAGGCGATGGCGGGCAGCTGGGCGGGGTGGATGGCGAGCATGCCGCCGAAGCCGAGGGCGACGGCGTGCTTGGCGGTGGACTCGACGGCCGCGACGTCACGGATGCTGGCGCTCGGGGATTCGACTGGGGCTGGTGCCCCGGTGAGGCGCGAGACGAGGACCAGCTCGACGCGTGCCGCATCGAGCAGCGGGCCCGCGTCGCCGCCCGCGTCGACCGCGAAGTCGAGCGCCCCGAAGGCGAGGCGCACGTCGAGCTCGGGCTCACCCGGGCCGCGGGTCACGAGCGTCTCCGCGGTACGAAGGCCGCGCACGGTCTCGACGAGTGCGAGGATCGGCACGCCACCCGAGGCGTCGCTCACCTGCCGGAGGTGGGCCCTCGACTCGGCCTTCGGCACGGCGACGCCAGCGAGGGCGCCGGGCGACCTGGCGGACACGTCCTGCAGGAGCGCGAGGTCGGGCGCGCTGTCGCCCGTGTCCGCCGGGTTGACCCGCACGAGCACACGACCGGGTTCGGCCGTGGCCAGCAGATCCCGGATGGCGGTTCGCGCCCGTTCCCGGTTGTCGGCCGCGACCGCATCCTCGAGGTCGAGGATCACCAGGTTGGCCCCGGAATCCAGCGCCTTCGAGAAGCGGTCGGGCCGATCTCCCGGGACGAAGAGCAGCGTCTGCGCTGCCGCGAGGGCGCTCATCGCTCGATCGCGTCGGGCAGCGACGACTCGTCGGGGCGCGGCGTCGGTGACACGGGCAGGAACCCGCGTCTCGAGACCATGAACGTGCGTCGGAAGCTGATGACGATGACGCCGTCCTGGTTGTACCCCTCGGTCGCGACCTCGACGATGCCGACCGAGGGGCGCGAGCGCGACTCCCGGAGCGACAGCACCTTGGAACGCGACGAGATCGTGTCTCCCACGAAGACCGGATGCGGGAGCCGAACCTCGTCCCAGCCGAGGTTCGCGAAGACGTTCATGGACAGATCGATTGTCGATTGCCCGGTGACGAGGGAGAGCGTGAAGCAGGAGTTCACGAGGATCCGCCGGAACTCGGTGCTCTCCGTGAGGCGCGCGTCGACGTGCACCTTCGCGACGTTCTGCGTCATGAGGGTCGACGTCATGTTGTCGTCCTCGGTGACGGTCTTGGAGAACGGGTGGTAGTAGAGGTCTCCTGGGGTGAAGTCCTCGAAGACCCGCCCCGTCCACCCTTCGACGATCTGCGTCATGATGCTCCCTACAGTTTGACGATGACGGTCTTGGTCTCGGTGTACGCGTCGAGCGACTCGACGCCCTTCTCTCTGCCGTAGCCGGACTTCTTGAAGCCGCCGAACGGGTACTCGACGCCGCCGCCCGCCCCGTAGGCGTTGACGTACACCTGCCCGGCCTCGACGCGCGCGGCGAGGCGGTGTGCCCTGGAGATGTCGCGGGTCCAGATCGCCGCCATGAGCGCGTAGTCGGTTCCGTTGGCGATGCGGACCGCCTCGTCCTCGTCGGCGAAGGTCGTGGCGACCAGCACGGGGCCGAAGACCTCCTTCTGCGCGATCTCGGAGCTCGGGTCGACGTCGGCGATGAGCGTCGGGGCGAAGAAGGCGCCGGCCCCGTGCCCGTCTGGCACGTGCCCGCCGGTGATGACGCGGCCGTCGGCGCCGTCGACGAGGCCACGCACCCGGTCCTGCTGCTTGACGGAGACGAGCGGGCCGAGGTCGCGGTCGTCGGAGCCCGGGCCGATGGTCACCCGCTCGAAGGAGGTCTTGAGCTTCGCGAGAAGCTCGTCGGCGACATCCTCGTGGACGATGAGTCGTGAGCCCGCCGAGCAGGTCTGACCCGCGTTCTGCAGGATGCCCTTCGTGATGAACATCGTCGCCTCATCGAGGTCGGCATCGGGGAACACGACGTGGGGGCTCTTGCCCCCGAGCTCGAGCACCGCCGGGATCACGTTCTGCGCGGCCGCGGTCGCGATCGACGTGCCGACCGCGGTCGATCCGACGAAGCCGATGTGGTCGATGCCCGGATGCTCGGCGAGCGCGGCACCGACCTCGACCCCGATCCCGGTGACGATGTCCAGCACCCCGGCGGGGATGCCGACCTCGACCGCGAGCTCCGCGATGCGCACCGCGGTGCGGGGCGTCTCGTCGGCCGGCTTCAGCACCACGGTGTTGCCTGTGGCCAGGGCGGGCGCGACGGCCCGACCGAAGAGCTGCATGGGGTAGTTCCAGGCGATGACGCTGCCGCAGACGCCGAGCGCCTCCCGCCGCGTGTACACGTGGAACGCCGGATCGACGGGCAAGGACAGGCCGTAGTAGGAGTCGATGGCCCTGCCGTAGAAGGTGAAGTACCGAGCAGCGACCGTCGCATCCGTTCGCGCCTGGGTGAGCGGCTTGCCCGTGTCCTGCGATTCGAGCAGTGTGAGCTCCTCGCGGTTCGCGATGATGGCCGCCGCGAGCGCCTGCAGCAGGTCGGCGCGCACCTCCGGCTTGGTGGCGGCCCATCCGGGTTGCGCGGCCCGGGCGGCTGCGACCGCGGCATCCACGTGGGAGGCATCGCATCGCGCGGTGAGGCCGAGCACCTCCCCCGTCGCCGGGTCGATGTTCTCGTAGCTGCGCTCGGAAGCTACGCGCTCGCCGCCGATATAGGCCGTCGTCGTGGCAGCTCCCGACGCGGTGTGCACTGATTGGGACATGTCTCTCCTGGAATCTCTGCTGGTCTGGAATCACTGCTGGTCGTCGGCGGATGTCGATGGGTTAGCGCCGGTGATCAGTCGTCGATGACGATGCCGGCGCGGGTCACCTGCCGCGACTCTGCGGCGGCGAGGGCCTCTGGCACCTGGTCGAGGGTGTAGTCGGCGTCCACGAGCGACTCCCACGGGAACTGCGGGGTCGCCTCGATGAAGCGCACGGCCTTGCCGAGCACCTCGAGCGGGTAGCGGATGGCGGCGCGGATCTGCACGCCGGTCCGGGTGAAGAGGCCGGGGTCGAAGTCCGTGTACTTGTTCGGAGAGATGTTGCCGATCTCGACGACGATGCCGCCGGACCTCGCCGACCGCACCGACTCCGAGAACGCGGACGGCACGCCGGTGAGGTCGATCACGACGTCACCGCCCCCGCTCGTCGCGTCGCGGACGAGCTGCACGCGTGCCGCGCCGTCAGCGGCCTGCGAGAGATCGATCGTGTGGTGGGCGCCGAAGTCCTTGACCTTCTCGAGGCGGCTCGGCGTCATCTCCGCCACGTAGACCTCCGCCCCAAGCACCGAGGCGACGGCGGAGGCGCAGACGCCGAGCCCACCTGCGCCGAAGATGACGACCTTGTCTCCGTAGGAGACCTCCCCGAGGAGGCACCCGTAGTAGACCTGCGACAGGGCGCAGTTGGCCGAGGAGGCAGCCTTCGAGGTGACGCCGTCCGGCACCTTGTACACGGCCTGGTTCGGGCCCACCGCGTAGTGCGTGCCGAACGTGCCGAAGAAGTGCGGGGCCTCGTCGGCCTGCTTCGACCATCCCGTGTAGGCGTTGCGGCAGATGTTGCCGTGCCCGTTGTTGCACTCGGGACAGCGGCGGCATGCCTGGAAGTACGTGGCCACGACTCGGTCTCCCACGGCGAGCGGCTCCCCCGCGAAGTCGGTCGTGACGCCGTCTCCGAGGGCGGCGACTCGGCCGACGCCCTCGTGTCCCATGACGCAGCCGGGTCGAACCAGCGGGTGGCTGCCGTGCAGGATGTGCACATCGGAGCCGCACACGTTGGCGCGGATCATGGACAGCACGACCCCGCCCGGCACGGGGGAGGGCACCTCGTAGGACCGGGACGCGGTGCGGTCGATGTCGTCGAGGATCGTCGTCGTGCCGTGCGCCTGCTGCGCATCGGTCTGGGCGTGCGTGGAAGCTGTCGCAGTCATGCTCCGGCCCCTCTCCTGGTGGCTGTGCTCGCCGTCGAGGCTCGCGATTCCGATGCGCGAGCTGCGGCGGCCGTCGCGGAGGCGACCGATGCGCCGATGTCGTCGCCCGCACGCAGCGGGCGTCCCTGGAAGATCCCCTCGTGGGCGAGGATCGGGCGCCGGTCACCGGCGAGCTCCGGGTACTTGGCCTCGAGCTTCTCGCGCTTCTCGATCTTGGAGCGCCAGTGGGCGACCGCTTCGGGGCGGCCGCGATCGATGCCCTGCCAGCTGTGCGGCATCTCGGCGCGGCTGGGTCCTGCGTCGGCGGCGCCCCCGATGCGCACCGCGGAGGGGACACGGCTGGTCGCCGTCCCGCATCCGGGGCAGGCGGGGTTGTCGGCCAGCATCGACTCGATGCCGGCCTCGAAGCGATGCCCTTCCTGGCAGCGGAAGTCGTAGAGGATCATGAGTAGAACCCGTTCGGCGCGAAGGTGAGCTCCTTCTTCTGCTCTTCGTCGTGGCCGAAGATCACCTGGGCGTCGGTCTCCTGAGCGATGCGGCGGAGCTTCTCGACCGACTCGAGCCACGCGAGGTTGTTCCACACGATGGCCGCGCCGACCGCGGGCGGCCCCCAGGAGTCGGCGAGGTAGACGGCATCCGAGGTGAAGATCTTCGTGCCGTCGTTGGGCAGATCGACCTTGAGCGACATGGTTCCCCACGTGTGGCCCGGCGTCTGGATGACGCTGACGCCCGGCAGGATCTCGTCGTCACCGGCGATACCGCCGATGTTGAGGCCCTTGAAGTCGTCAGGGATGTGCGCACCCTGGTTGTACCCGGTGATGGTGGCGACTCCGTCGAGCTCGGCCTGGCTCGTGACGATGCGGGTCTTGCCGTTGTCGAACATCTTGGCGTTGGCGGCGTGGTCGAAGTGCAGGTGCGAGAGCACGAGGATGTCGATGTCGTCCGGGGTGAGCTCGAGCTGCTTGAGGCTGGAGTCGAGGTAGCCGGTGTCTGCCTGCGGGTCGTCGATGACGGGGAAGAACTCGTCGAAGCCGGTCGGGGCCCAGTGCTCAGCCCAGTTGCGTGGGACGCCGGTGTCCCAGAGGATGCGCCCGTCCGGGTGGTCGATGAGCACGGCGTGCGTCGGCACCTGACCCCATGCGCGTTCGTCGTGTCGGTGGTCGCGGGTCTTGATGACCCTGCCTGGCTTGAGCAGCAGCCAGGTGAGGTCGGCTTCCATGGTTCCTGACTCCAGGATGTGGAGCTTGATGTCGTTCGTCACGTGCCATCTCCTTTGATTGGCCCAGCGGGGGAAGGCGCTCGGGCTCTGGGTGGCGAGCGTGAGGAGCGCTTCCCGATTACCGTAAGCGAATATATTCAAGGGGTCAATACCTTGTAGCCCGCTCTCAGCCTTGCTATGTTGGCGATCATCCGAAAAATATTTGACGGCCTGTCGCCCTATTGCGAGTGCCGCCCCTGATCGAAGGAGAGCAGCTGTGACAAGCCGGACTGCCAGCGACGACAGAACAGCCCTGCGTGCGCGCACTGAAGCGGTCTGCGACGAATTCGACGACGCCTACTGGCGTGAGACCGACCGCGAGCGCCGCTATCCGCAGGAATTCGTCGACGCCATGGGAGCTGCCGGCCTGCTCTCCGTCATGATCCCCCGCGAGTACGGCGGTGGCGGCTACGGCATCGACGCCGCCACGGGCGTCATGGAGGCGATCAACCGCTCCGGAGGACACTCCGCCGCCTGCCACGCGCAGATGTACACGATGGCCGCGCTGCTGCGGCACGGCACCGACGAGCAGAAGGACCGCTACCTCCCCGGCATCGCAGACGGCAGCATCCGCCTCCAGGCGTTCTCGATCACCGAGGACGCCGGCTCGGACACCCTCGCCATCACGACCACGGCGACCCCCGACGGCGACAGCTATGTGATCGACGGCCACAAGACCTGGACGAGCCGGTTCGAGGAGTCCGACCTCGCACTCGTGCTCACCCGCACCTCCGAGACCCCGAAGGGAACCACGGACGGCCTCACGCTGTTCCTGCTCGACCTTCGCGAGATCCGCGCACAGCAGCCGGACGCCCTGCTCGTCACCCCCGTGCGCACCATGTTCAACTACGCCACAAACCAGGTCACCTACCGAAGCGTCCGCGTGCCCGCCGACGCGGTCATCGGACGAGTCGGCAACGGCTTCCGGCACGTGCTCGACGGATGGAACGCCGAGCGCATCCTGCTCGCCTCCGAAGCCATCGGCGACGGCTATTGGTTCATCGAGCGCGCCGTCTCCTACGCCAAGTCCCGCCACGTGTTCGGACGCGCCATCGGCACCAACCAGGGCGTCCAGTTCCCCATCGCCGACGCCTACATGAAGGTTCGCGCGGCCGAGCTCATGCGGGACGAGGCGACCGCACGCTTCGATGCGGGTGAGCCCGCCGGCGCGGAGGCGAACATGGCGAAGCTGCTGAGCTCCGAAGCGTCCTGGGCAGCCGCCAACATGTGCCTCGACACGCACGGGGGCTACGGATTCGTCGACGAATACGACGTCGAACGCAAGTTCCGGGAGACTCGGATGTTCTCCGTCGCCCCCATCAACAACAACCTGGTCCGCAGCTTCGTCGCCACGAAGGTGCTCGGGCTGCCGAAATCGTACTGAACCGAGCCCACCCCGGGCCGCAGCATCCACCGCATGTATCGACGAAGGAGTCAGCATGAACATCCAGGGAGCAGTCCTCGAGGAGATCGGCCTGCCGCGGCCGTACTCGGAGTCGAAGCCGTTGAAGGTCGTCGAGCTGGAACTCGACGATCCGGGACCCGACGAGGTCCTGATCCGCATCAGGGCGGCAGGGCTCTGCCACTCCGACCTGTCCGTCGTCGATGGGAACCGGGTACGGCCGACGCCCATGCTGCTCGGCCATGAGGCTTCGGGCATCGTGGAGAAGGTGGGTTCGAGCGTCACCGACCTCGAGATCGGCGAGCAGGTGACGACCGTCTTCCTCCCCCGCTGCGGTGAGTGCGACAACTGCAAGACCGACGGGAAGCTGCCGTGCACCCCCGGCAGCGTCGCCAACAACGCCGGTTACCTTGTCGGCGAGCACTTCCGGCTGCACCGCGACGGGAAGGACATCTTCCACCACGTCGGCGTCTCCGGATTCGCGACGCACGCGGTGCTCAACCGCCAGTCGGTGGTGCCCATCGGGCATGACGTGCCGCCGGAGATCGCCGCCGTGCTCGGCTGCGCGGTGCTCACCGGTGGCGGCGCCGTCATCAACGCGGGCAAGCCGCAGGACGGCGACACCGTGATGATCGTCGGCCTGGGCGGCGTCGGGATGGCGGCCCTCCTCACGGCCGTCTCGCTGGAGAAGGGCAAGGTCATCGGCGTGGACGCGAACCCCGAGAAGCTCACCCGCGCCCTGGAGCTTGGCGCGAGCGAGGTCTACACGCCAGCAGAACTCGCCGAGAACGGCGTGAAAGCCCCCATCGTCATCGAGGCAGCTGGCCATCCTCGCGCCTTCGAGACCGCAGTCGCCGCCACCGGTGTCGGCGGCACGACGGTCACGGTCGGCTTGCCCTCACCGGATGCGCGTTCATCGATCGCTCCGCTCGGGCTCACCGGAGAGGCCCGGACCATCGTGGGCTCCTACCTGGGATCGGCAGTCCCGGCTCGCGATATTCCCGTCTACGCGCAGCTCTGGCGCGACGGCAAGCTGCCCGTCGAGGAGCTCATCTCGGGACGCATCCGGCTGTCGGAGATCAACGATTCCCTCGACAAGCTCGCCGACGGGCAGGCCGTGCGACAGGTCATCATCTTCGACGAGTAGACCGATCGCCGACTGGCTCCCAACGGGGCGAGCCCCAGAGCTGACTTGTGGTCGTCAACCCTCAAGGTTGACGACCACAACTCAGCCCTCGGCGCCTGGGGCCGGGGGCCCGGGGCCGCGCCTCGCGCAGCATGCTGCGCTCCAGCACCCACGGAATCCGCGCGACTCCAACCCGGATGCTGCAGGGCCCCGCGAACCGCAGGGCTGACTTATGGTCGTCAACCCTCGCGGTTGACGACCACAAGTCAACTCTCGGCGTTCAGGGGGACGCGGGCGTCGGGCGCCGGGCGCAGCGCGGCGGGCGCCGGCCCGAGGGGTTTCGCGTCACTCCGACCGAGGCGCAGGCGCGGGTGCGGGTGCGGGCTGGAGAGCCTCCGCGGCGGCCACGAGGTCGGGGTGCCCCGCGAGCCCTCGGGCCCCGTGCATCGAATACGTCGCCATCATGATCGCGACCGGCACGTGATCGCCGACGAGCATCAAGGGCTCCGCCCCCTCGAACTGCAGCACCAGCGACCGCTCGCGCAACGACGGGTAGCTCGCGACGACCCCCGAATACCAGAACGACAGCCACCGCCCGCCCGCGAAGCAGATCAGCCGCTGGTTCGAGACCAGGACCCTCGCCGTCTGCCACTCTCGCCACTGCTCCGCGGCTTCTCGCTCAGCGCTCGACCGGGCGGATGCGTTGCCGAGTGCGTTCACGGCGAGCCCGGCCGCGACGAAGGCCGGGCTGCCGAAGAAGAAACCCGAGGTGGTGGAGTAGCTGACGTCTCGCCCGTAGTAGCGGGCGTAGGTCGCCGGTGCATCCTGGAAGAACACCTCGTCCGGTGAAGCGCGGAAGTCCCACACTTCGACGGTCTGCGGGATGCGCTGCTCGAGCAGCTCATCCCTGAAGCGAAGGGCGGCCGTGAGTCGGTCGTGGGAGTACCTCTGCGCGTCGAGCCGCTCGCGCTCCCGGCTCGTGTACTTGCCGCGGCGGTGCCTGCTCTCGCGGCGATTCTCGGCAGCCCCTCGGAAGGACGCGCGGCCCAGGCCGAAGAGGAGGAGGACCGCGAAGAGCGTGCACGCCCAGAAGAGCAGTGAGAAGCCGAGCCCCGTGAAGGAGCGGCCGACCTCGTCACCCGATGACGGAGCTCCCTCGAACCCGGAGAGCACCAGGGAGACGATGGCCGCGATGACCACGAACACGGCCCCGAGGACGAGCAGCGGCACGAGCCAGCGCCCTCGCCGCTTCCACCGCTCGGCATCGGCGCCATCGCCGTGATTCCGGGCTGCCCAGCGTCGCTCTACAGCGTGCAGGAGGTCGACTCGGACGACGTACGTCGCCAGGATCACCAGGGCGAGCAGCGCGGCGGGGAGGAGCAGGAAGTACGCGAGCGTGGCGAAGCTGAACGCGAGCCCGTCTGCCGATTGGGCTGCGTGGAGGCGTTCAAGCGACTGGGGTGCAGCGCCCAGCCCGAACCCGACCAGGGCGACGAGCAGCCCGAGCCAGATGAAGCGACCGACCTGTGCGCCCCGTTTCGTCGTCATGACGCAAACGTATGTCGATCCGCCGACGTTCGGCCAGGTCAGTCCTCCCCCGCTCGACCCAAAAGCGAAAGCACCACCAGGGTGCGGGATCGCGGACAAGGGTCAGGCGGTGACGCCCACCTCGCCGGTCGCGGTCGCGTCCGCGACGGCGCGCCTGCTGGCGCGGGCTCCGAGGGTGCCGCGGAACCACAGCGCGCCCGCGACCGCGAGGCAGACGATGAAGGCTCCGAGTGCACTCACGACAGGCACGAGCGCCTCGCTCGGTCCTGCCACGAACGGCATGAAGGCGACGACGAAGAAGGCGATGACGGCGACGGCCGGCGAGAAGAGCAGCGGCAGCGTCCAGGTCTTGAAGAGCGGCGTCTCGCGGAGCGCGATCCACCCGAACGTGGTGCCGACGGCGTACACGGCGTAGGCGATGAGGCCGACGATGAACGCGAGGAGCACAAGCGGCACGAGCGTGCCGAGGAAGAACTGGTAGGCGTCGCGTCCAAACAGCACCATGACGTCATCGCTCGCGACGGGCGCGGACGTGAGCCGCCGCAGCGAGAGGGCGATGACGCCGACGATGCCGAGCACGGCGACGACGGGCGCGGCGATGAGTGGCAGTATCCAGCGCAGGTGCTCCATGCCGCTCAAGATAAGCGCGGTTGCGGATGCACGCGGCGAGCGACGCGCCCGAGTTACCCACCAGAGACCTCCCGGCCCCGTCACCCTGCCTCCTCACGGGGCGCACCCTGGGGCTCCCCCTGCGTTTCTCAGGGCGCTCACCCGCGCTCAGGAGTGAGCCAGATGCAGGCTCCCCCGGACAGGAACCTGCATCTGGCTCACTCTTCTGACGCTGGGAGTGCCGCTGGGACTCACACTGACTCCAACGCCAAGCGCCAGACGCCCTACTCGATAGCCGCGGTGTGCGGGGTCGTGGACTGCACGTTGAGGGACTCGCCGTCGCTCGCCACGACGACGGAGATCGTGTCGCCGTCGCGGACCGTGCCCGCGAGGAGTGCCCTCGCGAGGCGGTCGTCGATCTCGCGCTGCATGAGTCGACGCAGCGGCCTGGCCCCGTAGATGGGATCGTAGCCTCGCTCGGCGAGCCAGGCCCTGGCGTCGTCGTCGACCTTGATCGTGAGGCGACGCTCGCCGAGCCTGCGCTGCAGCCGGTCGATGTACAGCGCCACGATCTGCGCCAGCTCATCCTGCGAGAGGGCGCTGAACACGACGATGTCGTCGAGTCGGTTCACGAACTCGGGCTTGAACGAGTGCCGGACGGCAGCCATGACGCTCTCCTCCCGATCCTCGGGGGTGAGGAGCGGGTCGATGAGGTACTGCGAGCCGAGGTTCGAGGTGAGGATCAGGATGACGTTGCGGAAGTCGACCGTGCGTCCCTGGCCGTCGGTGAGGCGCCCGTCGTCGAGCACCTGCAGGAGGATGTCGAAGACCTCGGGATGCGCCTTCTCGACCTCGTCGAACAGCACGACCGAGTATGGCCTGCGCCTGACGGCCTCGGTGAGCTGCCCGCCCTGCTCGTAGCCGACGTATCCGGGAGGGGCGCCGACGAGCCGGGCGACGGAGTGCTTCTCCCCGTACTCGGACATGTCGATGCGGATCATGGCCTTCTCGTCGTCGAAGAGCAGCTCCGCGAGCGCTCGCGCGAGCTCCGTCTTCCCGACTCCGGTGGGGCCCAGGAAGAGGAAGGAGCCCGTGGGGCGGTCGGGGTCTGCGATGCCCGCACGCGTGCGGCGGATCGCATCCGCGACCGTCGCCGCCGCCTTCTCCTGCCCGACGAGTCGCTTGCCGAGTTCGGCCTCGAGGTGGAGGAGCTTCTCCATCTCGCCCTGCAGCAGCCTGCCGACCGGGATGCCGGTCCACGCGGCCACTACCCCAGCGATGTCCTCGGCCGTGACGTGGTCATTGACGAGCTTGGGCCCGCCGCCTTCCGTGGCCTCAGCCTCGTGCAGCTGCTTCTGGATGCCGGGGAGCTCCCCGTAGAGCAGCCGGGAGGCGAGCTCGAGGTTGCCCTCGCGCTGCGCACGGTCGGCGCGCACGCGGATGTTGTCGAGCTCCTCGCGGAGCTCGCCGATGCGGTTGAGGGATGCCCGCTCGATGCTCCAGCGTTCCTTCAGCTCACCGAGGCGCGCGTTCTTCGTGTCGAGGTCGGCACGGAGCGTGGCGAGGCGCTGCCGGGAGGCGTCGTCGTGCTCCTTCTTGAGCGCGAGCTCCTCGAGGCGGAGACGGTCGACCTGCCGCTGGAGGGTGTCGACCTCCACCGGCGATGAGTCGATCTCCATGCGCAGGCGCGAGGCAGCCTCGTCGATGAGGTCGATCGCCTTGTCCGGCAGCTTCCGGCCCGTGATGTAGCGGTTCGAGAGCGCGGCGGCGGCGACGAGCGCCTGGTCGGCGATCGACACCTTGTGGTGCGCTTCGTACCGCTCCTTCAGGCCGCGGAGGATCGCGATCGAGTCTTCGACGCTGGGCTCGCCGACGAACACCTGCTGGAAGCGTCGCTCGAGCGCCGCATCCGATTCGATGAACTGGCGGTACTCGTCGAGTGTTGTCGCGCCGATGAGGCGCAGCTCGCCGCGAGCGAGCATGGGCTTCAGCATGTTCGCTGCCGAGATGCTCGACTCTCCGCCGCCAGCACCCATGAGGGTGTGGAGCTCGTCGATGAACGTGATGATGCGCCCGTCGGATTCGGTGATCTCCTTGAGGACGGCCTTGAGCCGCTCCTCGAAGTCGCCGCGGTACTTGGCACCCGCGATGAGCGCGGACATGTCGAGGCTGACGAGCTCCTTGTCCTTGAGGGATTCGGCGACGTCGCCGGCGACGATGCGCTGGGCGAGGCCCTCGACGACCGAGGTCTTCCCGACGCCGGGCTCGCCGATGAGCACTGGGTTGTTCTTGGTGCGCCGGGTCAGCACCTGGCTAACGCGTCGGATCTCGGCGTCGCGGCCGATGACCGGGTCGAGCTTGCCCGAGCGGGCGATGTCGGTGAGGTTGATTCCGTACTGTTCGAGTGCGCTCTTGGCCTCTTCGTCTGGTGCCTGAGCGCCTTGCATGTTTGCCATGGGGCTCCTTCGTGAAAGTTGCTTCCGACCCAGATGGATCAAGAGTTGAGTCGGTATGACTCAAGTTTAGATTGGAGGCCGCCGTATTACCACCCAAAGCTGGGTGACACAGCCAACTCCCAGCGCAACCTCGACGCCCCCGCACTGCCTCTGACCAGGACTTCTCTCGACGTGGCAGAGTTCCTGTCATGCCTGGAGCACCCGAAGAGAGCCCACTCGACGTCGGCGCGATCCGCATCGGCAGCGTCGAGCTGCTCGGCGAGCGATTCTCGATCATCAAGGCCGGCTCGTCGGAGGCCGTGCGCGCCTCAGGATTCGGGAGCCCGAACTCGCTCGCGTACTCGGTCTTCGGCCGCCGATCCGAGCTCCTCGAGGTGCAGGAGCTCGATGACGCCGACGCCGCACTCGCCGCCGTCCGAGCCTTCGATGACGGCGACCCGTCGCTCCTTCCCGCCATCGACGTCCACCAGGACGGCACCGAGCTGCGCCGCGCCATGTGGAGGGCGACCAGGCTCGTCGAACCCGGCACCCTCGCGAGCTACGGCGACGTCGCGGCCATCGCCGGGCATCCACGCGCCGCCCGCGCCGCCGCGAGCGCGTGCGGCGCCTGCCTCGTGGGCCTCTTCGTGCCCGTGCACCGCATCGTCCGAGCCAGCGGCAAGCTCGCGGGGCACGCCGACGACATCGCCGTCCGGCAGGCGCTCATCGACCACGAACGGGCGATGGGGATGCGCGGCTGACGGTCAGGAGAGCGTCGCGGTCGAGCTCCGAGCGTGCAGAACGGGGAGGACACGGGTGCGCTGCACCGGTCGACGGGGACCCTCCTCGAGGCGCGACACCATCGTCTCGACGGCCAGCCGCCCGATGTGCTGCTTGGGAGGACGCAGCGCCGTGATGGGCGGCTCGGCGTTCTGCGCCACCTCGTCGTCGTAGGCGATGACGGCAAGGTCGTCGGGGATCGACCAGCCGTGATCGCGGGCGTACTGCTGCACGAGCACCGCTTGAGGGTCGGAGTGGATGAGCAGGGCCGTCGCAGATGCTCGGCGGCAATCATCGAGCACTCGAGCGATGAACGCCTCCCTCGACTGCCCGTCCATGTCGTCGAGGTTCGCGTCGACGTCGACCACCGATTCGAGGCCGAACTCCGTGACGGCACCGCTCCATCCCTGCCGGAGCTGCGCGGAGGTCGGGGAGCCGGTCGAGGTGAGGATGCCGACCCGGCGATGCCCGAGCGACGCGAGATGGTCGGCGGCGAGGGAGCCGCCGAAGACGTGGTCCGTGGTGACCCATTCGAGGCTCGTGAGCGCGGCGACGGAGGAGGCGTGGCGCTCAGCGAGCACGACGGGCACCGGGAGGGACTCCAGCCAGTGCAGCAGCGCCCGCCCGTCTGCACCGCCCGTCTCCGGTGCGGCGATGATGCCGTGGAGGCCGCCCGATTCGACGAGGGAGGAGATCTGCCTGCGCTGATCATCGACGGAATAGCTGGCACCCCTGAGCACGAGCTGCACACCGAGGTCAGTGGCCGCGGCCCGCGCGCCGACGATCACCTGCGGCCAGTAATAGCTGAGTGACGGGGTGACCATGCCGACCCTGAATCGAATCGCGGTCGCCTGTGCGGCGACCGATGGCACCGAGGTGTCGAGGCGACTCCGCAGCGTCGCGCCGCCGTGGACTCTGGTCAGGAGACCGCGATCGGAGAGGTGCGTGATGTCACGGCGGATCGTGAGCTCGGACACCTCGAGCTGCTGCGCGAGCGCGGCGACGCGGACGGATCCTGCCCGCCGCAGTTCGTTGAGGATCCGCTCTCGACGCAGGAGACCGAACGGCGGCATGTCGTCCACGAATCCGAGCGTACAGACATGTTCGTATCGCGTCGAGCATGAACGGTTCTGTTCGTTTTGCTGGCCTTTTCTCCGACCCCACTTCAAGATCAGCTCGGAAGCACACAGTCGTGCCCGCCGCGCACTCGACGAACGAGCCCGCGCGGACAGCGCACAGAACGGAGAGCGCACATGCCTCAGGACCATCGGCTCGGTCGAGTCACGAGCACGAGCAGGGTCCGCAGGCGGCGGATGAGTCTGGCATTCATCGCGGCCACGGCGGTGGCGATGATCGCGCCGGTTCTCGTCGCCCCCACGTCCGCCCAGGCCGCGGGATCGGATCCCGTCTCCGTGACCGTGGACGGCGCAGACGTCGCGGCAGCCGCAGAGAACGTGAACGGCCTCACGTTCAAGGGCTTCGGCGTGCTCACCGCCAACTCGACGAGCGCTCTGCTCCTCGACTACAAGGCGCAGCATCCGGAGAAGTACTGGGAGCTGATCGAGACGCTGTTCGGGGGCGACCGCCCGATCATGAACACCATCAAGATCGAGATGGGCAACGACCGCAACACCTCCACCGGGCCGAACGCAGCCACGATGCGCACTCGCGACGAGTACCCGAACGTGCAGCGCGAGCCCGGCTTCCAGCTCGCGGCCGACGCGCAGCTCGTCGCGCACGCCGACGTGCACGTCAGCATCCTGCGCTGGAATCGGCCGGCCTGGGCCACCACGCACGCCGCCCAGTACATCTGGTTCAAGAACACCGTGCTCGCCGCGTACCGCGAATACGGCATCATGGTCGACTCCATCAACCCGGATGCCAACGAGACGAGCAACCCCGAGGTCCAGCTCTACAAGGACTTCTCCGGCTGGCTCCGCGGCGACGACAAGGGCTACGAGAGTGCGAGTGCGGGCGACCCGAACAGCGGCTTCGCCTCGGATCAGGAACGGGACCTCTACCGATCCATCGAGACGGTCGCCGCCGACACGGTTGGGACTCCGCCGGTGTCCTTCGGCAACCAGATGACGTCCCCGAGCGACTCCTCGCTGCGTGACGCCGTCGACATCGTGGGCTTCCACTACTCGAGCGCCGACGACAACGCCGGCAACCTCAAGAAGGTTGCCGAGGAGTTGGACAAGGAGGTCTGGAACTCGGAGGGCCAGTCCACGTTCTCCAACTCGGCGGACCGGCCGAACAACACCAACAGCGACGAGCGGGGCGGAACGGGCACCGAATTCGGCGGCCCGAACAGCGCCCTCGAGATGGGCAACTGGGTCACGACCGGATTCGACGAGTCCCGACGCACCCTCAACATCTTCCAGCCCGCGATCGGCTCGTTCTACGACGGGTTCCAGTACTCCTCCAAGGAGCTCGTGAGCGCGCGCGACCCGTGGTCCGGCTGGCTGTACTACGACGGTGGCCTCGCGATGATCGAGCAGTTCACGAAGTTCGCGAAGCTCGGCTGGGAGAACGACGACAACACCGCTGGAATCTGGCGGGCGATCCCCCAGGCATCCGACAGCGAGCTGGGGAAGGGCAATCCGCCGAGCGGCGCCCGCCTCGGTGGCGCGTCCTTCACGACCCTGGCGGCACCCGACGCCAGCGACTTCTCGACCGTCATCATCAACGACAGCAGCTTCACGAAGACCTACCGCATCACAGCCAAGAACATGGAGCTCGGGGCCGACCGCACGGCCGAGCTCTGGGAGACGCGCGCCGCGGATGACGGCCAGGCCTACAACGACAACTACCTCACCCCCATCGGCGAGATCTCGCC
This sequence comes from Pseudoclavibacter sp. RFBG4, assembly GCF_002931515.1. Classification (NCBI taxonomy): domain Bacteria; kingdom Bacillati; phylum Actinomycetota; class Actinomycetes; order Micrococcales; family Microbacteriaceae; genus Pseudoclavibacter; species Pseudoclavibacter sp. RFBG4. The sequence goes on along the minus strand of NZ_PSYC01000004.1, from coordinate 16,694 downwards.
GGATGGGGACGGGCTCTACACCGTCGAGGTCAAGCCCTGGTCGTCGCTGACCCTCACGACGCTCGACCAGGCGACAGCAGCAGCCGACGGCAGCCTCACGCCCAGGGACGGCTACGCCAGCTCGCTGCCGACATCCCCCGAATACACCGACCAGGACGGGGGCCGCGACGTTCTCGACACCGACCCGACCGGCGCCCAGAACGGTGTCACCGATGACGAGGTCCTGTACGCCGACGACTTCGAGTACGCCGGGGCGGGCAACATCAGCGGCTACGACCCGGCCACCGGAGCGCTGGTGGATTCCGGAGCGTCGTTCCTGGACAGCCGCGGCGCCAAGCAGAAGCCGAGCGGAACCCCAGCGCTGCAGCCGGAGGACCAGGGCGTGACCCCGCGCTACACCAATGACACCAACGGCGCATTCGAGTCGGTTGCCACATCAGATGCGACGCACGGCCGGGTGCTCAGGCAGCAGGTCGGCCCTGGCATGGCCGGCGGCGCGTGGAACAGCGGCGACCCCAAGACGACGATCGGTGACGCCCGGTGGGCGAACTACACCGTCTCGACCGACGTGCTCTTCGAGGCAGAGGGAGCGCAGTACGCCACCATCGGCGCCAGAGAGCAGGGCGGCACGGCGAACGGGCAGAACGTCTCGGCAGCCGAGCTCAGGGTCGAGCCCACCGGCGCGTGGACCTTCAGCCGCTACGGCACGACGCTCGCGAGCGGCACCGTGGCGGGCAACGCGGAGGTTGCGTTCAATGCTGGTGCCGGCGTCTGGAACAGCATCGCCGTGACCGTCGCAGGCGACACCTCCACTGCCTCGATCAACGGCGTGCAGATCGCGTCGCACACGGATGCCGCGCCGCAGGCCGCGGGGCGCATCCAACTCGGGTCCAGCTTCAACTTCGTGCAGTTCGACAACCTGCGGATCCAGACGCTGCCCGGATACACGCCCTACTACACGCAGATCATCGACGGGATGCATCAGAGCAGCTGGTCGAACACGTCGACCCCGGTGCTCGAGTTCGACGCCAGCTGGAGCCACGTCAACGGACAGGGCATGTTCGAGTGGCAGCGAACCGCATCCAAGAGCACGGCCAAGGGAGCCGCACTGAGCTACTCCTTCACCGGAACGGGCTTGGACATCATCGGCGCCAACCCCGGCACGGCGACGCTCGATGTCGAGGTGGACGGGATCCCCGTCGCGCTCGCAGCTCCAACGTGGAGCGCAGGCAGCGCCCGAACGACCTTCACGCTCCGCGGGCTCGAGAACGGCGCCCACACAGTGGTCATCAGGACCGCCAACGACAGCGCACTCAACGTCGACTCTGTCGCCACGATCAGTGCGGTCGCCGACTCCGCGCGCGTCGACACGGGAGCACTCACCGAGGCCGTCTCCGCCGTCGCGCAGCTCGTCGAGGCAGACTACGGACCCGAGTCGTGGGCCCCGTTCGCTGCCGCACGGACGGCCGCGCAGGCCGCGGTCGCCGACCCGGTCGGCTACGGACTCGACGTCGAGGGCGCCACAGCCCTCGAACGGCGCCTCGCCTCCGCGGCGGACGCGCTCACCCCCAAGGATGTGAGCGCCGACGTGACGGACCTCGGCTCCCTGGCCATCACGACCGCCCAACGTGCCCTGCCCGGCACGCTCCTCCTCTCGGGCACCGAGGAAGAGGTCATCTGGACTGCCGCATCGAACGCCAGCGCCACGTCCACCGGCGAGCTCGCGAGCTTCGCCGCCAGCGGTCGAACCTCGGAGAAGACCGCAGCCGGCGTCTACCAGCGCTTCTCGGCGACGGTGCTCGTCGTGCCCGCCGATCTCGACTACTTCATCGACTCCGGCTCGAGCGGTTCGGAGGCAGGCTCCGCGCATGCGGCCGCGGCGGGCGTCTCGCCTGAGCTCCGCAACGAGACCGCCGACCAGAAGTGGGACGGCACCGCCGCGGGCAGCACCTGGGGGTACTCGACCGCAGCGACCACGCTCGCGAGCGGAACAGCCCAGGACTGGGGTTCCTCCTACATCGGCGCCGATTTCAACAAGCCGGTCACCTACCACCTGACCCTCCCCGCCGGCTCCTACAACGTCGTCGGGGTTCAGGCGCCCCGTGCGGGACTCACGACGAACCTCTCCGCGAAGCTCACGGCGAACGGCGAGACCGTCTCGAAGACGGCGACCTCGACAGGGTCGGCGACGCCGATCGCGCAGACGCTCACCCTCGATGAGGAAGCGGTCGTCGAGCTGGAGTTCGGCACCAATGGAACGAGCGGCTACAACGCCCGACTCGCACTCGTCTACGTGCAGACGCTGCCCCGCGACCTCGGCGTGCAGGGCGTGCTCGACACCGACGATCCGCTCCCGAGCACGGTGAAGGTCGCCGACACCGAGCGTGCCGTCACCTGGGAGCCCGCCGCCCACGAGCAGCCACGCACCGAATACGAGACGATCACCGCCAACGGACGCCTCGACGAAAGCGACGCACCGGTCGTCGCGCAGTTCGAGATCGTGCCACCAGGGCTCGTGTACTTCATCGACGCCGGAACCGACGGCGCCGACTCGCCCCAGTACGCGGCCGTGTCAGCCGCCGTCGATGGACTGCGCAACGACAAGGTCGACCAGGTCTCCACATCCGCCACGCAATGGGGACACATCTCTGACGGGATGAAGCTCAAGACCGGGACCGATATCAAGGACAAGTACTCGACGGGGCTCTACCAGGACACCACCAAGCTGAGCTACCGGCTCCCACTCGAGGCTGGCACCTACACGCTGACCGGCGGCTTCACCGAGTGGTGGAACCTCAGCAGGACCATGTACCAGACCGTGTCGGTCGACGGCACGGAACTCGCGAAGGGAAGCATCCCCCTCTCCGGCTCAACACCCAAGCTCTCCGCCGGCCTGACCTTCACGCTCTCGGAGGCAGCGACGGTCGACTACCTCGTGACCAACGAGGGCGCTGGCGGCGAGAAGCCGGTCATCTCCTGGCTGGCCGTCGCCGACGAGACGCTGCCCGGGACTCCGCAGAACGCCGTCGCGACGCAGGAGAGCGACACCTCCATCGCCGTCTCCTGGGACGACCTCGCCAACCCCGGTGCGGGCTTCGCGGGCTACCGCGTCTACGAGGCAGGGGAATCGGAACCGGTGTGTGAAACCACCGAGACGAGATGCACCGTCACCGGACTCGCTCCAGGCTCGACCCACTCCTACGAGGTGACCGGCGTCAACGCCTCCGGCGAGAGCCCCCGCTCGGCGGCGACCGCACCTGTGACGCTGCCGGAGGCGCCGACGGACGACGGCGCGACGAAGGCTCCAGGAAAGGGAGTGCTCTCCTCCAACGACGGCTGGAACACCGGTCTCCGAGACGGCGAGTTCCAGCTGACGATGAATCTGTGGTGGGGGGAGAACGGCTCCGTCTTCCGGCTCTACCAGGACGGCCAGCTGGTCAGCACGACACCGCTCAGCACGAACTCGCCAGCTGCACAGTCAGCCGTCGTCGACATCGCCGGCCTGGCGAACGGAACCTACGTCTTCACCGGCGAGCTGGTGAACTCGAAGGGAACGACGGCAACCGAGTCGCTCACGGTGACGGTGACGAACGCCTCCCCCGGCGCCCCGTCCCTCTCCTCGGACAACTGGGACGGCGACGGCACCTACACCGTGACGGCGAACCTCTGGTGGGGCACGAACGCCACCGCCTACCGCTTCCTCGAGAACGGGGTCGAGGTCGGCAACGGCGAGCTCACCGCTGCGAGCCCCGCCGCCCAGAAGGCGACGCTGCAGGTCGAGGGCAAGGCACCGGGGCAGTACGCCTACACGGTCGAGTTGATCAACGCCGCAGGCACCACCGTGAGCACAACCCACGAAGTCTCGGTCACGAAGTAGCTGCACGCGCCGAGCGCGCCTGGCATCATTCGCTTCACTGCCGATCCTGCTCTGGATTGGCCCCATGACTCTCGGCAGAGTCGAGCAGGTCGCTTTGGCACTGGAGGAGCTCCGCGCGTCCGACCAGGCCGGCTGAGCCTCAGCCGCTATGCCGAGTCGCGCCTCGAGTCGGGTTCGGTCGTGGCGGCACGGATGAGGCCCGACGCCATCCGCCGTGCCGTGGCCGTCGAGTACCGCTCGTCGCGCAGACGCATCGCGAGGTAGCCCGTGACGAGCAGCAGCAGCTCCTCGGCGAGGGACGCTGACTCTTCGAACGGGCTCGCGAGGTGCGTGAGCCGCGAGCGCAGCGACTCGGTGTCGGTCTGCACCGCGGCGCGGACCTCGGCGGGGGCGTCAGCGTACTCGGCGGAAGCCCCGAGGAAGGCGCACCAGCGAGAGCCAAGAGGCTGCTGCCGAAACGCGTCCAGGGCATCGAAGACGGCGAGCAGCCGCTGCCCGTCATCGCGATGCTTGGCGATCTCCGCATCCCACAGCTCTATCCAGGCACGGTGTCGGCGTTCGAGAGCCGCCGCGACGAGGGCCTCCTTGCTGGCGTATCCGCGATAGAGCGTGGCTGCCGAGACCCCCGCGCGCTCGATGACGGCGTCGATCGGCGTCACGTGGATGCCAGCCGTGAAGAACAGCTCGTCCGCGGCGTCGAGCAGCTTGGTCTCGGTCCTGGAGCGGATTGCCATGCCAACACTCTAGAGTCGTAAATATGAAACGATCGTTTTCGTTACGGGATCGCCGCCCACTCCTGCTGGTCGCCTCGGGGACCGCCCTGATCGCAGCCACCTATGGGCTCGTCCGCCTCGCCTACGGACTCTTCCTGCCCGACGTCCAGGCGGAGCTGTCACTGAGCGCATCCGCCGCAGGACTCATCTCGAGCGGCGCCTCCGCCGCCTACTGCGCTGCCGCGCTCGCCAGCTTCCTGCTGGCGGCCCGCGCACCACTCCTCTTCGCGGCCCTCGCGACCGTGACCGCAGCCGGCGGCGCGCTCGGCATGGCCCTCGCCGCCGACGGCGTCGTCTTCGCGGTCTCGGCGATCCTCGCGTCGAGCGGAGCCGGCTTCGCGTCACCCGCGCTGGTGGAGCTGCTGCACAGGACAATCAAGAGGGAGCACGCGGGACAGATGCAGGGCGTCGTCAACGCGGGCACCGGCCCCGGCCTCGTCGCAGCCGGCCTCCTGGCGCTCGTCCTGCTGCCCGACTGGCGACTCGCCTGGACGCTCGCCGCGGGGGCCAGCATCGTGGCCGGCGGCTTGGTCATCGCCTCGACCTGGCGAGGAACCACCGCGACCACCACGCGACCGGATGCCGCGCCTCGCATCGCCTCCGTTCCGCCGCGCTCGTGGTTTCGCCAGCACCTGCCCGTCATCGCCGCGGCGCTCTTCCTCGGTGCAGGCTCCGCCGCCGTCTGGACATTCGGGCGCACCGCACTCGTCGAGGCGGGCGCCAGCCAGGAGCTCTCTGCCGGGGCCTGGATCGCGCTCGGCGTGGGAGGAGCGGCGGTCATCGCCTCAGCCGGCAGACTCCAGAAGCTGAGCTCTCGGCGGGCCTGGCTCATGACCAGCCTGCCCCTCGCCGCGGCCACGGTGCTGCTCGGCACCTCCGCGGGGGTGTGGCCACTCGCCTTCGCCGCCTGCATCGCCTTCGGCTGGGGGTACACGGCCGGCACCGGCGTGCTCATCTGGTGGACGACGCGACTCGATCACACCCGCGCGCCGGCAGGGACGGCGCTGCTGTTCGTTGTCCTCGTCCTCGGCCAGGCGCTCGGCTCGGCAGTTGTCGGGCAGGCCATCGAGCTCGTCGGCATCCCTGGCAGCTTCATCGCATCCGCCCTGCTCGTGGTGGTCGGCATCCTCGCCGCCTCGAAGCAACCGGCAGCGAGCTCACCGGCGCGCGCCACGGACGCGCCTCCCACGCAGGTCAGTCGTACTGCAGACGCAGCCGCAGCCGCTCACCGACCTCGAACTGCGCATCCGCCAGCTTGAGCGGATCGAGCTGCAGGTCACGGAGGTCGATCGGGTCCTTGAGCTCCTCGCGGATCTGACTGCGGACCGCCAGCAGCAGCAGGCCGATGAGCGGGTTGCGGCTCGTGAGGCGCGGGTTGATGAGCTGCAGCTTCAGGTCGTCGCCGAGCTGCGCCTCCGTCGTGAACAGCAGACTCGCGCGCAGGAAGCCCCGCCTGACCTTGCCGGACGCGCGCAGGTGCGCGCCTCGGGGACCAGCCTGCGTGAGCTCGAGATCGACATCGGACAGGTGGATGCCCTGGCTCTCCCCCGACTCCGTGACGATGGACACCAGTGCATCCACCACCTCCCGCTGCCTCGCGGAGACGTCGATCAGCAACGTGTCGACGGGGAAGACCGTCACGGCCTCACCACCCGCCATGCCCTGCCTCATCGCCAGCGCAAGCTGCCCACGATCATCCTCCGCCCAGTCGACGTGCACCCCAGCGGCAGTGATCGACGCCTCGACTTCGGCGCCCTGGATGCGAACCGGGAGACCCCGCACCCGCACCTCGGCGACGCGGGCGTCGGCCCTCGCCACCTCGGTGCCGAACTCCGGGAGCTCCGGGAGTGGCGGCGCCTCCTCCACCGTGGCGTCGAAGGTGACCTCGACGCCCGCGAGATCGATGTCGATGCCGAGGAGGTCACCGGCGAGCGGATGCGCGGTGACACGCGCCAGGTCGAGGCCACGCACGTCCATGGTGTTGTCCGCGTCGAAGATGGGCGGCACCACCTCGCGCACGAAGCGCTCCAGCACTCGGGAGACCGCCTCAGGCGTCGTCGGCAGCGGGGCCGTTGCAATGACCAGCGCCTCGGGTTCGACCTCGGAGGATGCGTCGACTTCTGGGCCCTGCTGAGGAGTCTCCATGCCCTCAACCCTACGGGCGAGCGGGTACGCGACCCTGGCTGCGCGCCAACACCAAGTAGGATCGATCCTCGACGCGACCCAAGCGGACGCGACAGTTCACTCCGGCTCGACGAGCCCGAGCACCAATTTCGAGAGAAACGCAGCTATGGACAGCAAATTGATCGCGTGGAACGGCGACGTGCAGCCAGAAGCCGTCGAGATCCTCACGGGAGACGGCGGACTCGTCGTCGTCCCGACGAAGGTCGGCTACATCATCATGACCTCCGACAAGGAGGGACTCGAGCGGAAGTTCGAGGCGAAGGAGCGCAACCGCAACAAGCCTGGCGTCGTGCTGTGCGGCTCCCTCGAGCAGCTGCGCGAGCTCGCGCAGCTCACGCCGGAGATCGACGCGTTCTACGAGCGCCACTGGAACGACGACATCCTCCTCGGCTGCATCCTCCCGTGGAAGGAAGAGGCCGTCGCGGCCCTTCCCGACGACGGCACGAAGGAGCTCATGATGGACGGGCGCGGCACGAGCTGCTTCGTCATCAAGTTCGGCGTCCCCGGTGAGAAGCTCGCGAAGGAGCTGTACGAGAAGCACGGTCGCTTCGCGTTCGCGAGTTCCGCGAACCCGTCTGGCAAGGGCAACCGTGGACTCGTCGAGGGCATCGGCGAGCGCATCCACGACCGCGCCGACCTCATCATCGAGGCGAACGACTACGTCGCATCCATCCAGCCTGAGGCCACCACGGAGACGCGCCACGAGCAGGGCGTCATGATCTCGATGGTCGACGCCGACGGCACGCTCATCCCCGAGCAGGGCGGTCAGCGTTCCATCTCGCCGGCTCCCGTCGTGATCCGCAAGGGCCTCGACATCAACCGCATCATGGCGATCCTCGCTGAGTCGTTCAACAGCTGGGACTTCCGCCAGGGCGAGTACTACTGATTCCGGCTCGCACCGGGGGCTGAGCGCCTCTTGTGCGTGCGGCAGATTCACGACGTGATTTGTCGGACGGGCTCGCTACGCTTTCTGCGTGCGAGCCCGTTCTTCGTCTGCTGACCTCACCCGCCTCATCGCGTCGCGGCCCATCTCGCGTGGGCGCCTGCGTCGTGTGCTGAACGCGCCACCCACGGCCGCGACGACGCGGGAGTGGTGGGGTGCGCTCTCGGAGGCAGAGCGTGCGCGTCTCCTGAAGCAGGTTCCGCTGCTTGTCGGCAACCTCGATGGCATCCCTTGGTCGGTTCGTGTGCGGGCCAACCGGGAGTCGCTCGGGCGGGCCATCGGCGCTTTGGAGTCGGGCGCTTCCATCGAGCGTGCGCTCGGCAGTGCCAGTGCGTTCGCGGGTGGTGAGATCAAGAGCATCCTGGCGGATGCGAGCCGGGGCGAGCTGCGCGACCGCGAGCGGCTCGTGCACCAGCTGCGGGAGCTGCACGGGGGCCGTGGCTTCGTCGACCGCGGCGGGAAGCCGCGCTTCGTGCTCGCGTTCGATCCAGAGCGGGACTCGATCGTCGAGTACGTGGGCGCAGCGATCTCGGAGTCGGAGGACCCGTTCGCGTCTCCGTTCGCGGAGGGGGTCACGTCGGTGGGGGTGTTCGTGCCCGGCAACGAGTCGCGGCTGCTCGATTTCGAGGGCAAGGCGCACACCATGTCGGAGCTCATCACGCTCGCGCCCGCGGGCACGGCCGGGCTCGTCGTGTGGCAGGGCGGGCGGTTCCCGCGTGGCCCGTTGGCGTTGTCGGCGGCGATGGCGGATGGGCTGGCGCGCAAGCTGGGTGGGTTCGTGAACTCGATCCCCCGTGACGGGCGGGTGGAGCTGACGGCGTTCGGGTTCAGCTTCGGCGGCGGCGTGACGGGGCGGGCGATGGCACTCGGGATGCGGGTCGACCGGGTCGTGCACGTGTCGAGTGCCGGGCTGGGGCACGGCGTGTCGTCGCTCGACGATCTGCCCGTGTCGGCTCGCGTGCCGCACTACTCGCTGCTCGCTCCCGTCGATCCCTCCGTCGGCCCGATCCTGGGCATCAACGTGCACCTGCCGTTCCTGGGGCGGGTCGGCCATTTCGGGCATGGTGTGGATCCGGCGCATGCGCCCGGGGTGGTTCGCTTGGAGACGGGGGTGCTCGGTGCGGCGCAGGGGAAGCGCGCCGCGGGGGCGGCGCTGTCGCTCGGTGACGTGCTGACGGGGCACTCGGCGGTTCTGGAGCAGTGGGGGACGACGGCGAAGCGCAACATGGTGGCGGTTCTCGTGGGTGGTGGCGCTCAGGTCGAGCTGGCGGTCGACGGCGGCGTGCTCGGCCGCATCGCGCAGCGTCTCGTCGTGCCGTACGTGCCGTTCCTGCGGGTGCGCGAACCGGAGCTGCGCAGCGTCGCCTGACCGGATGCGGTGCCGGAGGTCAGCGTTCGTGGCGTTCGTGCTGCGGGGACGCCTGCTGCGTGCGCGCTCGGGTGGACGCGTGCGAGCGGTTTGGGTCGGCGAGTGGGCTGGTGGTGTGGTCGAGCGCCGTGGCGAGCTCGGTGGTGAGCCCGGTGGTGAGGCGCGGGGACTTGGCGCGCTGCTCGACCGCGCCCGATTGAGGGGGCAGCTCGCTGTGGCCGAGAGCTTCTCGTGCGGCGCTGGTGCGGGCGCCGAGGGCTGCGAGGGCTGCCCATATCTCCGCGTGGGCGGGGCTCTGCGTGGTGTGGGCGCGGGCCGCGATGTGTGTTGCGTCGGTTCGGAGGTCGTCGATGGTGGCGAGCACGTCGCTGCCGAGGTCGGCTTGTCTGAGCACGAAGTTCGCGTCTCGGTCGAGTGCTGCGAGCCAGGTGTTCGCGTCGCTCGGGGTGAGGCTGTCGAGGTCCCTTCCGGCGATGACGGCGGCTCGGGCGTCGGCGCCATCGCGCGTGCCGGCTGTGCTCGCGGCGTTCGTGTCGATGTCGGCGGCGTAGAGGGTGCGACCGCCGCGGTCGACGACGAGCACCCGGTCGACGTGCCCCTCGGCGATGACGCGTTCGAGCGACTTCGGCATCTGCTCGGCGGCGACGTCGTGGAATGCCTGTGGGGTCCACCTGCCGGCCCCTTGGTCGCGGACCTGTTCCGCGTACCGCGAGAGCACGCCGAGCCGCGAGACCGCTTCGGGTACGGCAAGCGCGCGCACTTCGACGCGGTAGCCAGCATCGCGGAATTCCTTGGCCGTCGCGACGACGGCGTCCGGCTGTCGGAACGTCGTCTCGAACACCACGGATGCCTGACGTTCCCGCAGGTAGTCGCTCGACATGCGCGCCCACGCGCCAGCAGCCTGCGCCGTCACCTCCGGCATGCGAAGCGGGTCCTCCCGCATCACGCTCACGTAGTCGGGATGAAAAACTCGCAGGTCGTCCCCTATAACCGGGATAGCCCCTCGGAAGTCCTTCTGCGCGCGACCCACCGTTCGCGTTTTCCCGGCACCGGGTTGTGCTCCAACAAGCACGAGCGTCGGCTCCGAGGCTCGTTGGGAAGATCGGAGAGCATCTAGTTCCGGCCGAATGGACTTCTCAAAGATCTCCCGCAGTTGCTCGCGGGTGACCCCTGACTCCGAGCTCAAAGGTCCTCCGCCTTGAGCCGTGCGACGAACGACGCCCGGAGAGCTTGCACCGCATCGAGCGAGTACGTGTCGACTTCATCCGCCTCGATCCTGACGGCGATCTGCTTCTCTAGCCAGTGCTGTCGCTCTTGCTCAGAGCCGGATTCATTCTGTCGAGCAACGTAGAGACCCCTGAGCCGGTTCGCGGCTTCGCGCATGGCGTCGTAGATCATCGGGTCGTAGTCGTCGATGGGCTCGTCGCCGGTCATATCGGTCATGTTGGTCCTCTCCTGGTGCGTGTCTTCCGTGGCTCAATCACCGTCGCGCTCATCCGGTGCCCCGGACTGCCCTGCCACTGCTGCGCCCGCTGGCGACGATGCTCGCCTCTGCCCGGTGCCGCTCCAGCAGCTCGTTCCGCTTGCGGACCACGCTCACGTTCGACTGGGCGTCGACGCCCGCGACCTCCTCGCGGAGTTCGGCGAGCTTCCCCAGCCACCGCCTGGACTCGAGGTCAGTGCGGGCACGCGCTGCTCGCGCGGCATAGAAGGCGGCCAGCCTGCCGCCAGCATCCAGCAGGAGGTCGTACACCTCAGGTGAGTAGCCTCCCGCGCTCGGCACCCCTCGCGGGTCGCCGAGCGAACTGTCGAACGTCTCGTTGCGCGGCACGTGCATCCTCCCGATTGCGTACTCGCGAACCTACTCGCGACGCGACGCCCGGAACGGTGGAGGGGCGAATCTGTGGACAACGGCAGCCGACCACGAAGCGCGGTCGGCTCCGTCGAGACCGGCGGCCCCCTAGGCGAGGATGCGCTGCACCGCGCGCACGGGAATCCTGAGCCAGGCCGGTCGCTGAGATGCCTCGTAGATCACTTCGTACAGCGCCTTGTCGAGCTCGAAGACCCTGATGAGCGCGGCCGATTCCGCAGCGCTCAGCGGCAGCGAGCTCGACTGATCCCCCTGCGAGAAGGGACCAGACCCACCCCTCACGTCGCGCGTGCCCCTCGCATCGTTCGAGTCACGCGCCTGCCTGCGCGCGGCCCGGCTGTCGAGCGTGATCGCACCCGTATGACGCCCGATTCGCTCCTGCCCGCTCACGGCCGCGGCGTAGCCGTTCAGGAACGACTGCCGCGCACGGGCGGCCCAGTCGCCGGCGACATCCCGCCCAGTCGTCATCTCCAGCGACCCGGCGACGTAGTCGAACGATCTCAGGATGCCGGCGATGTCGCGTTGCGGGGCATCCGCCGTATTGCGCTGCTCGATGCTGCGCAGCGGCTCCCCCTCGAAGTCGAGGAACACCCAGCCACTGCCCTCCACGGCAAGCACCTGACCCAAGTGCAGGTCGCCATGCACCCGCTGCAGCGTCGGCCAGTGCATCTCGGCGGCGTGCGCGTAGACCTCCTCCGCTGCACCCCGCAGGCGCTCGAGGGCCGGGGCGACGGCGATGGCCGCGTCCAGGCGCTGCCGCATCGCGTCGACCTCAGCCTGCACCTTCAGGGCGCTCGCCTCGACGCTCGGCAGCACCTCGCGGAGCGTGCGGTGCACCTCAGCGGTCGCCTCGCCGAGCGTGTACGCGGCGTCACCGAAGTCGTCGCCCGTCTCGGCGGCGCGCAGCGCCACCCGCCACGCATCCTCGACCCCGGGGAGGAACTCCTGCGCGAACACGAAGTTGCCAGAGGCGCGCCCGCTGCTGACGCGCGGGTCGGGCCAATAGCCCGACAGGTGGCCGATGGCGGGCGGCACACGCACGGAACCGGCCGCGGCGAGCGCCGACTGCAGCGTCACCTCCGGGTTCTCACCATCGTGCAGCATGCGGAAGACCTTGAGGATGAGCGGAGCGGCGGCGCTCCCATCTGGCATGCGCATCTCGCAGATGATCGACGAGTTCGACTGCTCCCCAGACAGCACCCGACTCGTCACGAAGCTGCCGAGCACGGCCCCGGGCATCGGCAGTCCGTAGGCCGCGATGTCCGTCCGCCCACCGGCCCCCGCCGCGTGCCCCTCGCGCTCGAGCAGCGCCAGGAGCGCCCGAGCGAACGCGATGTCGTGCGGACCATCGACGACGGCGCTCACACGCCCGGCTGCGTTGCTGATCGACCCGATGTACCCGAGCGCGGGAACGCGCGCATCCACCTCGCGGAGCACGATCGGCACCTGGTACACGACCGGGACGTCGCCGGAGGAATCGAGGATGCACGGCACCGTGACGAGATGCACCCCGGCCTCCCCGTTCGGGTTGGCGAGCACGTAGCTGCCGAGGTGCGTGAGCTGCGGCATCTGACCCTCACCGCCCGAGTACCAGCGCTGCTTCGGCATCCAGTCGCGAAGCATGTGGATGAGATCGGTCATTGCGCCTCCGGTTCAGTTCCCCAGCCTACCGACCGGATGCCCGCCCGGAGGCGCGAATCCGCCACTTTTCGTCCCGATCAGCCGCGCCTGCGACTGAGCACCACCGTGAACTTGGCACCGCGCGAGATCTGCGTGCTGGGGCCGACGATTCGCTCGAGCGCCGCGCGGTGGGCCAGACCCGAGTTGAACACCGTGAGCATGCTGGCACCGGGCTTCAGCATGCGCGCGGCCTGCTCGAAAAGCGGATGCGCCATGTCCTCGACCACCTCGTGCCGGTCGTGGAACGGCGGGTTGAGGAGCAGCACATCCACGGAACCGGTCTCGATGCTCGACCCCGCGTCTTCGCGGCGCACCTCGACCCTGTCTTCGACCCCCGCGATTCGCACCGTCTCGCGAGCAGAGGACACGGCAGCCCAGGATCGATCGCTCGCGATCACCTCGAGCTCCGGCCGTTGCCTCGCGACCGCGACGGCGAGCACGCCCGTGCCGCAGCCGAGGTCGACGGCGAGGCCCGTCTCCGGGAGCTCGCCCGCGGGGAGGTCGCGCAGGGCTGCGAGCAGCTCGCGCGTGCCCAGATCGAGGCGCGGGCCCGCGAACGCACCACCGTGGCTCGCGATCGAGAAGCCGAGCTCATCGGAGCTCTGCACGATCGGGTACGCCGACGCCGCGCCTCGCAGCTCAGCCCTCGGGGCGCTCGCGTGCAGCACCCTCGACTTCTGCCTGCCGAGGCTCGCCGTCACACTCTCGAACGAACGCTCGAGGGTCTCGTTCATTCCGCGGCTCATGTGCTTGATGCGTCCGCCAGCGACGATCCGCACCTCTGGATGCGCGTGCGCCGCAACGAGGCGCGCGATCTCATCAAGTTCCGCGAGCGACTTCGGCAGGCGCAGCAGCACGAGGCGAACGCCGTCGAACAGCGCCGGCTCCAAGCCGAAGCGCACGGCCTTGAGCGAACGGAAGCTCGCCCGCACTGCATCGTCGCTCGCCCGCTCCTCCGAGACGGCGTCGTGGAAGGTGCGGACCGTGTCCAGGTCGAAGCGCTCCGCGGCCGCGACGGCCAGCGCACCCGTGGCGTCGCCGACTACCGCGAGCGGCGCATCCACCACACCAAGCTCGGCGGCTTCATCGAGGATCAGCCGGTCGACGGGGTCGGGCTCGGTGACGCCGGAAGCGGCGGCACTCAACAGGGGATCCGGCATGCCTAGGCGATGGTGTCGATGAGGGGCTCGGCCTCTTCACCGGTGATGTAGCGGCGGCCAGAGACCTCGACGACCGTGATCGCCACGTACTCGTTCTTCGGTGCCGCGATGAGCGGGCGCACGCCGAGCGCTTCCGCCTTCTCGAGCTCCGCCTCCGTGCTCAGCACCCGGGCTCCCCCGCGTGCCACGAGGCTCGTCGCGAACCCGTCGCCCAGGGCGTCCGACTGGAACACGACCTCCTTGGCGATGGAGGCCCCCGCGAGCTTGAAGCCGGGCGCCGACTTGAAGACGATCTCACCATCGCGCTCGCTGAAAACGACGTTGATCGGATAGATCTCCACACGGCCGTTCACGGCGAACGCGATGCGACCGAACGTCGTCGCGCGCAGCAGAGCGCGGCTTTCCTCGTCGCTCAGGACGGTGATCAGTTGCTCGTCTTCCATGCGTCCATCATGGCCTGATCGACGCCCCCTCGCCTGACCGATTCTCGTCGCCGAGCACGAATCGGCATCTGGGAGTCGAGTTACGACGCGAGCGGTGCGAAACTTGAGGCATCCCCCGAGCGACGTCCGCTCGATCCGACACGGAGGTCATCCAATGGGCTACGGCAGCGGCATCGCACTCATCGTCATCGGCGCCATCCTGGCGTTCGCCATCAACATCGACCTCGACGGCTTCGTCGACCTCAAGACCATCGGCTACATCCTCATGGGTGCCGGCGTCGTCGTCTTCATCCTGAGCCTCGTCACGGCGCTGCGCCGCAAGCAGTCCACGTCGACGACCCGGAAGGTCATCGACCCCAACACGGGCCAGGAAGTCATCGAGCGCACGAACCGCAGCAACTGACCTGAACGGTCAGCGCTGAGCTCGGCGCCAGCCGCGCTCAGGCGGAGACGAAGAACAGGCGCTTGTTGGCGAATTCGCCGATCCCGATGGGGCCCATCTCGCGTCCGAAGCCCGAGTTCTTGACCCCGCCGAACGGCAGCTCTGCCGCCTCCGCCGCGATCGTGTTGACGTGCGCCATGCCCACCTCGAGGCGCTGCGCGATACGGGTCGCGCGCGCTTCGTCGCTCGAGAAGACCGAGCCACCGAGACCAAGCGCGCAGTCGTTCGCAAGGTCGAGCGCCTCCTCGTCACTCGACACTCGGTAGACCGTCGCGACGGGACCGAAGAGCTCGACGCCGTACGACTCGGAGTCGCGTGGGACGCCGGTGAGCACGGCCGGCGAGTAGTGGGCTCCCGGGCCGTCGGACAGCACTCCGCCGATCTCGAGCGTCGCGCCCTCCGCGACCGCCTTCTGCACCTGAGCATCCACGGTCTCGGCCGCCGTTCGGCTGGACATCGGCGCGAACTGGCCCTCGGCCAGGTCGAGCTGGTCGCCGGGGACGAGTCCCGTCGCGAGCTTCTTCAGCTCCTCGACGAACTCGTCGTAGATGTCGTCCATGACGATGAGACGCTTGTTCGAGTTGCAGACCTGGCCCACGTTGTAGACGCGGAAGTCCCACGCCTGCTTCGCGACAGCCGCGACGTCGTCCGAGTCGAGCACGATCATGGGGTCGATGCCGCCGAGCTCGAGCACGCACTTCTTCAGGTTCCGGCCCGCCTGCGCCCCGATGATCGCCCCAGCACGTTCGGAGCCCGTGAGCGAGATCCCCTGCACGCGCGAGTCGGCGATGAGCGTCGCGATCTGATCGTGCGACGCGAAGACGTTCTGGTAGCCCCCGACCGGGACGCCGGCCTGCTCCATGATCTCCTGAATGGTCAGGGCCGACCGCGCGCAGATGTCCGCGTGCTTGAGCAGGATGGTGTTGCCCAGCACGAGGTTCGGTGCCGCGAAGCGCGCCACCTGGTAGTAGGGGAAGTTCCACGGCATGACGCCGAGCAGGGTGCCGACGGGACGATGCTCGATGAACGCCTTGCCGGGAATGGTGCTGGGGATCTCGGCGTCGGTGATGAGGCTCGGGCCGTGCACGCCGTAGTAGTCGATGATCGACGCAGCGAACTCGACCTCGTCGATCGACTCCTGCACGGACTTGCCCATCTCGACGGCGATGAGGTGGGCGAGCTCGTCCTTGCGCTCGAGGAAGATCGCCGCGACGCGGCGCACGACAGCGGCCCGCTCCTGCACGCTGCGTTCACGCCATTCCCTGTACACGGTGTCGGCGCTCGCGACGGCCTGCTCGATCTGCGCATCCGTCGCGTCGTCGAACGTCTCGATGATCTCGCCGGTCGCGGGATTCTGCACTCTGTACTCGGACATTTCGCTCCTCGGTCGCACGGTTCGTCGGTGCCAGTCTGTCGCAAAACCCGCTGCCAGTTTGGTCGAATACCGGCACGCCGCTCTACAAAGCCGCCATTCGGACGTCGGTAGCCGTCCGTAGGCTGACCATGTTTTCAGCCCGAACCAGCCCGCACCCCGAGGAGCATCACGTGGACTCTGCCCTTCCCACGATCCAGCACTGGATCGATGGCGCCCGCTCGACCTCGACGCCTGCGCGCACCTCGCCGGTCTTCAATCCCGCACTTGGCGTCGCCACCAAGCAGGTCGCGCTCGCCGAGCAGGCGGAGATCGACGCGGCGGTAGCGGCGGCGAAGGCGGCGTTCCCTGCGTGGTCGAACGCCTCCGTCGCGAAGCGCCAAGGGGTGCTGTTCCGCTTCCGTGAGCTGTTGAACGAGCGGAAGCTCGAGCTCGCGCGCATCATCACCTCCGAGCACGGGAAGGTCGTCTCCGACGCCGCCGGCGAGATCCAGCGGGGCCTCGAGGTCGTGGAGCTCGCGACCGGGTTCCCCCACATCATGAAGGGCGACTTCACCGAGAACGCCTCCACCGGCGTCGAC
>NZ_PSYC01000037.1:0-43225 GCF_002931515.1 Pseudoclavibacter sp. RFBG4 | reverse complement strand
GATACGGGAGTGGGGGCGGGCGCGAGCGCCGACAGGGGCGCCGAGGCATTGGTGCCGGCCGGCAGCGTCTCGGGATAGCGTCCGGGCGGCGCGGCGCGGCTGGGCTGGGCTGGGCGGCGCTGGTCTGCGCTTGCCGGCTGGGCTCTACTGCGTGGCTAAAGAGCTGCAGCGCGTGACCGAAGGGCTGGCGTGGCCGAAGATCTGCGCGTGGCCGAAGAGCTCCAGCACGCCCGAGGAGATACACGAAAGGCCCCGCTGAGCGGGGCCTTTTCGTCATGTTCACATTTGTGGTGTTCACACTTGCTGGGGTACCTGGACTCGAACCAAGAACAAAGGTACCAGAAACCTCCGTGTTGCCAATTACACCATACCCCACTGGCACCGAAGCGCCTCAGAGAGCATAGCGCACTCCCGGAGGCTGGACAAATCAGCGCGTCGAACGGCCGGGTCGAGCCCGTCGAGCCCTCGACTCAGAGGCCCAGCAGGTCCCGGTCGACCGCCATGCCGGTCTGTGCCCCGTTGCCCGCGGCGACGATGAGCATCTGCGGACCCGGGCCGGTCAGCTCGCCCGTCGCGTAGATGCCGGGCACGCTCGTGCGGCCCTGAGCGTCCGCCGCCACGAGGCCGGAGCCGTCGAACTCGATGCCGAGCTCGCTCGCGAAGTCGAGCTTCGCGACGTAGTCGGGCCGCACGAACACGGCCTCAGCCGTCACGACGTCGCCGTCGGCGAGCGCAACCCCCGTCACGCCACCCGGTCCGCCCTCGACGTCGACGACGGCACGCGTCTCGACGACCACGCCGCGTTCGACGAGGTCGAGCTCCTGCAGCTCGGCGAGCTGCCCCTCTGCCGCGAAGACCGTGAGCGCTCCGGTGAAGCGCGTGAGCTGCACCGCCCGCTCGTACAGGTCGGTGACGCCGGGTGCCGCGATGACCGAGACTCGGCGGTCGCGCTGCGTCCATCCGTCGCACTCGACGCAGCTGTGGATGCTCGTGCCGTAGAACGCGCGCAGCATGGGCAGGGCCGGCAGCACCTCGGTGAGGCCGGTCGCGAAGACGACAGAGCGCGCGAACACCGCTCGCGCGGGTGTGCCGCGCACGCCCTTCGCCTGGACGGCGAAGCGGTACGGGACCCGCACGCCGTCGCGAGGACGTGACGCGATCTCGCGTGGGTCGGCGGTCATCGGCTGACCCCCAGCGCCGGCCACCCCACCGGCGACGAAGCCGAACGAGCCCTCGAACGCCGGCCCCTGCGACACCTCCGCGCCGACGACCTCCTCCTCGGTGAGCGCCCGGACGCGCGTGACCTGGGCGAACTGGATCTCGGCATCCTCGTAGGCCTCCACGTCCTCGCGGCCGAGCCGGCGCAGCTCGTTCGGAGGAGTGTGGTCGCGGGTCAGGAACCCGTGGGCTTCCAGCGTCGCCGAGTGGCGGGGCCGATTGCCGTCGAGCACCAGGGTCGAGTAGCGGTGCCGTGCGAGGATCAGCGCGGCCTGCAGCCCGGCAGGGCCACCCCCGATGACGACGACGTCATAGTGCGTACCCAACGCCTCGGTCATGCGGTCCTCCCGGAGTCTCGCGCCCACCAACTCAGGACAGCGGGCATCCTCTTAGGTTAGCCTCACCCGTCGCGACGTGCGAGGGCGGCGTGAGTCGCGGGCGCGAGTCGCCGGCGTCCACACCCACCCCGCGAGCGAGCTGTCTTCCCCGCAACAAAGTCTCGGGATGGGAACATCACTTCGGGATGGAAAAGAAACCATCCCGAAGTTACTTCCCCATCCCGAGATCAAGGGTGAGTGCTCGGCACCCAGGGTGAGTACTCGTCACGAGCGCGGGTGCTCGAAGCGCTCTGCGCAGGGCCGATCGCGGACGCGGACGCGGACGCGGACGCGAGCCGCGGCGAGGGTTACGCGGCGAGGCGCGAGACGAGCGAGCGCATGCGGGCGAGCGACTGCTCGCGGCCCAGCAGCTCGAGCGACTCGAAGAGCGGCGGGGAGACCTTGCGGCCGGAGACGGCCACGCGGATCGGGCCGAACGCGACGCGCGGCTTGAGGCCGAGCCCCTCGATGAGGGCTCCACGGAGGGCGGCCTCGATGTTCTCCGTCGTCCACGCCTCTGGCGCCTCGAGCGCGTCGAGGGCCGCGATGGAGGCGTCGAGCACACCCGTCACGTCGCCCTTGAGCGAGCCGACGGCCGTGTCCTCGACCACGAGGTCAGCGGCATCCACGAAGAGGAACCCGAGCATCTCGGGAGCCTCGCCGAGGAGCTGCATGCGCTCCTGGACATGCGGCGCCGCACGCCCGAGGAGCGCGAGCTGCGCATCCGTCGGCTCGAGCGGGAGCACGCCGGCGAGCTGCAGCGGAGCGACGAGGCGGTGCGCGAAGTCGTCCGCGCCGAGGAGGCGCATGTGCTCGCCGTTGATGGCCTCGGCCTTGGTGAGGTCGAAGCGCGCGGGGTTCGGGTTGACGTCCTCGACGTCGAACGCGACGACCATCTCGTCCATCGTGAACACGTCGCGGTCCGCGGCGATCGACCAGCCAAGCAGGGACAGGTAGTTGAGGAGCCCCTCCGGCAGGAAGCCGCGGTCGCGGTGGTGGAAGAGGTTCGACTCGGGGTCGCGCTTCGAGAGCTTCTTGTTGCCCTCGCCCATGACATACGGCAGGTGCCCGAAGCGCGGGATGAATTCGGCGACTCCCACGTCGATGAGCGCGTGGTAGAGCGCGATCTGGCGGGGCGTCGACGAGAGCAGGTCCTCACCGCGGAGCACGTGCGTGATGCCCATGAGCGCGTCGTCGACGGGGTTCACGAGCGTGTAGAGCGGCTTGCCGTTGGGTCGCACGAGCACGAAGTCGGGGAACGACCCGGCCTTGAAGGTGATCTCGCCGCGCACGAGGTCGTCGAACGAGAGGTCGGTGTCCGGCACTCGAAGGCGCAGCGCCGGCTCGCGGCCCTCAGCCTTGAGGCGAGCGATCTCGTCGGCCGACAGGTCGCGTTCGTAGTTGTCGTACCCCATCTTCGGGTCGCGACCGGCGGCCACGTTGCGCGCCTCGATCTCCTCACCCGTCGCGAACGACTCGTACAGGTGGCCGGCGTCGCGGAGCTTCTGGATGACGTCGAGGTAGATGTCGGTGCGCTGCGACTGCCGGTACGGCTCGTGGGGTCCGCCGACGTTCACGCCCTCGTCCCAGCCGAGCCCGAGCCAGCCGAGCCCGTCGATGATCTGCTGGTAGCTCTCCTCGGAGTCGCGCTCCGCATCCGTGTCCTCGATGCGGAACACGAACGTGCCCCCCGTGTGCTTCGCGTAGGCCCAGTTGAAGAGGGCGGTGCGGATGAGCCCGACGTGCGGGGTCCCCGTCGGCGAAGGGCAGAAGCGGACACGGACATCGCTGCCCGTAGCGGTGGTCACAAGCGAAGAAGAGGATGCAGTCATGAGACCCCCAGCCTACCGGGGCGACGCGGGTCACCAGGTGGGCGCGGCTCGACTCAGACGAGCACCTTCCGCCAGGCGCCCTCGCTCACGAAGGGCCGGAAGCCGAGCGCCTCGTTGACGTTCAGCATCGGGCGGTTCTCCTCGGCGTTGTACGTGTAGACCCGCTCGACGTCGGGGTGCAGCTCCCTCCAGGCGAGCAGGTTCTCCGCCTTCACGAGCATCCCGAGCCGGTTGCCGCGGTGCTCGCGCAGCACGAGCGTGTCCTCCTGGTCGGCTCGCCTCGTGCCGTCGTCCATCCGCTGCAGCTCGCTGAAGGCCACCAGCTCCCCGGTCGGCACGTGCTGGACGGCCCCCACGAGCACGCTATCGCGGCGGGCGATCGCCGTCGCCTCGAGCTCCTCGCGAACGCGCCTCGCGTCCCACTCCTGCTCGTCTTCGACGAGGTCACCCTGCGGGGCGTCCGTGCTCATGCGCGCCTTCAGCGCCGCGTAGCCGTCGATGAACTCGTCCGGCGTCGGGTACGACCACGACACGCAGCGATAGTCGACGCCCGCGGCCTCCCTGGCACCGTCGCGCAGCGCGCGCAGGGCGTCGTCGTGCTCGGCGCCCAGCTCGAGCACGCTCATGCGCTCGACCTGACCGAGCTCGAACCCTCGTCGCAGCAGCATCTGCGCGGCCGGATCCAGCGCCGGGATGTCCCCGACACCGCTCGGCGACGGGATGCGCGGCCCAGCCATCTCTCGGTGCACCACCCAGGTGCGGATCTCCGAGCGACCCGCGTCTCGCACCGCCAGCTCCCCGACCTCGTACGCGGCCGCCCCGAAGCCGCGGCCCCGCGCATGCGGGTGGATCTCGAGCATCATCTTCGCCATCTCGACGTCTTCGGTGAGCGGGAAGTCGAAGAGCACACGCCCCACGAGCCGACCGTGCTCGCGGATGAGGCGCCCGTCCCGACGCTCGTACTCGCTCGGCTCGTACCCCGGCAGGAGCACCTCCGCCGGCAGCACGAAGTCGTCGTTGCGGTACGTGTCCCTCGTGACGGCGTTGCGCAGGGCCGTCATCTCGTGGAACGCCGCTGCAGCGACATCGTCGAGCGAAGACGGGATGCGCAGGGGCTCCGCGCTGAAGCCAGCCGGGGCGGCGGGGGTCGGCTTGGCGGAATCCGAGGCGGCGGCATCCTGGGCAGCCGCAGCTTCGGGGCCGGCGGAGTCGGGAACGGTGGTGTCGGGCGACATCGAAGTGCTTCCTGTTGGTGCGATGAAGCTGCGGCGTCGCAGCCGATCAGGATATCGACCGCGCCGCCACCGCCTCAAGCACCCGGCGTGGCGGCGGATGCGCGCGGCGGGTGCGGCAGGTGAGCGTGCGCTACGCCTCGGCCAGGAACTCCCGCAGCTGCTCGACGACAAACGCATGGTCCTCGACCTGCGGCAGCCCCGAGATGCCGACCGCGCCGACGACACCGACCCCGTCGATGCGAACGGGGAACACGCCGCCGTTCGCGGCGACCTCGTCGGGGTCGAGTCGCGACTCCTGCTCGTAGACGCGTCCCAGCGAGCGGAACAGCGCACCGACGCCGAGCGATGACTGCTCGAAGTGCAGCACCGCGCGTGTCTTCCGCTCGAGCCACGCGTCGTTGTCCGGCACAGCGCCGTCGAGTGCGGCGTGGAAGACCCGCTGCTGTCCGACGACGATGCCGATGACCACGGGCAGCGAACGAGCCGCCGCCGCCTCGCGCATCCGGGAGCCGAGCCGCCATGCATCATCGCGCGAGAACCTGGTGAAGACGAGCTCGGCCTCTTCGGCGCGGATGCGCGCGAGATCCGCGAGGGCGTCGGCGGCGGCGACGGCCGCGCTGTCGCCCGCCTGGGCCTGCGCCTGGTCCTGGTCCTGCGCCTGGGCCTGGTCCCGCGCCGGGTCCAGTGTCCCTGACCGTTGCTGCTCCTGCACCCGCTCCTGCACTGGCGCCTCAGGCATCCGACGACGCCGTCCAGATGTTGATGCCGCCGTCGACGGCGTAGGTGTCGATCTCTGCGAGCTCGGCGTCGGTCAACGGCGACGCGTCGAGGCACCTGACGAGGTCGTCGAGCTGCGAGGTGCGGGACGCCCCGATGAGGGCGGACGTGATCCGCTCGTCGCGCAGCACCCAGGCGATCGCGAGCTGCGCGAGCGTCTGCCCGCGACGCTCCGCGATCGCGTTGAGGGCGCGCACCCGCTCGAGGTTCTCGTCGCTGAGCATCCCGTCGCGCAGCGTCTTGCCCTGCGTCGCCCGCGACCCCTCCGGCACTCCCCCGAGGTACTTGTTCGTCAGCAGCCCCTGGGCGAGGCCGGAGAACGCGATGACGCCAGCCCCGGCCGTCGCGTTGGCTTCGAGCACCGACGGCTCCCCGTCCTCGATCCAGCGGTTCAGGAGGGAGTACGACGGCTGCGAGATGAGCAGCGGCGTGCCGAGCTCGCGCAGGAGGCCGGCGACCTCCTCGGTGCGCTCCGCGGAGTAGGAGGAGACGCCGACGTAGCGGGCCTTCCCGCTGCGCACGATCGCATCGAGCGCGGCCGCCGTCTCCTCGAGGGGCGTCTCGGGGTCGAACCGGTGGCTGTAGAAGATGTCGACGTAGTCGGTGCCGAGCAGGCGAAGGCTGTTCTCGAGGCTCCCGAGCAGGTGCTTGCGGCCGCCGCCCGAGCCGTTCGGGCCTGGGAAAACGGGGTATCCGGCCTTCGTCGACAGCACGAGCTCGTCGCGCAGGCCCGCGAAGTCCTCGCGCAGGATCCGGCCGACGTTCGCCTCGGTCGAGCCGAAGGGCGGGCCGTAGCCGTTCGCGATGTCGAAGTGCATGATGCCGAGGTCGAATGCGTGCCGCAGCAGCTCACGCTGCTTCGCGAGGGGGGTGTCGTCGCCGAAGCCGTGCCAGGTGCCGAACGAGATCGCGGGCAGCTGCAGTCCGCTGCGGCCGACACGGCGATACTGCATCCGCTCGTAGCGGTCGGCTGCTGGGCTGTAGCGGGGGGTGAGCTGGGCGGTCATGGGAGCCCTTTCTGTCAGAGGAGGTTGTGGATGCGCGGCAGCGTCAGCGCGCGGGAGCGGATGCGCGGAGCGCGGAGAGGAGGGGCAGCTGCGCTTCGTCCTCGAGCGCACTGCCGACGGCGACGACGTCGGCTCCTGCCGAGAGGTACTCCCCCGCATTGGAAGCGTTGATGCCGCCCGTAGCGACAAGACGCATCTCGGGGAACGGCCCTCGCATGGCCGAGAACCAGTCGGCGCCGAGCACGCTGGCGGGGAACGCCTTGACCCAGGTCAGGCCGAGCGCCTTCGCGAGCTGGATGTCGGTCCCGCTGGCCACACCGGGCAGCGGGGCGAGGCCCGCGGCTTGGGCCGCCTCGATGACGGCGGGGTCGAGGCCGGGTGCGACGGTGAACGTGGCTCCGGCCTGCTTGGCCTGGTCGACGTGGGCGAGCGAGACGACGGTGCCTGCGCCGACCGCGTGCCCGCCGGGCTCGGCGGCGCGGACGACGGCGCGGAGCGCGTCGAGCGCCGCATCGTTCTGGATGGGCACCTCGACGCTCGAGATGCCGAGCGACCAGGCGAGGTTCGCGAGCTCGACGCTGCGCTCCGGGGTGTAGCCGCGCAGGATCGCCATGACGGGCGATCCGGCGAACATGGTGTCGAAGGTGTCAGTCATGTGGTCTCCAGCCGAGGTCGTGGGAGATGGCGAGGACGACGTCGTCGAGTCGCGGCTGCCATTCGGCGAGCGCGTCGAGGTCGGCACTCGCCTTGAGTGCGGTGATGGACACGGCCGCGACGACCGTGTCGCTCGAATCGCGGATGGGCATGGCGATGCAGTTGATGAAGTTCTCGTACTCGGCATCGTCGACGGCCCAGCCGCGTTCGCGGGTGCGCTCGAGCTCGGCGTCGAGGGCGGCGCGCGAGACGATCGTGTTGTCGGTGTACGGCGTGTACTCGTAGCCCTCGAGCATCCGGTCGGTCTTCTCAACGTCCTGCTGGGCGAGGATGGCCTTGCTGACGCCCGCCGTGTGCAGGAGCACCGGCTGCCCGATCTGGGAGTAGAGCCTGACCATCCCAGGCTGCTCGATCTTGTCGGCGTAGACGATGCGGTCACCCTCGAGGACGGCGAGGTGCACGGTGTGCGTGCAGTCCCTGCCGAGCTCCTGCAGCACGGGGCGGGCGATGTTGCGCAGGTCGAACTGGTCGCTGGCCGCCCGGGCGAGACCGCTCAGCCGGTATCCGACCCCGTACCTGCTGTCCGCGTGACGGCGGGTGAGCCCGGTCTCGGTGAGCGTCTGCAGCATCCGCAGTGCCGTCGATCGGTGCACGCCGAGCTTGGCGGCGATCTCCGACTGGGTGCGCGGCGCGAGGCTCACGTACTCGAGGATCTCTGCTGCGCGGTGGATGCTCTGGGACATGGTGGAACTCCGATCAGGCCGGGACGAAGTCGTGTGTGCTGCCGAGGGTTCGGGCGGCGAGCCCGTGCCCTCGGTTCAAGCACGCATCGACGGGCTCGCCGCCAAGCATCGCACCGAGGTAGCCGGCGGTGAAGGCATCGCCCGCCCCGACGGCTTCGACGACGTCGACGGGATGCGCTGGCACGAACGCCGAGGACACGCTGCCGTCGACGACGGCGACCTCGGTTGCGCCGACGCTGCCGTCCTTCACGACGAGGCTGCCGTGCAGCCCGAGCCGCGAGTGGAGCGTCGCCGGGTGGCCTTCGCCCCACAGCGTCTCGGCCTCGTCACGGCCCACGAACACGAGGTCCGCGAGCGCTGCGAGCGTGGCGAGGCGCGGCCCCGCGGCCTCGATGCTCCAGAGCCCGGGCCGATAGTTCACGTCGAACGACACGGTGATGGCGCGCCGCCGCGCCTCCAGCATGACGGCTTCGAGCATCGCCGAGCAGCTTGCCGAGAGGCCGGCGGTGATGCCCGTCACATGGAGGGCGGCGACGCCCTCCCAGTCGAGCTGGGCGAGCACGGTCGCATCCATTCGCGACGCGGCCGAACCGGCCCGGTAGTAGTAGACGGTGGTCTCCCCGTCGCCAGGGTCCTTGAAGTAGACGCCGGTCGGCGCCCCCGGCACGAGCTGGACGCCTGCGACGTCGACGCCGCTCGCGCGCACCTCGTCGAGGAGGCGCCACCCGAGTGGGTCGTCGCCGAGCCAGCTCACCCAGCTGGAGGGGACGCCGGAGTCGGCGAGGTACATGGCGACCGTCGACTCCGCGCCCCCGGCCTTGACGGCGAAGCTCACGGCTTCCCTGAGCGGGGCGACGTGGGTCGGCGTGACCATGGCCATGGTCTCGCCCAGGCACAGCACGCGACCGGCGCGCGGGGTGTTCGCAGGCACGGCGCTACTTGAGAATGGGCTCTTCGGTGCGCTCACGCGTCGACCGTCCTTTCAGCAGGGCGCGGATGCGCGGGGCGAGAACGGCGAGGATGCTCAGGATGATGAGGGTCAGCGCGATGGGGCTCGTGAAGACCGCTCCGTAGCCGTCGATGAGGAGCGCACGCCGGAGGTTGCCCTCCGCGAGCGGCCCGAGGATGAGGCCGAGCACGAGGGGCCCCGGCGGGAAGCCGAAGCGTCGCATCGCAAGCCCGAGGAGCCCGAAGGCGAACATGAGCACGACGTCGAACACCGAGTTGGAGACGGCGAACGTGCCGACCATGCAGAACGTGACGATGACAACCGAGAGGTAGCGCTTCGGCATTGCGAGCAGCTTGACGACGCCGCGCATGCGCACGAGCGCCAAAGCGAGCGCCAGCACGGTCGCGATGAGCATGATCGCCGAGAGGCTGAAGACGAGATCGGGCCGGTTCGCGAAGAGGCTCGGCCCCGGCTGGAGCCCCCACACGATCATGGAGCCGAGCATGACGGCCATGACCGAGTCGCCTGGCACGCCGAGCGACAGGGTCGTCGTGACCGATCCGCCCATCGTCGCGGTGCTCGAGCTGTCGGCGGCCGCGACTCCCTCGAGTGCGCCCTTCCCGAACTTCTCCGGGGTCTTGGAGGCGCGGCGCGCCTGGTCCCACGCGATGACGCCGGCGATGTCGCCGCCAGCCGCGGGGATGACGCCGACGACGGCGCCGATTCCCGTGCCGATGGCCGTCGGCTTGCGCAGCAGCTTGCGCTCCGCCTTGTTCGGCCACCATTTGCCGAGCTGCGTGATCGGCTGCGGCTCGGGCCCCCTCTTGGCGGAGACGACCTGATTGAAGACCTCGGCGATGCCGAAGAGGCCGATGATGGCGGCGATGAACGGCACGCCGCTCGAGAGCTCCGGGATGCCGAACGTGAAGCGCTGGTCGCCCGAGATGGGGTCGTTGCCGATCGTCCCGAGCCACAAGCCGAAGGCTCCGGCCGCGAGGCCCTTCATGACGCGGTCGCCGGAGACGCCGATCATCATGGTGAGCCCGAACACGACGAGCGCGAACATCTCGATCGGCCCGAAGCTCAACGCGAAGCCCGAGATGGGCTGAGCGAGGAACAGCAGGATGAGGATCCCGGCGAAGGAGCCGACGGCAGAGACGAGCGCGGAGCTCGTCAGCGCGATGCCGGCCTTGCCCTGCTTCGCGAGGGGGTACCCGTCGAAGGTCGTCGCGATCGAGGCGGGGGTGCCAGGCGTGTTGATGAGGATCGACGGCACCCGGTCGCCGAACTGCGCGGCGATGTAGATGGAGAGCAGCACCGCGAGACCCTGGAGGGGCTCGAGGGTGAGCGTGAAGCCGGCCGCGAGCGCGACGGCCATCGTGGCCGTGACGCCGGGAATGGCGCCCACGAGCGTGCCGAGGAGCACCCCGATGATGAGGCACAGCGCGATCGTGGGGTCGAGGAGCGCGCCGAGCCCTTCCGTGATGCC
Organism: Pseudoclavibacter sp. RFBG4; assembly: GCF_002931515.1. Lineage (NCBI taxonomy): Bacteria > Bacillati > Actinomycetota > Actinomycetes > Micrococcales > Microbacteriaceae > Pseudoclavibacter > Pseudoclavibacter sp. RFBG4. The sequence continues at coordinate 32,944 of NZ_PSYC01000037.1, read as the reverse complement.
GTTCACAGCGGCACCCCCAGGAGGAGCCCGAAGACCCCGTAGAGCACAACCGTCACGATGACCGGAAACAGCACGAGGTCACGCCAGCCGCGGCCGCCGAGCACGAACGTGAGTCCGGCGGCGAGGAGCAGCGTGACGATCACGAAGTGGAGGAAGTACCAGGCGACACCGTAGGCGGCGATGGCCGCGAGCATGAGGAGCACCCGCGAGATGCCGCGCTTCGTGGGGGCGTCCTCGCTCGGCGCATCCGGCTTGCGGATGGCGACCCCGATGAGCAGCGCCCCGAGGAGCACGATGGCCCCGCCGAGCACGGTCGGCCACCAGCGCGGGCCGAACGGGTCGCCGCCCGTCGCCGGGACGACGGCGACGGCCAGGGCTATAGATGCTCCGCCGACGGCGATCACACCCGCCGCGATGAGCATGTCCCGCCGCCGGCTGACGGGCCGAGACTCGGAGGTCTCCTCGTCGACGCCGAGCGCCACGTCGAGAGGGTTCGCCTCGACTGATCTATCCATGACGGTCACGCCTCTACTCGCCGAACAGCTCTGCGAAGCGCTCGTTCTCGGCCTTCACGAAGTCGGTCGCCTCGTCGCCGGGGATGAACACGGGGATGTTGCCGCCCGATTCGATGAGCTCGACGTACTCGGAGCTGCCGGCCGCGGTCTCGAGCGCCGCCTGCAGCGACTCCTTGACCGCGGGGTCGAGCCCGGTCGGAGCGCCGACGGCGGCCCAGCTGCCGATGACGACGTCGTAGCCCTGCTCGCCCGCCGTCGGCACGTCCGGCAGCGCGGGGGCGCGTTCCTCGGTGAAGACTGCGAGCACGCGGAGTCGCCCGTCCTCGTCGGCGGGAGCGGTCTCGCCGATGCCGGCGACGACGGCGTCGACCTGGCCGCCGACAGCCGCCGTGACCGCGGGGGCGCCTCCGTCGAAGGGCACGCCCTGGAACTCGACACCGGCGATGTTGCCGAGCTCGGTCGCCCCGGCCTCCCAGATCGAGCCGGGGCCGGCGTTGGAGATCGTGACGCTGCCGGGGTTCGCCGCCGCGGCGGCGACGAGCTCCTCGAGCGTCTGGTACGGGCTGTTCGCGGGGACCGCGATCGTGCCCGGCTGCTCGTTGACGATGCCGAGGAAGTCGTAGCTGGCGGGGTCGATGTCGTACCCCTGGTGGCCGAGCATGCTCACCTCGACGGGGAAGACCATGATCGAGTAGCCGTCAGCCGCGAGGCCGGCGACGTGCTGCATGCCGACGGAGCCAGCACCGCCGGGTCGGTTGTCGACGACGATCGACTGGCCCAGCTCGGACTCGAGCTGCGTCGCGAGGGTGCGGGCGGTGAGGTCGGTCGCACCTCCGGCCTGCGTCGGCGTGTAGAACGTGATGGCCTGCGAGGGAAACTCCTCGCCACCTGCGGTTCCGCCCGCGCGGTTCGCGCAGCCGGAGAGGGAGAGCACGGTCGCCGCGGCGGCGAGCAGCGCGAGGGGCGCCAGTTTCGAAGGACGTCGCTTCATCGGGGTTCCATCCACTTCGTTGGGAATGTGTTGCATATATTGCAACGCGGTTGCAGTAACTGCACACATCGTATGAAAACCGAAAGCAGCACGCAAGTGGGAGCCGAAGATCGTCTCCAGAACTGGACGCAGGGGTAAGGCAAGGCTTATCTTTGCTCGGTGAGTGCTTCCACTGCTGTTCAGACCCGCCCCGCCTACCGGCCGTACTGCGCCGAGGTCAGAGCAGTGCAGCGCCTTGCTCCCGCATTCACCCGGGTGACCTTCACGTGCGACGACTTCGAGTACTTCGGCACGACCGGACTCGACCAGCGCATCAAGCTCATCCTCCCCATGGCAGACGGCACGACCAGCGACTTCGGGCAGCGCGACGCGGAGGTGCTCGACGCCGGCCTCTGGTACGAGCGCTGGCGGACGACCCCCACGGAACGCCGCAGCCCCCTGCGCACCTACACGGTGCGCCGCGTTGACCCGGAAGCTCGCGAGATCGACGTCGACTTCGTCGTGCACCACGGCGCGGGTCCGGCTGGTGCCTGGGCCGAGAACGCGAAGCCGGGCGACGACCTCGTCATCGTCGGCCCCGACCAGCGCAGCGAGCAGTCACACCTCGGCGCAGACTGGCATCCCGGCACCGCCAAGCGCCTCCTGCTCGCGGGTGACGAGACAGCGGTTCCCGCGATCGGCTCGATCCTCGAATCGCTCAGCGGCCGGTGCGAGGTGGATGCGCTCCTCGAGGTCCCCACGAGCGCCGACATCATCCCCATCGACGTGCCCGCCAGCTTCCGCATCACCTGGCTGCCCCGCGACGGTGCCGCCCACGGCGTGCGGCTGACGGAAGCCCTGCAGCAGTGGTGCCTCGACTCCCCCGAGGCGCTCGCACAGGCCGCGGCCCCCCGCCCGCAGCAGATCGCCGACATCGACGTCGACGTCGACCTCCTCTGGGACAGCCCAGAGGACGGCGAAGGCGAGTTCTACGCGTGGATGGCCGGCGAGGCCGCCACCATCAAGACCCTCCGCCGCCACCTGGTGACCACCAACGGCGTCGACCGCAAGCGCGTCGCCTTCATGGGGTACTGGCGACTCGGCCAGTCCGAGCACCAGGAATGATCGCGGGCGCACGCGCGCGCCGCGTCCGCCTCGTCGCCGTCGGGGCGGTCGCCCTGCTCCTGGTCGCCGTGATCGTGAGCCTCCTCGTGGGGGCCCGCACCGTCGCGCCATCCGTGGTGGTGGATGCCCTGCTCGCGCCGAACCCTGACCTGGCCGACCACACCGTGGTCAGGGACCAGCGCATCCCCCGCACCCTCATCGGCGTCCTGGCCGGTGCGGCGCTCGCCGTCGCTGGCACCCTCATGCAGGGGATCACGCGCAACCCCCTCGCCGACCCGGGGCTCCTCGGCATCAACGCGGGTGCCTCCGTCGCCGTGCTCGTCGCCATCACGTTCTTCAGCATCTCCGCACCCACCGGGTTCGTGTGGTTCGCCTTCGCTGGGGCTGCCGTCGCCGCAGTCGTCGTCGCCGTCATCGGCACGCGCGGCCCGGACGGCGACAATCCGGCGAAGCTCGCGCTCACGGGCGCCGCCGTCACCGCCGGCCTCACCGCCGTGACGACCCTCATCCTCACCACCTCCATCGTGGCGCTCGACGTCTTCCGCTACTGGCAGGTCGGAGGCCTCACCTCGCGCGGCCTCGACACGGTCGCCGTCGTCGCGATCCCCCTGCTCATCGGCGGCATCATCGCCATCGCGAGCGCGCGCGGCCTCGACCTCATCGCCCTCGGCGCCGACACCGCGGCAGGCCTCGGCCAGAACGTGCCGCGCACGCGCGCGCTCGGCATCCTCGCGACCGTGCTGCTCTGCGGCGGGGCCACCTCGATCGCCGGGCCCATCGTCTTCATCGGGCTCCTCGTGCCGCACGCCCTGCGCGCGATGGTCGGCGACGACTACCGGCGGCTCCTCCTCATCGGCGCGCCCCTCGGCGGCGCGGTGCTGCTCATCGCCGACATCGTCGGCCGCGTCATCGCGCCGCCGGGCGAGGTCCAGGCCGGTGTCGTGGTCGCCTTCGTCGGCGCCCCGGTGCTCATCGCGCTGGTCCTCCGCCGCAAGCAGGTGGCCCTGTGACCGCCCGCGATGTCCTCCCGAAGAACACGGCAGCGCCCCTCCGCGGCTCCGAGTCGCCGCTCGAGGCGGTGCGAGCCCGCGTCAGACGGCGCCGCGGGTTCGTCGTCGGCGGCGTCACCGTGGCCCTGATCGCCGTCGTCCTCCTCGGCGTCACGACCGGCGACTACCCGCTCACCCTCGAGCAGCTCGCGCGCACCCTGCTCGGGGGCGGCGACCGCCTCGAGTCCTACGTGCTCTTCCAGGTGCGGCTCCCGCGCGTGCTCATGGGCGTCCTGGTCGGCGCCTGCCTCGGCGTCGCCGGCGCCCTCCTGCAGGGCGTGCTCCGGAACCCGCTCGCGAGCCCCGACCTCCTCGGCATCAGCGGCGGCAGCAGCGTCGCAGCCGTGTTCCTGCTCCTCATCTTCGGCGTCACCGGGCCGATCCTCGCGGTCGCCGCCTTCGCCGGGGGGCTCGCGGTCGCCGCCATCCTGCTCCTCGCGGCAGGCAGGCGAGGCGAGGCCGGCTTTCGCCTCATCCTCGCCGGCATCGGCATCTCGTTCCTCACCGTCGCCATCATGAACTACCTCATGGTCCGCAGCCAGGTCGAGCTCGCTCAGGCCGCGCTGCTCTGGGTCACGGGCTCCCTCGCCTCCACCGCGTGGTGGCACCTCCTCGTCGTCGCCGTCGTCGCCGTCGCACTCCTCCCCGCCGTGCTCATCTCCGCGCGCTGGCTGCCGATCACCCAGCTCGGCGCATCCACGGCAGCCGGGCTCGGCGTCACCACCAGCCGGGTGCGGATGATCGCGGTCGTCTCCGCCGTGCTGCTCACCGCCGTCACGTGCGCCTTCGCGGGGCCCATCTCGTTCATCGCGCTCTGCGCACCGGCCATCGCCAGGTCCCTGCTCGGCCACGGCTCCATCGGAGTCGGGACGAGCGCGATCACGGGGGCCGCCCTCCTCACGGGCGCCGACCTCGTCGCGCAGTTCGCGATCCCGGACACCTCACTGCCCGTCGGAGTCGTCACGGGGGCCGTCGGCGCCGTGTTCCTGCTCTGGCTCCTCGCCTCGACGAAAGGACGCCAGCTGTGACCGGCGACCACCAAGCACCCGCAGCCTGGGTCGACACCACCGCCGCAGCGCCAGCGGGGCCGCGGCTCTCCACGCGCGGCCTCTCGGCTGGCTACCCCGGCCGCACAGTCATCGAAGGACTCGACCTCGACATCACCCCGGGCCGCATCACGATGATCATCGGCGCCAACGCCTGCGGCAAGTCCACCCTCCTCGGCGTGCTCGCGCGCCTCACCTCGCCCCTCGCCGGCAGCGTGCAGCTCGACGACGCCGACGCCGCTAGCATCCCCAGGCGCCGGTTCGCGCAGACCGTCGGGATGCTCCCCCAGCATCCGACTGCCCCCGACGGGCTCACGGTCGCCGAGCTCGTCTCGAGAGGCCGCCACCCGCACCGCGGACTCTTCGACCGCTGGGGAACCGCCGACACGAAGCACGTCGACGAGGCCATGCGCCGCACCGGCGTCGCGGAGCTCGCAGATCGACCGGTCGGCGACCTGTCCGGCGGGCAGCGGCAGCGCGTCTGGATAGCCATGTCCCTGGCGCAGAACCCCAAGGTGCTCCTCCTCGACGAGCCCACGACGTTCCTCGACCTCAGCCACCAGCTCGAGGTCCTCGACCTGCTCGTGAGCCTCAACCGGCGCGAAGGCACCACCATCGTCGTCGTCCTGCACGAGCTGAACCTCGCGGCCCGCTACGCCGACGAGCTCATCGTCATGCGCGACGGTCGCATCGTCGCGAACGGCTCCCCCACCGAGGTGCTCACGAAGGAGGTCGTCGCCGACGCCTTCGCCCTCGACGCGCTTGTCATGCCGGACCCCCTCACCAGAACACCCCTCATCGTCCCCGTCCCGGGAGGCGCTCACACGGGCAGCGAGCCCGAGTAGCACCCTCCTCACCCCAGCACTTCACGCATCCGCACGAAAGGAACCACCCCATGAACCGCACCCTCCGACCGATCGCCGCCGCCGCGGTGGCGGTCACGGCCCTCGCGCTCAGCGCCTGCGCCCCCGCCGCCACCGACACGAGCGACACGGCCGCCGCACCGGGCGACGCCGCGAGCTTCCCCGTCACCTTCGAGCACATGTACGGCACCACCACGATCGAAGAGGCGCCGACGCGCGTCGCGACGTGGGGCTGGGGCGTCACCGACGCGGTCCTCGCGCTCGACATCGTCCCCGTCGCCATGGCCTCGATGGACTACGGCGGAGGCGAGGACCGCATCGCGCCGTGGGTCTCCGACAAGATCGAGGAGCTCGGCGGCGAAGCCCCCGTCATCCTCGACAACGCCACCTACGAGCTCTCCGTGGAGGCGCTGCTCGCCACCGACCCCGACGTGTTCATCGCGTCCTACTCCGGGCTCACGCAAGAGGAGTACGACGCCGTCACCGCGGCCGGCGTGCCCGTCGTCGCCCCCGAGGAAGCCATCTGGTCGACGCCGTGGCGTGACGTCATCACCGACACCGGCAAGGCCCTCGGCCTCGAGGCGGACGCCAACGAGATCCTCGCCGACCTCGACCAGCAGGTCGCCGACCAGGCCGCAGAGCATCCCGAGTTCGAAGGCACGACGATCGCCTACGCGTCCGAGGATGTGGACACCTTCTACCTCCTCCTCGAGAACGACCCACGCGTCGAGCTGCTCACCGACCTCGGCTTCACGAGCGCACCATCCGTCGCGGAACTCGCGACCGGGGAGTCGACGTTCTCGACGACCGTCTCCAGCGAGAACCTCGACAAGATCGACGCGGACGTCGTCTTCACCCAGACCGAGACCGAGGAGCAGCTGCAGACGTTCCTGACCTCGGACCGCACGAAGCTCATCCCCGCCGTCTCCAAGGGCGCCGTCGCAGCGCTCGTGGGCGAGGAGAACGGCGCGGCCATCTCGCCGACCGCGCTCTCCATCCCGTTCTTCCTCCCGATGCTCGTCGAGCAGCTCGCCACGGCGACCGAGGTCGCGAAGAGCTAGCGACGGGGACTCACCCCCACGCAGAACGCTGCCAGTCAGTTACGCCCTCTCGGCTTCCGAGGGGGCGTATCTGACTGGCAGCGGTGGTTCTGCTTGGCCGAGCGGCTAGCGCGCGGTGACGGGGTTGGAGAGCGAGCCGATGCCCTCGATCGTGCAGGTCACCGTGTCGCCCTTCGCGAGCGGACCGACGCCCGCGGGCGTGCCCGTGAGGATGATGTCGCCCGGCAGCAGCGTGAACACGCTCGACGCGTACTCGACGAGCTTCGCGACCGACGTGATCATCTGCGAGAGGTCGCCCTCCTGGCGCAGCTCGCCGTTGACCTCAGCGGTGATGCGGCCCTTCGAGGGGTCGAAGTCGGTCTCGATGATCGGGCCGAGCGGGCAGAACGAGTCGAAGCCCTTCGCGCGAGCCCACTGGCCGTCGCTCTTCTGCAGGTCACGGGCCGTGACGTCGTTCGCGATCGTGTAGCCGAAGATGACCTGAGCCGCGTCGGCGGCCGGCACGTTGCGGGCGACCTGGCCGATGACGACGGCGAGCTCCGCCTCGTGGTCGACGCGCTCCGACTGGGGCGGCAGCACGATGGGGTGGCGGGGGCCGATGACCGAGGTGTTCGGCTTGAGGAACATCATGGGCACCTCGGCGGCCTCGTTGCCGAGCTCGTTCGCGTGCTCCGCGTAGTTGCGTCCGAAGCCGATCACCTTCGAGCGCGGCAGCACGGGCGACTGCAGCTGCACCTGGTCGATCGGGATGCGTTCGTCGAGCGTCTCGTAGCCGAGGTAGAGGGGGTCACCCGCCAGCTTGACGTAGACCTTCTCCTCCTCGTCGAGGATGCCGAAAGTGAGCTGACCCTGGTATTCGAAGCGCGCGATCTTCACCGTGCCAGCCTACAGCGGCGCGGCCGAGCCCGCGCCGAGCCGCTTCACTGCAGCGCAGGCGCAGGCTCCGCGTCGCCATCCGCGCCCGTCTTGATCGTCTCGCCGCGGAAGAACCCCGGGCTGCGGAAGTACTGCACGACCATGAGCACGACGCCGAGCAGGAGCACGCCGACCCCGAGCACGAACACGAGGCCGATGCCGTCCTGCGCGATGCCGTCGGCGTCGTAGCTCGTCGCGAAGACCGCGGAGCCCGAGCCGAACGACGGCGACAGCGATGCCCTGGCGGTCTCGAAGAAGAAGTAGAGCAGCGCGAGCCCGCCGAGCAGCGGGAAGAGGAACCGGAAGAACAGGTTCCGCGTCGAGGAGAACAGCGACCGGCGGAAGTACCAGACGCACGCGAGCCCCGTGACGCCGTAGTAGAAGCACACCATGAGGCCGAGCGCTGCGATCGTGTCCCAGAGGGCGTTCTCGGAGAGCAGCCGCAGCACGATGTAGAAGACGATCGCGGCCGCCGCCGAGGCGATGGTCGCCACCGATGGCGACTTGAAGCGGGGACTCACGCTGGCATACGACTTGGGCAGCGCCCCGTAATGGCCCATGGCGAGGAGCGTGCGAGAGGGCGACACCATCGTCGACTGCAGCGAGGCCGCAGAGCTGAACATGACGGCGACCGTCATGAGCAGCGCGAACGGGCCCATGATCGGCTCCGCGAGGGAAGCGAGGATGCTCTCCTGGTTGTCCGGGTTGCCGGCGCCAAGGCCCTCCTCGCCGATACCCGCGTAGGCGAGGACCGCGAGCGTCATCAGCACGTAGATCGCGACCATGACGAAGATCGTGAGCATGGAGGCACGGCCCGGGGTCTTCTCCGGATCCTTCGCCTCCTCGTTCATCGTGATGACCGTGTCCCAGCCCCAGAACAGGAAGATCGACAGCGAGACGCCGGCGGAGATCGCGGCGAGCGAGCCCACCTCGAACGGGTTGAACCACGACAGCTCGATGGGGGTCGCGTCGAACGCGGTGCCGTTCCCGACGTGCACGAACGCCGCGATGATGAACCAGACGATGGCGATGAGCTGCACGACGACGAGGACGTACTGCACCTTCTTCGTCGACTCGACGCCGCGGTAGGAGATCCACGCGGCGAGGGCAGTGAAGATGACGGTCATCGGGATGTTGATCCACAGCACGCGCGTGAGGTCCGCGAGCTCCGGGTTCTGGAAGATCTGGGCCAGCATGATGAAGAAGAAGTCGACGGCGACGGCCGCGAGGTTCGAGAGCACGAGGACGGTCGCGGCGATGAGCCCCCATCCGCCCATCCACCCGATCCACGGCCCGAACGCGCGGGTCGCCCACGTGAACGAGGTGCCGGAGTCCGGCATCGCCGTGTTGAGCTCCCGGTAGCCGAACACGACGAGCAGCATCGGGATGAACCCGACGAGCATGATGGCGGGCGTGTAGACGCCGACCTGCGCGATGGTGGGGCCGAGGCCGGACGTGACGGCGTAGGCGGGCGCGATGCAGGAGACGCCGATGACGGCCGCCCCGAGCACCCCGACCTTGCCGGCGGAGAGGCCCTTCGCGCTCAGTCCCCCACCATGCAGCTCCTCGTTGAGCTTCGCCGCCGCTGCGGTTTCCGATGTTGTCATTTGGTGATGATGACCCATCCCCGGAGAACCGTCAATGGGCCGAAACGGCCCGGAAATATTGCGTGAATCGACAGAACGGCCGGGGCCTCCGGGGCGGCGCTCGGTTTGCATTGCACCGCGCCTCGCGAGACATTGGCAGTTGTCAGATATCGCCCCTCCCTTGACCGACGGCGGGCATCGACCTCGAGCGAGAGGGACCATGAAGAGGCCCACAGATCCGCATCCCGTGATCGAGACCCTGCTCAACGGCGGCGGCGACGACGAGCCGCAGCCCAGAACCCGGTCCTCCAGGCGGGCACCGGCGGTTGGACCTCGCCGCCCGATCACCGGCAACGGGCGCCACGTCTCGCGGCGCAGGCGCACGAGCTCGAAGTTCGTGCGACGCCGCCTCATGGTCGCCGCCGCGGCGGCCGTCTGCGTGACCATGGTCGCCGGCATCGGCTTCATCTCGGCGACCTACTTCCAGGTCGTGGGCAACCTCGCCGACAACGCCGTGGGTCGAGCGGACGGAACGGGCACCGAGATCTCCGGATGGGATGGCGCCGTTAACATCCTCATCATGGGCTCCGACTCCAGGGACGGGCAGTCGAGCGCCGACTACGGGGAAGCAGGCGGGGCGCGGTCCGACGTCATGATGCTGCTGCACGTGTCGGCCGATCGCGAGGACGCGACCCTCATCAGCATTCCCCGAGACACGATGCTGCCGACCCCGGAATGCACGACCCCGGACGGTGCCGTGGTGCCAGCGCAGGAGGCCGCGCAGATCAACGGGGCGCTCGAGAACGGGCCGTTCTGCTCGCTCGACACGATCCGCGATTTCACCGGCCTGGACATCGACCACTTCATCGTCGTCGGCTTCGACGGCGTCATCGGCATCACGGAGGCCATCGGCGGCGTCGACGTGTGCGTCGAGAACGACATCGCCGACGACTACTCGGGGCTGTACATGACCGCGGGCACCCACAGCCTCCAGGGCGAGGCGGCCCTCGCGTTCCTCCGCACGCGGCACGGCTTCGCCGACGGGAGCGACCTGGGGCGCATCCAGGCCCAGCAGGCGTTCCTCGCCTCCCTCGCTCGGAAGGTCACGAGCGCCGGCACGCTCACCAACCCGGGGGCCCTCTATGGGCTCGCCGACTCCGCGTCGAAGGCCATGACCGTCGACGAGGCACTGGCACAGCCGAGCAGTCTCGTCGCGCTCGCGCAGACGCTCGCGAACGTCGACCTCGACCGCATCGTCATGCTGCAGCTGCCCGTCGCGCCCTATTGGGCGGACCCGAACCGAGTCGAGCCGATCACGGCCGAGACCGACGCCATCTTCGCGACCCTCCGCGCCGACCAGCCGCTGTCGTTCCAGGATGACCAGGCAGCGGATGCACCCGCCGGGGATGCACCCGACGGCGACGGCGAGCAGGAAGGCCCGGAACAGCCGGACGACGCGACGCAACCGGACGACGCGGCCGACGCGCCCGGCGAGCCGCTGACCCTCTCCGACGACATCGTGGGCCGGACGGCGGAGGACACCACCTGCGCGAGCTGACCTCGCCCCGCGACCCCGCGACCCAGCGGCGCAACACCCCGCCCGTGGTGCAACGTCCCCGCCCTGCCACCCCCACAACCGCATCCGCATCCGCCGCAGATGGGACACTTTCACCCCGTATCAGCGCTCGATACGGGGTGAAAGCGACCCATCTGCGGCGGATGCGGCGGGGCGGGTTGGGATGCGGGATACCGCGGGACAGCTAGTCCTTCAGCACCTCGATCGACTGCGTATCCCGGTCGTTGCCGATCTGGATCGTCTCGCCGCGGAAGAACCCGGGGCTGCGGAAGTACTGCACGACCATGATGACCACGCCGAGCAGCAGCACTCCGATGCCGAGCACGAACACGAGACCGATGCCGTCCTGGGCGATGCCGTCCGCGTCGTAGCTCGTCGCGAAGACCGCCGAGCCTGAGCCGAACGACGGCGACAGGGACGCGACGGCCGTCTCGTAGAAGAAGTACAGCAGCACGATGCCGCCGAGCAGCGGGAACAGGAACCGGAAGAAGAAGTTCCTGGCCGAGCTGAACAGGCTGTGCCTGAAGTACCAGACGCAGGCGAGCCCCGTGACGCCGTAGTAGAAGCAGATCATGAGGCCGAGGGCCGCGATCGTGTCCCACAGCGCGTTCTCGGAGAGCAGCCTCATGACGACGTAGAACACGACAGCGGCGATGGCCGAGGCCAGGGTCGCGACCGACGGCGACTTGAAGCGCGGGCTGACGTCCGCGAAGCGCTTCGGCAGGGCGCCGTAGTGCCCCATGGCGAGGATCGTGCGCGACGGGGAGACCATCGTCGACTGCAGCGAGGCCGCCGACGACGACAGGATGGCGATCGACATCAGCAGCGCGAACGGCCCCATGACCGGCCCCGCGAGCGCCGCGAAGATGCTCTCCTGGTTGTCCGGGTTGCCGGCTCCGAGGCCCTCGGTGCCGATGCCCGCGAAGACGAGCACGGCGAGGGTCGTGAGCAGGTAGATCACCATGATGATGATGATCGTGAGCATGGCTGCGCGGCCCGGTGTCTTCTTCGGGTCCTTCGCCTCCTCGTTCATCGTGATGACCGTGTCCCAGCCCCAGAAGAGGAAGATCGACAGCGAGACACCGGCGGCGACGACAGCCATGTCGCCCAGCTCAAAGGGGTTGAACCAGGACAGCTCGATGGGGGTCGGGTCGAAGGCCGTGTTGTTGCTCAGGTGCATGAAGGCGGCGACGATGAACCAGGCCAGCGCGATGAGCTGGAACGCGACGAGCCCGACCTGGATCTTCTCTGTCGCCTCGACTCCCCGGTACGAGATCCACGCGGCGAGCGCCGTGAAGAGGATCGTGACGGGGATGTTGATCCACAGCACCGTCGTGAGGTCGGCGAGCTCCGGATTCTGGAACACCTGCGCGAGCAGGATGAACAGGAAGTCCACGGCCACGGCCGCGAGATTCGAGAGGACGAGGACCGTCGCGGCGATGAGCCCCCATCCGCCCATCCAGCCGATCCAGGGCCCGAACGCTCGGGACGCCCAGGTGAAGGTGGTGCCGGAGTCCGGCATCGCCGAGTTCAGCTCGCGGTAGCCGAAGACGACGAGCACCATGGGGATGAAGCCGATGAAGAGGATCGCCGGCGTCTGCAGTCCGACCTGCGAGATGGTCGGGCCGAGACCCGAGGTCAGCGTGTACGCCGGGGCGATGCACGAGATGCCGATGATGGTCGCGCCGATGACGCCGACCTTGCCTGCGGAGAGGCCCTTGGAGCTGAGCCCTCCCCGCTCCGTGCTGTCTTCTGTCCTGGTCATTGCCCTGTTCCTGTCGCTGGGGATTCGGGAGCGGACTTGGGCGCCTCGGCAGGCTGCGCGGCGCGCGGCACGACGATGATCGGCACGGTCAACACGCGCAGCAGGCGCTGCGCGCGGGCGCCGAGGAAGATGCGCCCTCCCTGGGCGAGGCGGCTGGAGCCGACGAAGGCGACATCGCCCGGCTTCCAGTCGGCCCGCTCGAGTGCGGCCTCGAGGCTCTCGCCCTCGACCGTCTCGACGGTTGCCCTGCCCGACTCGAGCAGGGCCTCCGCACGGCCGGCGAGCACTGCCCCGCCGAACTCGCGCACGAACTCGTCGACCTCCTGCACCTGGCTGGGCGGGACCCGGTCGAGCTGCACGAGCGAGAGCAGGCGCAGCTGCACGTCGCGCTGCAGCGCGCTCTCGACGGAGGTGCCGATGAGCGCGGCGGCCCCCGAGCGGGTGCCGAACAGCGTGGTGATGCGGGTGACGGGCCCCTCTTCGGCGAACCCTGCCGGAGCGAGCGCGACGGGCAGCGGCGAGGCGTGCAGCAGCGTGGATGCGACCGTCCCGATGGTGAACTGCCGCAGCAGCGCCGTGGTGGCGGCGCCGATGACCAGCGCGGCGGCCCCGAACTCAGCGGCGATGTCCATGAGCCCCTGGGCCTCGCTCGTGGCGCTGCGGACGACGCCTCGCGCCGCGATGCCCTCCGGCACCTGGGCGAGCGCTTCGCTCATCCACGTGTCGATCTGCTTGCCGATGATGCTGTCGGCATCGTCGAGCGGCAGCGGATGCGTGCCGCTGTACGGCGACGTCTCCGGCGTGATCATCGCGACGATGATCTCCGTGTCGGTGCCCTTCGCGAGGAAGGAGGCGAGCGCGAGGGCGTCATGCCCTCGATCGCTCGCGATGTAGCCCACTACGAAACGCTGCGCCATGCTGCCTCTCCAATTCTTGGGGTGTCGTCCGATTTCAGGATGCCGTGGGCGCTCAGGACTGGAGGATGCGCTTCGCCGTAGCTTCGCCCATCCGCACCGCGCCGTCAACGTGCTGGTAGCCCTCTGCCGCGAGGTCGGAGCTCGACCAGAAGATCGGGCCGACCGGGTCGTGCTGGATGGCACCCCAGCGGTGGAGTCCGCCGAGGTCGTAGCTCGTGGCGTAGGCGCCGCGGGTCCACTCCTCTGCGCCGAAGTCGGAGAGGTAGAAGACCTCGGGGTCGAGGGCCTTCGGCCCGAGGAACTCGGCGACGGAGCCGAGGACGGCGGCCTTGCGCTCCTCGTCGCTCAGCGCCCACATGGCCTCGGCCGCCTCATCGGTGATGAAGCCGACGAGGGTGCCGCGCTCGTCTTCGTGGTTGGTGTTGTCGTAGACCTCCTGCACGATGTGGCCGGCGCCGAACGCGGTGCCGCTGAGGCCCTCTTCACGCCAGAACGGGGTGGCGTAGGTGGCGTGCACCTTGATGACGAGGCCCATGGAGATGTGCTGGTGCACGATCATCTGCTGGCGTGGCAGGGCGGGGACGAAGGAGACGCGCGAGTAGAGGTTGGGCGGCACGGCCATGATGGCGTGCTGCGCCTTGACGGTGATGTGGTCGGCGACCGCGGTGACGGATGCCGCATTGCCTGCTCCGTTGTCCTCCCAGTGGAGGAAGCGCACAGGGTTGTTCAGGAACACGTCGTCGCCGAGCTCCTGCGCCATCTGCTGGCTGACCGACTGCATGCCGCCGATGACGCGCTTGTCGAGGATGAAGCTCTCGTCGACGAGGTTCGAGAACGAACCGGCGGATGCGGCCATGAGCACTGCCTGCAGCGCGGAGAACGCGAAGGACGGCTTGGTGAGCATGCCACCGGCGACGAACAGCCCGATGTTGTTGCAGGCCTCCTCGTCGGTGGACTGCTGGCGCAGCCAGTGGTGGAAGGAGATGGTGTCGAGCTCGCGCGCCTTGGCGTGCGCCCACGGCTCGACGGGGCCGATCTCGGCGGCGAGGCCGTCGAGGAGCTCGATCATGCGGTCCATCTCGGCGGCTGTGTGCTCGCTGACGGGGAACGTGTCGCCCTCGTAGACGGTGCGCTCGCCCTTGGGGCTGATGTAGACCGACTTGCCCTCGCGGTAGCGCGAGAAGGTGCCCTTGCCGAGCTCTTCGAGGAGGGCGAGGAGCGCCGTCTGGTCTGGCGAGACCCACTGGCCGCCGATCTCGAAGAACTGGCCGTCGATGATGTTGCTCCAGGTGCGTCCGCCGACGCGGTCGCGCGCCTCGAGGACGGCGACGGTCTTGCCTGCCTGGGTGAGGCGGCGGGCCGCTGTGAGGCCGGAGGGGCCTGCTCCGATGATGACGACGTCGCGTTCGATGGTCTGCATTTCCGCTCTTTCCGTTGTGACAGCTCCAAGCGCCCTGGCTTCGCCGTCGAAGTGAGTGTGGTTGGCGGCCGGTTTCCTGGCGCCGCCTTCCAAATAAACAGGATTAATTTACGTTAGTCGAGACGGGCTCCTCGGACAAGCCGCATTTCCGAGGAGCTAGGGTCGAACGACGGGAGGGCCAGTGAGCACCAGCGAGCATGTGGAGTCTGACGGACAGCGGCGTGCTGGGCGACCCCGCACGCGCATCCTCACGCAGAAGCGCATCACGGACGCCGCCATGCGCGTCGCGACCCACGAGGGGTACGACTCCCTGACGATGGCGAAGCTCGCCAAGGCGCTCGGCGTCACCCCCGCGGCCCTCTACAACCACGCGCACTCGAAGCGGCAGATCCTGCGCTGGATCGAGGATCGCCTCATGGCCGCCGTCGACGCCTCGGCGTTCGAGACCGAGCCGTGGGACGCGGCCCTCGCGAGCTGGGCGCGCAGCTACCGCCTCGTCATGAAGGAGCACGACTCGCTCGTGGAGGCGATCGCGAAGATGCCCGTCGCCGGCGCGACCGACACGCTCGCGATGTACGAGGGGGTCGCCTCAGGCCTCCGACGGGCCGGCTGGCCGGACGGCCACATCATGCCGGCGATCGTGGCGATCGAGTCGTTCGTCTATGGCTCCGCGTACGACCTCAACGCGCCCCTCGACATCTTCGAGCTCGGCGATCAGGCGGATGCGGCCCCGACCCTCGCGGCCTCCGTCGCGGCCCACACGCCGCTGGGGTTGCGCGAGCAGGCCTTCGTGCGCGGGCTCGACGCGCTCATCCGCGGACTCGGGGCGGCAGCGGGAGTCTGACTCCGGAGACCGACGCAGTGTCGCCGTCACCGCCGAGACCGTGAAGTTCTGACTGCACGCCACTGAGGGGAGCTCGGTTTTACACGAGCGTTACATTGCAGAAACCTCCCACGAAGCGTGAAGCCATAACTTCAACGCATGACCGATCAACTGGCACAGACTGGCGCATCCGGCAGCACCCGCGGCCTGGGCACCGAAGGCGCGGCGCCCGACAACCTCGTCGAGGCGGCGGGCCACCCCGTCGGCGACGGGAACATGAAGCCCGGCTACGACCCGCGGCTCGCGAACGAGGACCTCGCTCCCCTGCGCAAGCAGCGCTGGGGCTCCTACAACATCTTCGCCTTCTGGATGTCCGACGTGCACAGCGTCGGCGGCTACGTCACGGCCGGCAGCCTCTTCGCGCTCGGCATCGCCAGCTGGCAGGTGCTCGTCGCCCTCATCGTCGGCATCCTCATCGTGCAGTTCTTCACGAACCTCGTCGCCAAGTCGAGCCAGAAGACGGGCGTGCCCTACCCCGTCGTGAACCGCGCGATCTTCGGCGTCAAGGGCGCCAACATCCCGGCGATCATCCGCGGCCTCATCGCCATCGCCTGGTACGGCGTGCAGACGTTCCTCGCCGCCGAGTCGCTCAACATCGTGTTCCTCAAGTTCATCCCCGCCAGCGAGGTGCTGCGCACCGACTACTCCTTCCTCGGCCTGTCGGCGCTGGGCTGGATCTCCTACGCGATCCTCTGGTTCGCGCAGGCAGCTCTGTTCTGGGGCGGGATGGAGTCCATCCGCCGCTTCATCGACTGGGCGGGACCCGCCGTGTACGTCGTCATGATCGTGCTCGCCATCTACCTCGTCAGCCAGGCGGGCTGGGAGAACATCGACTTCAACCTCTCCGCGGGTGAGCCGCTCGACTTCTGGGCCTCCATCCCGGTCATGTTCACGGCCATCGCGATCGTCGTCTCCTACTTCTCCGGCCCCATGCTCAACTTCGGCGACTTCTCGAGGTACGCGAAGAGCTACAAGGCCGTGAAGCGGGGCAACTTCCTCGGGCTCCCGCTCAACTTCCTGTTCTTCTCCATCCTCACGGTGCTCACCGCGAGCGCCACCGTGCCCGTCTTCGGCGAGCTCATCACGGACCCGATCCACACGGTCGAGCGCATCGACACGCACTTCGCGATCCTCCTCGGCGGCCTCACCTTCGTGACGGCGACGGTCGGCATCAACATCGTGGCGAACTTCATCGCGCCGGCGTTCGACTTCTCGAACGTCGCCCCGCACAGGATCAGCTGGCGGATGGGCGGCATGATCGCCGCCGTCGGCTCCGTGCTGCTCACCCCGTGGAACTGGTACAACAACGACGCCGCGATCCAGAACACGCTCGGCGTGCTCGGTGCGCTCATCGGACCGCTCTTCGGCATCCTCATCGCCGGCTACTACGTGATCGGCAGGCAGCGCATCAAGGTCGACGAGATGTTCACGATGAGCGAGACGGGCGCCTACTGGTACCGCAAGGGGTTCAACCCGAACGCGGTGTGGGCCATGGTGCTCGCCGGAGCCCCGACGGTCGCGATCGCGGTGCTGACCCGGCCGCTCGCCGAGGCCGGCATCCTCGACCTGAGCTACCTCGCCGACTTCAGCTGGTTCATCGGCTGCGGACTCGGATTCGCGCTCTTCGTCCTGTTCGAGCGCCGCCAGCCGCTCATGCCGACGTTCGAGGGCGAGACCGCCGGCATCTCCGACGGATCGATCGAGGAGGACTGACCCAGCATGCGCATCACGCTCATCAACCCGAACACCTCCGTCGCCATGACGCAGAAGGTCGCGGCAGCGGCCAGGGCCGTGGCCGGCCCCGCCGTCGACATCGTCGCCGTGTGCCCGGCCCCCGGTGAGGGCCCGGAGGCCATCGAGAGCCACTTCGACGAGGTGCGGGCGGCCTCCGTCGTCGTCGAGCTCGTCGAGCGCGATCTCGCGGATGGCGGCAGCGACGGCTACGTCATCGCCTGCTTCGGCGACCCGGGGCTCGACGCGGCACGTGAGCTCGTCGACGTGCCCGTCATCGGCATCGCCGAGGCGGCCATGCACGTCGCGGCGCTCACGGGGCGCACGTTCGGCATCGTCACGACCCTCTCCCGCACGCTCGGCCGCGCCGACGACCTCGTGCAGCGGTACGGATTCGAGCGCGCGTGCGTCGCGGCGTACGGCACCGGCATCCCCGTCCTCGCGCTCGAGGAGACCGGCTCCGCGGCGTTCGAGGACATCGCCGCGTGGTGCGAGCGAGTCGTCCGGGAGGACGGCGCCGACGCGGTCGTGCTCGGATGCGCCGGCATGGCCGACCTGTGCGCTCGCCTCTCCGAGCGGGTCGGGGTGCCGGTCGTCGACGGCGTCGCCGCATCGGTCGGGCTCGTCGCGGCGATGTCGCGCATGGGCGTCGGCACGAGCAAGCGGGACGAGTACGCACGACCTTCCCGGGCGCAGGCCGCGCCGCAGGGGCAGCTGCGGGTTCCTTCGGCGGCGATCGCATGAGGATCTCCGCGCGACGCGTCTTCCTGGACGGCAGCTTCTCGCCGGCGACGGTGTCCGTCAGCGACGGCACCATCGCCGCCATCGCCCCGTTCGACGACGACGCCGACGTCGTCCTGCCGGACACCCAGGTGCTCCTGCCTGGCCTCGTGGACACGCACGTGCACCTCAACGAGCCGGGCCGCACGCACTGGGAGGGCTTCGCGACGGGCACGGCCGCCGCCGCCGCCGGCGGGGTCACGACGGTCGTCGACATGCCGCTCAACTCGCTGCCCGTCACGACGAGCGTCGAGGCGCTCGACGCGAAGCGAGCGGCGACCTCCGGCCAGCTGGCCGTCGACCTCGCCTACTGGGGCGGCGTCGTCCCGCAGAACCTCGGCTCCCTGCGTCCGCTGCTCGCGGCGGGGGCGGTCGGCGTCAAGTGCTTCCTCGCGCCGAGCGGCATCGACGAGTTCGATCACCTCTCGTTCCCCGAGCTCGAGCAGGCGCTCGAGGAGCTCGCCGAGGTCGACGGGCTCCTGATCGCGCACGCCGAGCTCGAAGCGCACCTGAGCGAGGCATCCGGCCCCGTCTTCTCCGAATTCGTCGCGTCGAGGCCGCCGGTCGCGGAGGTCGAGGCGATCCGCGCCGTCATCGCCGCGGCGAGGCGCACCGGCGCCAGGGCGCACATCGTGCACGTGTCGGCGGCCGAGGCCCTCGACCTGGTCCGCGAGGCGAAGGCCGACGGCGTGCGCATCACGATCGAGACCTGCCCGCACTACCTGAGCCTTCGCGCCGAGGAGGTGCCGGACGGCGACGGGCGCTTCAAGTGCTGCCCACCCATCCGCGACTCCGCGAACCTGGACGCGCTCTGGGCCGGCGTGCTCGACGGCACGATCGACGCGATCGTCAGCGACCACTCCCCCGCGACGCTCGAGCTCAAGGCGGGGCCCGACCTCGGCACCGCGTGGGGTGGCATCGCCGGGGTGCAGACCGGGCTCACCGCCGTGTGGACCGAGGCCAGGCGGCGCGGCATCCCACTGGAGGCGATCCTGCCCCTCTTCACCACGGGACCGGCCGCGCTCGTGCGCCTCGAGGACCGTGGGCTCATCGCGGTCGGCGTCCCGGCCCACTTCGCGATCTTCGAGCCGGACCTCGAGCACACGCTGGAGGAGAATACCCTCGAGTACCGCACCAAGATCAGTCCGTGGCACGGGGCGCGGATGCACGGGGTCGTCGACTCGACCTACCTGCACGGCGAGCTGATCTACACGCGGGCAGCCGGGCTCGCGTCCCGCCTGGGCCGCGAGGTGCTCGCGGCGGCGAACCCCGCACGACTGGACCTCGACGAGGAGCAGGCAGCATGACCACGATTCCCACCGCAGCTCCCGCGGCTCCCGCGGCGAACCGCTACGGCGTCGGCGCAGCCACGCCGGCGTTCGCCCCGCTCCCCATCCTGCAGCCGGGCGCACGCCTGCCTGAGGGCGCGAACTACCTGCCGTCGGGAGCTTCGACCTCGATCTGGGGCAGGCTCCCGAGCGCGCGCGATACCCCCGTGCTGACCGTGCGGCCCGGGGCGAGCGTCGTCATCGACACCGTCAGCCACGAGGGCCTGCTGCCCGACCAGGGACAGCACCCCGCCGCGTTCTTCGCGGCGCACGGCGTGCATCCGGATGCCGTGCTGCTCGACGCCATCGAGATCGCCGAGCACGCGCCCCGCGACCCGGCGAACGACGGCCCGCACGTCGTGACCGGCCCCATCGCCGTCGAGGGCGCCATGCCAGGCGACCTGCTGCGCATCACGGTCGAGAAGCTCGAGCCTCGCGTGCCATACGGGGTCATCTCCAACCGGCACGGCAAGGGCGCGCTGCCCGGCGTGCTGCCGCGCAACCGCGAGACCGTGAGCGTGTTCGCCGCGGTCGAGGAACGCGGCGGCGAGCTCGTCGGCACCATGCCGCTCACCGAGGGCGGCGAACGGAGCGTCGTGTTCCCCCTCGCCCCGTTCCTCGGCACGATGGGCGTCGCTCCCGCCGCAGACGCACGCCCGCACTCCGTGCCGCCGGGCCCGCACGGCGGCAACATCGACATCAAGCTGCTCACCGAGGGCAGCGTGCTCTACCTGCCCGTGCAGGTCCCCGACGCGCTCGCCTACGTCGGCGATCCGCACTTCGCGCAGGGCGACGGCGAGGTCGCCCTCACGGCGCTCGAGGCCTCGCTGCGTGCGACCCTCACCTTCGACGTCGTTCCGGCGGCGGATGCGCGGAGCGAGTTCGGCGACCTCACCGGTCCGCTCGTGCGCACCCCCTCGTACCTCGTGCCGACCGGCCTCGACCCAGACCTGAACGCGGCCATGCGCAAGTGCGTGCGCGCCGCCGTCGACCTGCTGCAGGCTCGGTGGGGCATGGACGAGCACCTCGCCTACGCGTACCTGTCGGCGGCCACCGACTTCGACATCTCGCAGGTCGTCGACGTCGTCTGCGGCGTGCACGCCCGCATCCGCGAGGCCGACTTCGCCGACGTGGCGGCTGGCACGGCACCGCAGAACGGAACAGGAGCACCCGCGTGACCTCAGTCGAGCAGAACGCCCCAGAGACGACGCGTGCGGACGGAACCCCACCCGCCGCCCTGCTCGCCGCCTTCGAAGCTTACGAGCGGGCCGTGCAGAGCAACGACCTCGACGAGCTCGACGCCTGGTTCGCGCCAGGAGACGGGACGCTTCGCGGCGACGACAGCGGCCTGCTGGTCGGCCACGAGCAGATCAGCGAGTTCCGTGCCCAGCGCGGCGGCGTCGCGAAGCGCACCATCGAGCGCATCGAGTACCGGGCCCTGGCCGACGGCGTAGCGCTCCTCGTCTCCACCTCGCGCTTCGCCACCGGCGGGCTCGGACTGCAGACGCAGCTCTGGCAGCAGCTGCCGCAGGGCTGGCGCATCACGGCCGCGCACGTGACCCCGAGGCCCCGCGCCTTCGACCGCTCGATCTGGCGCACCGTCGGCGACCCGCTCTTCCAAGGCGCGTGGGAGGGCCCCCTCGAAGGGCTCACCGTCGCCGTGAAGGACCTCTTCGCGATTCGCGGCTACCGCATCGGCGCAGGCAACCCCAGCTACCTCGACTCCGCGAAGGCCGAGACGAGGACCGCGCCCGCCGTCAGGGACCTGCTGCGCGGCGGCGCCTCCCTGCGCGGCATCGCCCGCACCGACGAGTTCGCGTACTCGATCGCCGGCGACAACGCGCACTTCGGGACTCCCCCGAACGCCGCCGTCCCCGGTGCCCTCCCCGGCGGCTCCTCGAGCGGGCCAGCATCCGCCGTCGCCAACGGCCAGGCCGACATCGGCCTCGCGACCGACACCGCCGGATCGGTGCGCATCCCAGCCTCCTATCAGGGGCTGTGGGGCCTGCGCACGACACACGACCTCGTGCCACGTCAGGGCCTCCTGCCGCTCGCACAGTCGTTCGACACCGTCGGATGGCTCACGCGCGACGGCGAGACCCTGCAGCGGGTCGCCGACTGGTGCCTCTCCTACGACAGCTCGGAGTCCACCGCGAGCGCGGCGGGGCAGCGCGGCGAGGACCTCCCCGGCCGCCTCGTCGTGCCGGCCGAGGTGCTGGCCGCGGCCTCGCCAGAGACCGTGTCCGCCTTCGAGGCGTTCCTGCGCGAGCTGGAGGAGCGCGGAGCCGTGGCTGCGCCGGTCGAGCGGGTCTCGATCGGCGAGCTCGCGAGCTACCAGGAGCCGTTCCGGATCGTGCAGGGCGCTGAGGCCTGGCGCAACAACCGCCCATGGCTGGAAGCGCACCCCGGCGCCACGGGCCCCGCCGTCGCTGCCCGGTTCCTCGCCGCCTCGCAGATCACCGAGGCGCAGGAGCAGGCGGCCCGCGACGCCCTCGCTCCCCTGAGCGCCCGCCTCGAGCGACTCGCCCACGACGCCGTGCTCCTCTTCCCCACCGCCCCGGGGGCAGCGCCGAGCCGAGCCGCGGATGCAGCGAGCATCGACGCCATCCGCACCGCGACGCTGCGCATGACCACCCCGGCCGCCGTCGCCGGGCTGCCCGCGCTCTCCGCGCCGCTCCTCAGCGTGCCGACCACGAGCAGCGCGCAGGCCGCGCCCGTCGGCGTCTGCTTCGTGTCGCGGGCGGGCTCCGACCTGGCGCTCGTCCGACTCGGCCGCCGGCTCGCATCCGCCGCAGCCCCCACCCCGAGAGCCACCAGCCGCGCCGCGACGAGCGCGTGAGCACCGAGAGAATGAAGCAGATGACCGCGATCCTCCCCATCGAACCGCCAGCCCGCCTCCTCATGGGGCCCGGCCCCATCTCGGCGTACCCGAGCGTGCTCCGCGCCATGTCGAGCACCCTCGTCGGCCAGTACGACCCGTTCATGACGCAGGCCATGAACGAGACGCAGGATCTGTACCGGCAGGTGTGGGCGACCGAGAACACGGCGACCGTGCTCGTCGACGGCACCTCCCGCTCCGGCATCGAGGCGGCGCTCGTCTCCCTCATCCGGCCAGGCGACCGGGTGCTCGTCCCCGTCTTCGGCCGGTTCGGCCACCTCCTCGCCGAGATCGCGGAGCGCGCCCTCGCCGAGGTGCACACCATCGAGGTGCCGTGGGGGCAGGTCGTCCCCGTCTCGCGGATCGAGGAGGCCATCGTCCGCGTCAAGCCGACCCTCCTCGCCCTCGTCCAGGGCGACACCTCCACCACCATGAACCAGCCCCTCGACGAGGTCGGCGCCGTCTGCGCGAAGCATGGCGTGCTCTTCTACGCCGACGCGACGGCGTCCATCGGCGGCAACGAGTTCCTCGCCGACGCCTGGGGCCTCGACGCCGCGACCGCCGGCCTGCAGAAGTGCCTCGGCGGCCCGAGCGGCTCGGCGCCCATCACCCTCTCCGAGCGCGCCGTCGAGGTCATCCGCTCCCGCAGCCGGGTCGAGGCTGGCATCCGCGAGACGGGCGACGAGTCCGCGAGCGACTTCATCCGCTCCAACTACTTCGACCTCGGCATGATCCTCGACTACTGGGGGCCCAGACGCCTCAACCACCACACGGAAGCCACCTCCATGCTCTACGCGGCGCGGGAGTGCGCGGCCGTCCTGCTGCGCGAGGGCCGGGACGCCGTCATCGAACGCCACCGGGTCGCCGGTGCCGCGATGCTCGCCGGCGTCCGGGCGCTCGGGCTCGAGGTCTTCGGCGACGTCGCGCACAAGATGAACAACGTCGTCGCCGTCGTCATCCCGGAAGGCGTCCCCGGCGACACGGCAAGGCAGGACCTGCTCGACGACTTCGGCATCGAGA
The DNA here is from genome assembly GCF_002931515.1 of Pseudoclavibacter sp. RFBG4. Classification (NCBI taxonomy): domain Bacteria; kingdom Bacillati; phylum Actinomycetota; class Actinomycetes; order Micrococcales; family Microbacteriaceae; genus Pseudoclavibacter; species Pseudoclavibacter sp. RFBG4. The sequence goes on along the minus strand of NZ_PSYC01000037.1, from coordinate 9,516 downwards.
TCGGCACCTCCTTCGGCCCGCTGCACGGCAAGGTGTGGCGCCTCGGCACGATGGGCTACAACGCCCGCAAGGACACCGTGCTCACGACGCTCGCCGCGCTCGAGGCCGTGCTGCGCCGATACGGCGCGTCCGTGCCGACCGGCGGTGGTGTCGAGGCCGCAGCCGACGTCTTCCGCGCAGCCGACAGCCCCCGCGGAGCCGCCGAATGACGGCCACGCGACTGGGCGCCCTCGAACCCGCCATCTTCGAGCTCGCCGCGCGCCGCGTCATGGCGCGCTGCGACGAGCTCGCGCGCATCACCTCCACCCCAGGTGCCATCACTCGCGTGCACCTCTCCCCCGAGCACGCGCGCGTCAACCGGCTGGCCGCCGAGTGGATGCGCGAGGTCGGCCTGCAGACCAGGCAGGACGCGGCAGGCAACCAGCTCGGCCTCCTCCCCGCGGCGGACCCGGAGGCGCCCGTGCTCATGCTCGGCTCGCACCTCGACACGGTCGTCGACGCCGGACGCTACGACGGCATCGTCGGCGTGCTCATGGCCATCGAGGTCGTGCGCCTGCTCCAGCGCCGCGACGACGACACGAGTGGGGTGGATGCCCCCGCCCGCTCCCCGTTCGGCTTCGGGCTCGAGGTCGCCGCGTTCTCCGACGAGGAAGGCGCGCGCTTCGGCAAGGCGCTCCTCGGCTCCTCCGCCGTCGCCGGCACGTGGGACGACGCCTGGTGGGAACTCGAGGACCCGGACGGCACCACCCTGCACGAAGCCGCGCTCGAGTTTGGCCTCGACCCCGGCCGCGTCTCGGAAGCCGCCCGCAGGCCGAGCGAGCTCGTCGGCTACCTCGAAGCGCACATCGAGCAGGGGCCCGAGCTGCACGCCCGCGGCGAACCGCTCGCCGTCGTCTCCTCCATCGCCTCCGCCCGTCGCTTCCAGCTCGTCGTCGAAGGCGAGGCCAGGCACGCCGGCGGCACCCCGTACGACATGCGCCGCGACGCGCTCCTCGGCGCGAGCGAGGCGGCCCTCGCCGTCGAGCGCATCTGCTCCACCCAGCACCACATCATCGGCACCGTCGGCCAGTTCGAGGCGTTCCCCGGCGCGATGAACATCGTTCCGGGCGAGGCGAGATTCAGCCTCGACCTGCGCGGAGAATTCGACGGCGAGCGCGACCGCGTGTGGGACCAGATCTCCCGCGAGCTCGACGACATCATGGGCCGCAGGCGCCTGCGCTGGCACACCCGCGAAGTGCACAACGCCCCAGCGCTGTTCTGCGCGCCGCTGCTGCAGGACGTCGTCGGCGAAGGCATCCGCTCCACCCTCGTGCCGGGCACCGCCGCGGACGGGAGTATCCTCGGCTCGGGCCGGACCGAAGACCCGACGACCCTGTTCAGCCCAGCCGGACACGACGGCATGGCCATCGGCGCCATCACCGACGTGGGGATGCTCTTCATGCGCAACCCCGACGGCGTCAGCCACCACCCAGACGAGGCAGTATCGCTCGGCGACGTCGCCCTCGGCATCCGCGCCCTCGCGGAAGCCGTCGCCCACCTCGGCGCAGAACACCGCAGAACCTAGGAGCTCCATGACCACGCCCGCCACCACCAGGACCCGCCGCGACTGGATAGTGCTCATCTCGATCGGCCTCGCGGCAGGCTTCCTCTCCGGGTTCCTCGGCGTGGGCGGCGGCACCATCATCGTGCCCGCGCTGACCGCCATGCTCGCGTTCGACCAGCGCCTCGCCGCCGGCACGTCGCTCGCCGCGATCATCCCGCCCGCCATCGTCGGCGTCGTCGGCTACGTCCTGACCGGCTCCGTGAACTGGCTCGCGGGCCTCATCCTCATCGTCGGCGCAATCGCCGGTGCCTGGATCGGATCGTGGCTCCTCAACAAGCTGCCGCTCATCGTGCTCCGGTGGATGTTCATCGTGTTCCTGCTCGGCGTCGCCGTCTCCCTGTTCCTCGCCGTGCCGAGCCGCGACGCCGAGGTCACCATGACGGCGCTCACGGCACTCATGCTCGTCGCGCTCGGTCTCGTCACCGGCATCATCTCGGGGCTCATCGGCGTCGGCGGCGGCGTCATCCTCGTGCCTGCGCTCATGCTGCTGTTCGGCTCGAGCGACCTCGAGGCGAAGGGCACGAGCCTCCTCGTCATGATCCCCACCACCATCACGGGCACGATCGGCAACTCCCGGCGCCGCAACGTCGACCTGAAGGCGGCCGCCGCGATCGGGCTGACGGCCGCGCTCACGAGCCTCCTCGGCGTGTGGTGCGCCGTGCTCATCGACCCGATGGTCGGCAGCATCCTCTTCGGCGCGTACCTGCTGTTCATCGCCGGGCAGAACGCCTACAAGACCATCAAGGCGCAGCGCAAGGCGAAGCAGGCCCCCGCGGCCTGACCCGCCCGGCGCATCCACCCGCCGCATCCACCCGGCGCATCCACCCGGCCGGCGCAGACACGCGTCCCCGGCACAGACCTCGGGCAGATGCAGCTTCATCGCGAGACGAAGCTGCATCTGCCCGAGGTCTGTGTTGTTTGGGGCGTTCGCCCTGGGGCGCCAGGGCGGCGGCGAGCGGGTACCCCCGGAAATACCTCGACGCCCCGGCGGCGCGGAATGTGCCGGGGCGTCGAGATTCTGTTGCCGGGGTCTCCCCCGGCGGCTTGATGCGCGCCCGAGACGGGCGCGGGCGTTCTACGCCTGAGCGCGGATAGCCGCCTCGAGCACGTCGAGGCCGTCGTTCAGCAGCTCGTCCGTGATGGTGAGCGGCGGGAGGAGGCGCACGACGTTGCCGTAGGTGCCGCAGGAGAGCAGCACGACGCCCTGGCCGAGCGCATCCGCGACGATCGCCTTGACGGCGGCCGGGTGGGGCTTCTTCGTGGTCGTCGCCGTGCCGGCCTCGACGAACTCGAACGCCAGCATGGCGCCGCGACCGCGGACCTCGCCGATGATCGTGTTCTCGCCGAGCTCGGCGCTGAGCGCCTCGAAGCGCGTCTTCACGATCGTCTCGATCTCGAGGGCGCGGGCAGCGAGCTGCTCGTCCTCCATGATGCTGATCGTGGCGAGCGCGGCGGCCGTGGCGACCGGGTTGCCCGTGTAGGTGCCGCCGAGCCCGCCGACGTGCACGCTGTCCATGATCTCGGCGCGGCCGACGACGGCCGACAGCGGCATGCCGCCCGCGACGCCCTTGGCGATCGTGACGAGGTCGGGCACGATCTCCTCGTGCTCGGACGCGAACCAGGCGCCGGTGCGGCACATGCCGGCCTGGACCTCGTCCGCGATGAAGACGACGCCGTTGGCCTTCGCCCACTCGACGAGCGCGGGGAGGAAGCCATCGGCGGGGACGATGAAGCCGCCCTCACCCTGGATGGGCTCGATGATGATGGCCGCGACGTTCTTGCCGCCGACCTGCTTCTCGATGACGTCGATCGTGCGCGCCGCCGCCTCGGCGCCCGTGAGGCCGTCACGGTAGGGGTAGCTCATGGGCGCACGGTAGACCTCGGGCGCGAACGGGCCGAAGCCGTCCTTGTACGGGATGTTCTTCGCGGTGAGGGCCATCGTGAGGTTCGTGCGGCCGTGGAACGAGTGGTCGAACGCGATGACGGCGTTGCGGCCGGTCGAGTGGCGGGCGATCTTGACCGCGTTCTCGACGGCTTCCGCGCCGGAATTGAGGAGCACGGCCTTCTTGGCGTGGTCGCCCGGCGTGATCTCGATGAGCTTCTCGGCGACGGCGACGTAGCCCTCGTATGGGGTGATGCCGAATGCGGTGTGCGTGAAGTGCGCTGCCGCCTCCTGCACGGCCGCGACGACACGGGGGTGGGATGCGCCGACGTTCGTGACGGCGATGCCGGCACCGAAGTCGACGAACTGGTTGCCGTCGACGTCGCGGATGATGGCGCCGTCGACGTCAGCCGCGTACACGGGGACTGCGGGGACAAGCGATGCGGAGACGCTCGCCTCACGACGCGCAGTCAGGGCCTGCGACTTGGGGCCTGGAATGGCGCCTTCGAGCTTGCGCTCCTGGGCAATGCGGAACTCCGTCACGGTGCTTCCTTCCTCGGGGTTCGACCTCTTGGTATGGCTTGAAGGCTACGCGGTTCTGCACCGCGAGACGAATGGGCACGCGCACGACCGGTCTGACCACTTCTGTGCATCCGTCTAGGGCATGTCTAGAATCGGGGCATGCTCGCCACCGTCGACACGCTCCTCGCGAACCGTTCCCTGGGCCTCACCCTGCACACGGGCGAGCCGCAGGCGCTGCGCGCCAGCATCGAGTGGGTGGCGACGACGGAGCTGCTCAACCCGCAGCCGTTCCTCACGGGCGGACAGCTGGTGCTCACGACCGGGATGCGCCTGCGGGGCACACGCGCGTACCGCTCGTTCGTGGAGTCCCTCGTCGAGGCGGACACGGTCGCGCTCGGCGTCGGGACCGGCTTCACGCACGACACCGTGCCGGCCGCCCTCATAGCGGCGGCCGAGCAGGCCGGGCTCCCGCTCTTCGAGGTCGCCTACGAGACGCCGTTCGCGGCGCTCACGAAGGTCGTCACGCAGGCGAGCACCGACGAGCAGCACTCGCGCCTCGAGAGCGAGCACCGCCAGCAGCAGCAGCTGGTGACGTCGCTGCTCTCCGACGGCGGCATCACGGGGCTCGCCGCGAGGCTCGCCAGGCTGACGAGCTCGCACGTCGCCGTGACCCGCCTCGGCGAGCTGCTCGCCGGCAGCCTCGACGTGCACGACGAGGCCGTCACGGGGTGGGATGCGCTCCCCATCTCCACGGGCCAGTCGGCAGGGGCGACCCTCCACATCACGAACCCCCGTGTCAACGAGGGCCTCGTGAACTACGCGCGGTCGCTGCTCAGCCTGCAGCTCATCCAGGACACGCGTCGCGTCCGCGCCGCCCGCGACGCGTCTGGGCACGTGCTGCACGACCTCATCCGCGGCAAGTTCACGATCGAGGACGCCGAGCGGCGCCTGACCGCGCTCGGCGTGGCCACGGGTCAGGCCGCACGCGTGCTGGTCGCCGAGACCGAGGAACGCCGCACCGCGGAGCTCACCGCGCTGCCGCTGCCAGCCGAACTGCAGTCGTCGGTGTCCGCGGTCTTCGAGGGCCGCCTCCTCATCATCGCGCCGGAGCGCACGCGCATGCCGAACGCGGCCGAGGCGTTCATCGGCCTCGCCCGCTCGGCGGGCATCGCAGCGCGGGTCGGCATCGGCGACCTCTACCCGGCCTCCCTCGCCCTGCGCTGGAGCTACTTCGAGGCCCGGGATGCGCTGCGCAACGCGCCGAAGGACATCGACGTCGCCACCTCCGCACGCCTGTCCATCTCCTCGCTGCTGCTCGCGAGCCGCGACGTGCCCGTGCTGGAGCTCGCCGCCGAAGTGCTCGGGCCGCTCGAAGCCCACGACGCCGAGCACGGATCGATGCTGCTCGCCACCCTCGACGCCTACTTCGCCCACTCCGGCCAGATCGCGCAGGTCGCCGACGAGCTCGGCACCCACCGCAACACGGTGCGCTACCGCCTCGACCAGATCGCCGCCATCTCCGGCCTCGACCCGCGCATCATGTCGGAGGGCGTGCAGCTGTGGCTCGCCGGGGCGGCCAGGCGGCTGCGCGCCGGTGGCGCGTGACGCGCCGCGCGCATCCGCACCCCGCCGTTCTGGGAGACTGACGGCATGGCGAACACGTACACCCTCCCCAACGGCGTCGAGCTCGGCGACGACGGAGCCGTCGACATCACCGTCGACGTCCTCGACGTCGAGGACCTCGCGTTCGCCCACGTCTGCCGGTCGCTGCGCCAGCAGCTCGAACCCGGCCGCGGCCTCATCGTCACGATGCCAGCCGGCGACGACGTGCTCGGCTACGTGTACCGCGAGGAGCAGCGCGAGGACGGGCGGCGCGACGAGTTCGACGACACCGACTCGCTGTTCGTCGACATCCACGAGCTCACGTTCGAGTTCGACGCTCCCCGCGACACCGACATGGACGAGGACGGCGTTCGCGCGCTGCTCGCGAGGGCACGCCCGGACACCGAGCTGAAGATCGAGGGCATCGAGCTGCTCGAGCTGCGAGACGGACCGATGTCGCTCATCACCTGCCGGCCCCCGCGCGCCTGGACCTTCCGGCAGCTTGTCCTCGAGGTGCAGCTGCTGCGCGGCTCCTACATGGCGCTCCACTACACGAGCTAGCGGCGACCCCGCGTCACCGCACGCCAGCGGACGGCGCGCGACGGCGCCACCGCGAACGTCAGGAACCAGCCTCCCGCGAACGCGAACAGCGCAAGCAGCCCCATGCCGGCGACCGGACTCGCGAGCACCCCGAGCGCGAGCATCCCGAGCACCGCCGAGATCACCACCACCCGCCGCAGCCACGCCGAGACGTGCACGAGGAACCTCGTGGTCGCCCATCCCGCGAGCGTGGCGACCACGAGCACCACCGGCGCCAGCCAGAACTGCCCGGCCGTGAGGACCCCGGCGAACAGGGCAGCCAGGCCGAGCTCGAGCACCGTGAGCAGCACGAAGCCTCGCCTCGACGGCGCGGCCATCGCCTGCTCCTGGTAGTCAGCACCCTTGCGGGCAGCCCAGCCGTAGACCACGCGTCAGCCCGCCATCCGTCCGATCACTCCGGTCCGCCAGCCCTCAGGCCAGGCGCTGCGTCCAGCCCATGAGGTCGGGCAGCTCGCCGTTCTGGATGCCCGTGAGCTCGGCGCGGATGCGCATGCTCACCGAATCCTGCGTGATGACCGGGTTCTCGATCGTGAAGTCGGGCGACTTGACCTTGCCGATCGGCGAGATGACGGCCGCAGTGCCGCAGGCGAACGCCTCGACGATCGTGCCGTCGGCGACCCCCTCGCGCCACTCGTCGATCGTGATGCGGCGCTGCTCGATCCTCCGACCGGCCCGCTCGCACAGCTCGAGGACGCTGTCCCGCGTGATGCCTGGCAGGATGGAGTCGCTCAGCGGCGTGAGGATCGTGCCGTCCGACTTGATGAGCACGATGTTCATGCCGCCGAGCTCCTCGAGGTACGTGTTCTCCGCCGCGTCGAGGAACAGCACCTGCTCGCAGCCGTTCGCGTACGCCTCCTCCTGCGGGAGCAGCGACGATGCGTAGTTGCCGCCGCACTTCGCGGCCCCCGTGCCACCCGCGCCAGCGCGGGAGTACTCCTGCGAGAGCCAGATGTCGACGGGGCGCGTGGGGTCGGAGAAGTAGGAGCCGGCTGGGCAGGCGATGACCATGTAGCGCACCGTCTGCGCCGCGCGCACGCCGAGGAAGTTCTCGAACGCGATCATGAAGGGGCGCAGGTAGAGGGTCTTGCCCTCGCCGGCCGCCGGAACCCACTGCTCGTCGATCTGCACGAGCTGGCGCACCGACTCGACGAACAGCTCCTCGGGCAGCTCGGGCAGCGCGAGGCGCCGTGCGGAGCTCTGCAGGCGGCGGGCGTTGCGCTCCGGCCGGAACGCGAAGACGTCTCCCCCGCCGTGCCGGTAGGCCTTGAGCCCCTCGAAGATCTCCTGGCCGTAGTGGAAGACAGCGGACGAGGGGTCGACCTGCAGCGGCCCGTACGGCACGACTCTGGCATCGTGCCAGCCCTCGGCGAGGGTCCAGTCGATGATCACCATGTGGTCCGTGAAGTGCTTGCCGAACCCGGGGTCGGCGAGCACCGCGTCCCTGACCTCGGCGGAAGCCGGAGCCGGGTTGCGTTCGATCGTGAACTCGAGGGAGGCTCCCTCGGCCACGGCGGCCTGCGTCGTCGTGCCGGGCTGGGTGCTGCTGGTGTCGCTCATGCGTGGGTTCCTTGCGCGGTCAGTCGGGAGATGATGGCGTCGCCGATCTCGGAGGTGCTCCTGGCCGTTCCACCTCGGGATGCGAGGTCAGCGCGGCAGGCGCTCTCGAGGGATGCGGCTGCGTCCGAGAGTCCGAAGTGCTCGAGCAGCAGAACGACGGAGAGGATCGCCGCCGTCGGGTCGGCTTTGCCGAGGCCCGCGATGTCTGGAGCCGAGCCGTGGACGGGCTCGAACATGCTGGGGAACTCGCCTTCGGGATTGATGTTCCCCGAGGCCGCCAGCCCGATGCCGCCGGTGATGGCTGCGGCAAGGTCGGTCACGATGTCGCCGAACAGGTTATCGGTGACGATCACGTCGAATCGCTGTGGGTTCGTGACGAAGAAAATCGTAGCAGCGTCGACGTGCAGGTACTCGACGGCGACGTCCGGGTAGTCGGCGGAGACCCGGTCGACGACACGCTGCCAGAGCACGCCGGCGTTGACGAGCACGTTCTTCTTGTGCACGAGCGTCAGGTGCTTGCGCGGACGCGACTGCGCCTTCTCGAACGCGTAGCGGACGGTGCGCTCCACGCCGTAGGCCGTGTTCACGGAGACCTCGGTCGCGATCTCGTGCGGCGTCCCGGCACGGACCACGCCGCCGTTGCCGACGTATGGCCCCTCGGTGCCCTCGCGGACGACGACGAAGTCGACCTCGCCTGGGTCGCTCAGCGGGGTCTTCACACCGGGCGAGATCGCGCCAGGGCGCAGGTTGATGTAGTGATCGAACGCGAAGCGCAGCTTCAGCAGCAGACCGCGTTCGATGATGCCGCCCGCGAGGCGCTCGTCTGCGGGGTCTCCCCCGACCGCGCCGAGCAGGATGCCGTCGTGCTGGGCGAGCGCGTGCAGCTCCGCCTCGGAGATGATGTTGCCGGTCTCGAGGTAGTGCCCCGCTCCGAACGGATACTCGGTGAGGCTCAGCTCGACGCCTTCCGGGAGGGCGGCGCGGAGCGCTCGCTGCGCTTGGGCGACGACTTCCGGGCCGATACCGTCACCCGGGATGACGGCGATGTCGAGCTTCTGAGTCGCTGCACGTTCCGACACGAGGCGTCCTTTCCTGCCGACGGCGATCGCGGCTCTCCCAGTTTAGGCCGCGGCTGGGCTAGCGTCTGTCCCCATGACCACCGCCATCCTGCGCCGCAAGGACGACCTGCCTCGGGAGCGCGCCGCGAGCCGCCTCACGGCGTACGTGTACGGCAACATCATCGTGCTCGCGACGCTCCTCGGACTCGTGCACGCTGGCGAGAACCCGGGAGAGGGCGCCATCGTGGTCCTCGCGACGGGCGGCACGACGCTGCTCGCGCACCTCATCGCCGACGCCGTCGGCCACTCGACACGCGCCGCCAACCGACCAGAGCGCACAGCGCACCTCAAATTCCTCCACGAGCTGCGGGATGCGGTCCCGATCGCCTCTGCCGCATCCATCCCCGCGGCGATCCTCGGGGTCGCCGCGCTCGGTGTCATCGACGGCGAGACGGCGCAGACCATCGCCGAGGTCGTCATCATCGTGCGTCTCGCCGGCATGGGCTTCACCATCCAGCGCATCCGCGGCGAGAAGCCCTCCTTCCGCACCTTCGCGGCCGGCATCGGCCTCGCCCTCGTCGGCGTCGGCATCTCCGTGCTCAAGGCGAACCTCGGGCACTGAAGACGCAGGCAGCGTTCGCCGAGGCGGCAGGCGGCCGATGGAAGTGCTAGCTCTCGCTGATGTCGATCTC
>NZ_PSYC01000051.1:6212-44826 GCF_002931515.1 Pseudoclavibacter sp. RFBG4 | reverse complement strand
AGGGCTTCCACTTCTACACCCGCGAGAAAGCCGTCACCAGCCGCTGGCTCGATCCCGCCAAGCACGGCGGCATCAACCTCGGCTTCCCCGAAAACGACTGACCGGCACGAAACTGCTGGCGCCCCCGCGAACGATGGGCGAGACAGACCCCGGGCTTGTGCATCCGATTCCAGCGATCCGGATGCACAACCCCGGGGTCTGTGGCGCAGAGCATGCGCAACTCGCAGGTCTGTCGGAGGCAAGGCTTCTTCCGAGGCGAGCAGGCGAAGATGCACGCGTGCGAATCCTCCTCAAGCTCGAGCTCGACTGCCCAACCGAACTGCTCGCCGACGCCCTCCAGCGGCCGGAAGCCTTCCGCGCAGTGGCGGGCCCACTCGCGGAAGTGCGCTCGCTCGAACCCGGCGGCTTCCCCGAACGCTGGTCACCCGAGCGCCCGCACCGCGTCGAGATCCGCCTGCTCGGCGTGGTTCCGCTCGGCACGCAGGTCATCGACGGCCAGTACCGCGACCTGGGAGACGGGATGCACGAGCTCCGCGACCGCGGGTACCCGGAGTCGGGACTCATGGCCGTCATGACGACGTTCGAGCACACGATGGTCGTCTCGCCGCTGCCCGGCGGTCGCACGCTCTACCGCGACCAGCTCAAGCTGGGCGCTGGCCTCCTGACCCCGTTCGTGTGGTTCGGGATGTGGATGTTCTGGCAGAAGCGCGCCCTCAGCATGCGGCAGCTCGCAGACCGGCTCCGGAACGGGCAGTAGCCGCCGCGCTGAGTCAGGCGTCGTCGAGGAGGCGCATCGCCGACCACACCTCGGCCCGCCCGGCGAAGGACTGCAGGTCGATGCCGAGGAGCTGCTCTGCCGTGGTCACGCGGCTGCGAAGGGTGTGCCGGTGGATGCCGAGTGACTTCGCGACCGGGTCCCACGCGCAGTTCCCCTCCGTCCAGGCGGCGAGCGTGTCGAGCAGCAGGCGGCCCTGCTCCCCATGCTCGAGCAGGGGCTGCAGGACGCGGCGCGCGGTGACCCGGCCGTCGGCCGCCTCGAGCGCGCCGAGCATCCCCGTCGTGGCGAGGTCCTCGAACCGCACGGACGGCCGGTTCGGCGTGCTGCGCTCCGCGGCCTTGCGCGCCTCCGCGAGCAGTCGCGGCAGCTCGGGCCAGTCACCGGGCGCGGAGGCGCCCGCCGAGAAGCCAGCCTCTGTGAGCGCCTCGAGCAGTGCCGCGCCCCCTTGTGCTGGCACGATCGCCACGAGGTCGTGGTCCCGTGCGGCGAAGAAGATCGGCTCAGGACCGGACCCCGCGAGCCGCTCGAGCCGGTCGAGCAGCGCCTGCCCGGGTTCGCCGCCCCGCGCCTGCATGACCCGGATCGGAGCCGCGGGGAGCTTGCCCCACACCGTCTCGGCGGTGCGCGTCGCCACCTCCATCTCGCCGGCGAGGAGCAGCTCGAGGAGGCCGACGCGCAGGTGCCCGCGGGCCGCATCCAGCTCCCGATTCTGCTCGAGCGCGATCGACGCGTGACCGATCGCGCTCGCGACGAGGTCGTTGCCCGCCAGATCAAGCGGGGCTCGCCCGCCGACCGCGAGCACCCCGCGGAGCTGGCCGTGCTGGCCGACGGTCTGCAGGGTCACGTCACCACTCTCGCCATGCAAGTGCGCTCCAGAGCGACCGCCGCGAGCGAGGAGGCTCTGCACCATCCGCTCGATCTCAGGAGCTTCGCTCTCCGGCACCCGGATGCGCGTCTGCGCGTCCACGCGGAGCCCCGTCGAGTCGTAGAGCGCCACCCAGCTCTCCAGCTGCCGTTCGAGCTCGACGAGGATCGCGCCGAGACCGCCGGGCCTGAGGGCGGCCCTCGCGAGCTTGCGCTGCGCCTGCAGCGACCATTCGAGCCGAGCGCGCTGCTCGAGGGCGCGCTGGTCGGCGAGGTAGCGGATGACGCCGATGAACGGGGTGCGTTCGGCGACCTCGACGAGCGTCAGGCCGTGGCGCTCGCAGGCGGCGACGAGGGCAGCGGGCACCTCCGCGTGGATGACCTCGGTCGCGAAGCCGAGCGCCGCGATGTCGGCCGCCCGCAGTCGGGCGACATACGCGTCGAAGACGTCCTCGCTGGCGAGCGCTTGGAACCGAACGGTCGCGGTCGCGGACACCGGCGAGCGCAGTCCGTTCGCGGCGCTCTGCGGCTGCGCTCCGGGGTCCGGCGCCTCCGACACCGCGAACTGCATGCCGTCGGTGAGCAGAAGCTGGCCGGCTTCGAGCCACGGCGTCGGGTCGCCGAGGTCGGAGCTGTGCGCCCACACGAGCTCGCGGTCCAATGCGCTCGCGTCCGCGGCGTGCAGAACGCGCAGCTTGAACTCGGTCTCCTCCACGAGCTCGCGCAGCGTGACACTCACGCCAGCCCCCTGTGCGCGGAACCATGCTGACGCTTTTGTCGAGTCATGGCACCCATTCTCACCGATTTGACCACGAACGCGACGCATTCCGGGCCGCAGAGTGGAGACATGACCGCTCCCACCCTCAGCACCCACCTCAGCAACACGGACGTTCGCGAGCGCGACCTCGCCTCGGTGTTCCACTCCTGGTCAGCTCAGGGGAAGATCTCGCCGCTGCCCATCGCCCGCGGCGAAGGCGCGAGGCTGTGGGACTTCGAGGGCAACGAGTACCTCGATTTCTCGAGCCAGCTCGTGAACGTCACGATCGGCTACCAGCACCCGAAGGTCATCGCGGCCATCCAGGAGCAGGCCGCAAAGCTCGTGACGATCGCCCCGGCGCACGCCAACGAGACCAGGGCGAAGGCGGCGGAGCTGATCCTGTCGCACGCCCCAGAAGGCCTCTCGAAGGTGTTCTTCACGAACGGCGGTGCGGATGCGGTCGAGAACGCCATCCGCCTGGCCCGCCTCTCGACGGGGCGCGACAAGGTGGTTTCCCTGTACCGCAGCTACCACGGCAACACGGGAGCCGCGATCGTCGCAACCGGCGACTGGCGACGCATCCCCAACGAGTACGCGCGCGGCCACGTGCACGCCTTCGGGCCGTACCTGTACCGCTCGGAGTTCTGGGCAGAGACGCCCGAGCAGGAGAGCGCACGGGCACTTCGACACCTCGAGCGCGTCGTCCAGGCTGAGGGCCCCGCCTCCGTCGCGGCCATCCTCATCGAGAGCATCCCCGGAACCGCGGGCGTGCTCGTGCCGCCGCCCGGGTACCTCGCCGGCGTGCGGGAGATCTGCGACCGCTACGGCGTCCTGCTCATCCTCGACGAGGTCATGGCCGGGTTCGGGCGGACCGGCGAATGGTTCGCGTTCGACGCCTACGACGTCCGGCCCGACCTCATCACCTTCGCGAAGGGCGTCAATTCGGGCTACGTGCCGGTCGGCGGGGTCATCATCTCGGAGGAGATCGCCGCGCACTTCGACGAGGAGGTCTTCCCGGGAGGGCTCACGTACTCGGGGCACCCGCTGGCCGCAGCCTCCATCGTCGCGACCCTCGAGACCATGGAGGAGGAGGGCATCGTCGAGAACGCGGCCCGCCTCGGACGCGAGGTCATCGGCCCCGCACTGCACGAGCTTGCCGCACGCCACGACGTCGTCGGCGAGGTGCGTGGCAAGGGCGTCTTCTGGGCGGTGGAGCTGGTCAGTGACCCGCTGACGCGCACCCCGCTCGCCGCGGCCGACATGTCGACCATCAAGTCGCAGCTCGTGGCCCGCGGCCTGCTGCCGTTCGTCGCCGACAACCGCATCCACGTCGTGCCACCCGCCGTCATCACCGACGCGGATGCGCTCCGCGGCATCGCCATCATCGACGAGGTGCTCGCCGAATTCTGAGCGCTGGGACTCGGCGCCGCTCCATTCCTGGGCCACTGGACTGCTGCGGCAATGGGCGTCGCCGCGAACGGAATCGCGTTTCCTGGCCAACTTCCGTGACGATTCGGCATCGGCGGACCGCCGGGGCGTCAGCGCGAGCACGGCGTCACGGAAGTTGGGCAGCCGTGACTCCGCGCCGCAGGGAGCGCCCGCGGCCGAGGGCCTACTTGTCCTCGGGCGGCGGAATCAGTGCCATGAGCGCGGTGAGGCCGCCGATCACGAGGCCCGTCTTGGTGTGCGCGGCCGTCACCCCGCGGTCGGCGCGACGCTCGCCGAAGCGGTAGATCCACCGCTCGCCGACGACGGCGGCGAGGATCGACCCGATTCCAGCAGCCGTGGCGAGCCCGCCGAGGGCGACCCGGCTCGCCGGAGAGAGCGAGATCCAGAACTGGGAGAAGCTCTGCGGCTTCCCGTCCGCACCGTCTTCACCGTTCGGTCGCTCGCCCGACGCCGGGTGTGGCGCATCAGCCTGCTCGCTTGGGCCGCCGATGAGCTCGCCCGGTGCCTGCGCCGCTGGCTGCACGAGCAGGTCGGTGTCATCGTTCCGACTGCGCTTGCCGATCTTCAGCTGGTCGTACTCTGACGCCGCGAGCCCGCCGACGCCGACGGCCAGCATCGTCTTCGCGACTCCGCGACCCGCTTTCGACGAGATCACGTCAGGGGTCGCGTAGTAGAGGGCGGTCAGCGCGCCCTGTCCTGCTGCCAGAATCGCGCGCTTGCGGAAGTCGGTTCCCGGAGAAGTCATGCCCCCATTGTCCCGACTCGGTCTGATCAGAGCCTCAGCAGCGAACCGCAGCGCGAGCATCCGCCCCTCCCCGGTCTCGGGATGGCGAAGTCACTTCGTGCTGGAGAAGTTCCCATAACGAAGTGACTTCCCCACCCCGAGACGGGAGATCGGACGGGACGGGACGGGACGGGACGGGACGGGACGGGACGGAACGGGATCTGACGGGAGGACGGACGCCGGCGCCCACGCCACGTCTCGGGATGGCGAAGTCACTTCGTGCTGGAGAAGTTCCCATAACGAAGTGACTTTCCCACCCCGAGACGGGCACCCGAGGTGGGCACCCGAGGTGGGCGGCGAGGCAGGGCGGCGAGTGCGGGCGGCAGCGCGGCTAGGCCGCGCCTCCACCTGCGGCCATGCGCATGAGGTCGGAGTTCAGCTCGATGCCGAGCTCGGTTCCGCCTGCGCTGCCGAGCTCGTGCTGGTAGCCGCCCCAGTTGTCGCCGCGGATCGTCTGCTCGACGCCGGCCTCCATCAGGGCGAGGAGCTCGACGGATGCCCGCTCGATGCGGGACCCGAGGCCCGCATCCTGCCAGTCCTCGGTCGAGGCGAAGAGCGACGTGGGCACGGTCATGGTGCGCAGGTACGCGAACATCGACCGCATCTGCTCGTCCACGACAAGCGCGTGACGCGCGGTGCCGGCGGTTGCGGCGAGCACGACGGGCTTGGCGATGAGGAGGTCGTTGTCGAGGGTCTGGAAGAACGACGTGAAGAGTCCGCTCGGCCCGGCCTTGTAGACGGGGGCGGCCGCGATGATGCCGTCGGCGTCGCGGAGCGCCGCGATGGCGCGCTCGAACTGGGGGCCGAAGCTCTGCGAGCCGAGGGCTGCTGGCAGTTCGGGGAGGAGCATCCGCAGATCGATGTGCGTCGATACAACGTCACGGCCGCGTGTCGCCGCGAGTTTGGAGACGCCACGCTCGATGCGGTCTGCGAGCAGCTTCGTCGACGACGGGTCGCTGATGCCGGCGTTGACGAAGGCGACGCGGTAGGCGCCTTGTGCGTTGGTCATGGGAGTCCTTCCGAACGGGTTGGAGCTGAGAAGAGAGCGAAAAGGAGAGCCAGGGGGCCGAGTGGATGCGCGGGGCCGGTCGAATGGGCCGGCCCCGCGCACTCACTTCGTGGCAGCTCGGCGACGAGCGTGGCGGCTCGGCGACGAGCGCGGCGGCTAGCCGACGAGCGCGGTGGTTAGGCGACGAGCGCGGTGTCCTGGTAGGGCGAGGAGCCGGTGACGTTGTCGCCTCGGTTCTCGTTGGGGCGCGGCTGGCGCGGCGCGGCGTCGCCGTACTTCGCAAGGACAAGCGACTCGTGCGTGGGCGCGTCGGGGACCTCGGCGGGGCGGAGCGCCTCGAGCTCGCGGCGCAGCACGGGAACCACTTCGGAGCCGAGGAGCTCGAGCTGGTCGAGCACCATTCCGAGCGGCAGGCCGGCGTGGTCCATGAGGAACAGCTGGCGCTGGTAGTCGCCGAAGTGCTCGCGGAACGTCAGGGTCTTGTCGATGACCTCCTGCGGGCTGCCGACCGAGAGCGGGGTCTGCTGCATGAAGTCCTCCATGCGCGGCCCGTGGCCGTAGACGGGTGCCTCGTTGAAGTAGGGACGGAACTGGTCCTTCGCGTCCTGCGAGTTCTTGGCGATGAACGCCTGCCCGCCGAGGCCGACGATCGCCTGCGAGGCCTTGCCGTGGCCGTAGTGCTCGTAGCGCTGGCGGTAGAAGTCGATGAGGCGCATGTAGTGCTCCTTCGGCCAGAAGATGTTGTTCGCGAAGAACCCGTCGCCGTAGAAGGCGGCCTGCTCGGCGATCTCCGGGGTGCGGATGGAGCCGTGCCACACGAACGGCGCAACGTCGTCGAGGGGGCGGGGCGTCGAGGTGAAGCCCTGCAGGGGAGTGCGGAACTTGCCTTCCCAGTCGACGACGTCCTCGCGCCAGAGGCGGTGGAGCAGGTTGTAGTTCTCGAGGGCGAGGGGCAGGCCGGAGCGGATGTCCTTGCCGAACCACGGGTAGACAGGGGCGGTGTTGCCGCGGCCGAGCATGAGGTCCATGCGGCCCTTGGAGAGGTGCTGCAGCATCGCGTATTCCTCGGCGATGCGCACGGGGTCGTTGGTCGTGATGAGGGTCGTCGACGTGGAGACGCGCAGCGTCTTCGTGAGTGCCGCGATGTGCGAGAGGAGCACGGCGGGCGAGGAGGAGAAGAAGGGCGGGTTGTGGTGCTCCCCGATGGCGAAGACGTCGAGGCCGACCTCTTCGGTCTTCTGGGCGATCTTGACGATTGCGTCGATGCGCTCGGCCTCGCTCGGCGTCTCGCCGGTGACCGGGTTGCGTGTGATGTCGCTGACGGAGAAGATTCCGAACTGCATGTTCAGCCCTTTCGTTGTGGATGCACGGGCCGGGTCTGTCCTGGTTCTGGATTCCCAACTCCATGCATATGCATACAACGTAGCGCGTGCGGATCTATTCCCGCGTGCTCGACTCCACTGGCAGCGCACCTTCGACGGGAGCGGCGACGGGAGCAGCGACAGGGGCGGAGACGGCGGCTCGAGCCCGCATCCCGGGCACACGCCCCTGGCTCGCGAGCACCCCCACCACAACGATCAGACCGCCGAGCGGCTGGTTCCAGTGCACCGACTCCCCCAGCACCACCACCCCCAGGATGACGCCGACAACTGGCGAGAGGTAGGTGACGGTGGATGCGCGGGCCGGACCCCAGTCGCGCAGGATGCGGTTGTACCAGATGTAGGCGAGTCCGGTCCCGAGCACGCCGAGCCCCGCGACGGCCAGGAGCACGGGCAGGTCGATCGATACTTCGCCCCGCGCGGTGAGGGGCGCGAGGAGCCACACGATGACGGCGGCCAGGCCGATCTGGACGGTCGACAGCGTGATCGTGTCGTATCCCGAGCCCGTGAGGAACCGGCGCATGTAGAGCCCCGCGAATCCGTAGGAGACGGTGGCGCCGAGGCAGGCGAGCTGCGCGGGCAGCAGCTCGGGCACCTGGCCTGTGCCGATGAGCTGCCAGGGGCCCGCGAGCACGACGACCCCGCTCAGGCCGACCACGAGGCCGACGACCTGCGTGCGCGTGAGCCGCTCGCCGACGAGCACAAGCGGCATGAGCAGGAGCGTCATGATGGGTGTCGTCGCGTTGTAGATGCTCGAGAGGCTGCTCGGCATGTACTGCCCAGCCCAGGCGAAGAGCGAATAGGGCACAACCGCGAGCGCGAGGGACACGACGAGCATGTGCGTCCAGATCCTTCGCCCCCTCGGCCAGCGTCGTCGCGTGACGAGCATGATCGCGACGAGTGCCAGGGCCCCCAGCGTGAGCCGTCCCAACACGAGCTGCGCTGGACTGAGCCCCTCGAGCCCGACTTTCATGAAGAGGAAGCTCGCACCCCAGACGAGAGAGAGGACGACAAAGGCGGCGACGGTGCCGCGGGTGTTGCCGGTAGGACTCATGGGACTTATTGTTGGCGGCACCCCCACATGAGGCAAATGCATCTGCTTCATCCCCACATGAGGAGACCTCATGAGTGTCACCATCGCCCAGCTCCGCGCACTGGTCACGGTCGTGGATCGCGCGTCCTTCACCGTTGCCGCCACTGAGCTGGGGGTCAGCCAGTCGGCGATCTCGCACTCCGTGACGGGCCTCGAGAAGGCTGTCGGCGGCCGGGTCCTGCGCCGTGACGGCGGGATCACCCTCACCGCGCTCGGCCTCGGCGTGATCGAGCATGCCCGAGCCGCGCTGGCCTCCGTCTCAGCGCTGGAGAGCGCCGTGCGCCGCGACGAGACCCTGTCCGGCACCGTCCGACTCGGGGCGGTCGCGACGGTCTGCCAGGGACTGGTCCCTGACCTGCTGGCTCTGTGGTCCGCGCGGCTGCCCAACATCGCCGTGTCGATCTACGAGGGCGACGACGAGGAGATGCCCGAGTGGCTCGAAGCGGGACTCGTCGACGCCGCGGTCCTCGTCGAGCCATCCCCCGTGCCGCCGGGCGGGCTCCTCGTCGCCACGGACGAGTTCGCTGCGCTCGTCCCCGCCGACCACCCGCTCGCGCAGCAGGACTCGATCCCGCTCGACGAGCTCGACGACGACGGCCTCATCGTGTCGACGGGCGGATGCGAGACGCACGTCAGGAAGATGCACGACGAGCTCGGGCTCCCCTACGTCTTCTCGCACCGCGTCCGCGAGATGAGCACGATGTTCCGCATGGTGCAGCAGGGCATGGGCGTCGCCGTCATCCCGTCCCTGGGGCGCGGGATGCTCCCGGACGACCTCGTGATGCGCCCGCTCACGGCACGCAGGCCGCGGCAGCTCGTGCTGTCCGGGCCCACCACTCGCCCATGGCACCCGCTTGTGGGGGCACTCGTCGATGCGACTGGCGTCGACTTCGCGAGCACGGTGAAGGTCGAGCTCTGACGGCCCCTCAGGCTTCGGAGGGTTCGGCTCCCTCGAGGTACGCGACGATCGCGTCCACGATCTCCGCTGGCGTGCCCGCGACGGGAACCACGACCCCCGCCTCCCAGGGTGCGAGCGGTTCGAGCACCTCGAACTGACTGTCGAGCAGCGTCGTCGGCATGAACTCGTGCTGTCGCGTCGCGAGGCGTGAGGCGACGAGGTCGCGCTGGCCTGACAGATGGATGAAGCGCAGCTCGGGCACGCTCGAGCGCAGCAGCTCCCGATACCAGCGCTTGAGCGCCGAGCAGGCGACGATCGTCACGCGCCCTTCGGCGGCGTTCGCGGCGATCGTCGCGCCGATGACCTTGAGCCAGGGCACACGGTCTTCGTCGTCGAGGGGGTTCCCTGCCGCCATCTTCGCCTTGTTGGCGGGCGGGTGCAGGTCGTCGCTGTCGATGAAGGTCACGTCGAGTCTTGCCGCCAGTGCTGAGCCGATCGTCGTCTTGCCCGTACCCTGCACCCCCATGACGACCATGGGCGGATGCGCAGGAGCGGGACGCGCGGCGCCTTCGGCCTCGGCCGCGCTCACGACGCGGCCCCGTCCACGCGAGCGACAGCGTCAGCGTCAGCGAACGAGAGCAGCACCTTCGACGACCTGGAGGCGTCACCCGCGACGGCAAACGCCTCGAGCGCCTGCTCGACCGGGAACTCGTGCGTGAGCACTGCATCCACGAGCAGTGAGCCGTCGGCGAGCGCGCCGATCACGGCGTCGATCTCGTCGGTGAAGCGGAACGAGCCGACGAGGGTCAGCTCGCGAGTGATCGCGAGCGACAGGAGGGCGGGGACTTCACCGCTGCGCTGCAGACCGAGCAGGACGACCCGGCCCGCGCGACCGGCGCCACGGATGGCGCTGGCGAGCCCCGGCACCGTGCCGGACGACTCGACGACGACATCGGCGTGCACGGCGGCGATCGCCGCCGCATCGCGCGCGTCGATGACGCGATTCGCACCGAGCTCGGTGGCGACGGCAAGCGGCAGCTCGTGGAGGTCGCTCGCGATGATCTCGGCGGCACCGTGGTGCTTCAGCACGGCGACGACAAGCGCTCCGATCGGGCCGGCGCCGATGACGAGCACGCGCTTGCCTCGCACGTCTCCGGCCTGCCCGACTCCATGCCAGGCGACGGAGGCCGGCTCGGCGAGGGACGCCAGCTTGAAGTCGAGGCCCGCCGGCAGCACCCGGAGCATGCGTGCTGGCAGGGCGACTCGACGCGCGAAGGCACCCTGGGTGTGCGGGATACGCGCGGCGGATCCGAGATACGTGCCGGCAGGCGAGAGGTTCGGCCGCTCGGCCGGATAGGGGGTCACGCCATCGTCACCCTGCGTCGCGGGGTGGACGGCGACTCGCTGGCCGGCCTGAGGGCCGCTCCCGTCGGCCGCGGCCTCGAGCACGGTGCCGACGATCTCGTGGCCGAGGACGAGCGGGTCATGCAGGATCGACTCCCCCGCGGCCCCGTGCATCCAGTAGTGCAGGTCCGACCCGCACACGCCGCCATACGCGATCGCGACGACGGCCTGATCCGGGGTCGGCTCCGGTTCCGGCAGCGCGTCGAGCCGCAGGTCACCCTTGCCGTGGGCGACGACTGCGAGGTTCTCCTGGGTCACTTGCGATCTCCTTGCACGTCGAATGGTTCGTGGGTCAGACGCATGGCGTCACCAGCGGCACGCCTGCGACGGTGATCTCGATGAGGTCCCCAGGTTCGGCCGCGAACCCCGACTTCGGGGCGCCCGTCATGATGATGTCGCCGGGGCCGAGCGGCACCCAGCTCGTGACGTAGGCGACGCACTCGGCGATGCCCGCTGGCAGCTCCTGGCTTCCGGTGAGCACCTTCCGCTCGCCGTTGATGCGCACCTCGAGTTCGGCGTCGGCGAGGTCCGCTCCCGTCTCGATCCAGGGGCCGAGCGGCGTGTAGCCGACGCCGCCCTTGCCCTCGAAGTTCCGGGGGTCGATGCTGCCCCGATCTGGGTTCGAGATGTCGTTCACGGCGGTGAGACCGAGGATCACGGTGTGCGCGTCCTCCGCGGACACGTCGACCGCGTCACGGCCGATGACGACGCACACCTCGCCCTCGATGACGACCTTGCCGACGCCTCGGCGCAGCGCCACCGGGGTTCCGCTCGGCACGACCGTGCGGGGGCTCTTCAGCCAGGCCTGCACCGGAGAGGGATGCTCTGGGCCGTTCTGCGCGATCCCGACGACGATGCGCGGCTCGCTCGGAACGAGCAGCGTCGCATCCGCGACACCCTCGCCTTTGCGCGTCGGCTCGACGCCGCGTGCGAACGCCTCGTAGGGGTCACTGCAGGGCACCCACGAGTCGCCATCGGCGAACGCGTGCGTGACGGTGCCGTTACTGGTCTGGATCCTGGAGATTCGCATCACACAACCGCCGTCATTCCGCCATCGACATAGATCGTCTGGCCGTTCACGAACGCCGAAGCGTCACTGGAGAGGAACACGAGCGTGCCGACGAGTTCGTCGACCTGCCCCCAGCGCCCGGCGGGGAGGCTCACGACTTGGCCCCCACCGCGGCGGATGCGCTGCTCGCGGTGCCTGCGGCAGGTGCGGCCTCGTAGATGTCCTGCAGGTCGATGAGGCCGGTGTCCTCCTCGTCGGTGGAGACGCGAATGGCGTCTTCCTTGCGGAGCAGGTCGCGGCCCTTCGTCTCTGGAACGAGGAACGTCGCTGCAGTGGTGATCGCGGCGAGCGTCGCGAGGTAGAGCCCCATGACCACCCAGTTGCCGCCGGTGAGCGTGAGCAGCCACGTGCCGACAACGCCGGCCAGGCCGCCGGCGAGCACGGCAGAGAGCTCTCGGGCCATGGCAACGCCGAGGTAGCGGTGCTTGTTGCCGAACAGCTCAGGGAGCATGGCGCACTGCGGCCCGAGCATCGAGTTGACGGCCACACCGATGCCGACGGCGATGACGGCGATCGTGAGGGGTCCGTTGCCGAGCGAGAGCATCCACCATGCGGGGAATGCGAAGAGCAGCATGAAGATGGCGCCGAACCGGTAGACGGCGCGGCGGCCGAGCTTGTCGGAGAGGTGCCCGGAGAGCGGTACCGAGAAGATGCCGATGAGCGAGCCGATCGTGACACCCCAGGTCGCGATGCCGCGGTCGACGGGGTTCGCGATGAACGTGCCGGCGACGAACGCCAGCGACACGTTCTGGAAGATGTACGAGCCGCCGTTCTCGGCCATGCGCAGGCCGACGCCCGTGATGACGCCGGGCATGCCGCGGGTGAAGATCTCACGGATCGGGTGGTCGGCGACCTGGTCGCTCTTCTCGAGCTCGACGAACGTCGGGGTCTCACGGAGGCGCATGCGGATGAACAGCGCGACGAGGATGAGGGCGAACGACCCGAGGAACGGGATCCGCCAGCCCCACGACAGGAACGCCTCGTCCGGCATGAGCGTCAGCAGGCTGAAGACCACGGCGGCGAGGAGCGTGCCGGCCTGGATGCCGACGAACGGGAGCGCGGAGAAGAACCCGCGGCGCTTCACGGGCGCGTACTCGGCCATGAGCACCGTGGCACCGGCCTGCTCGGCGCCGGCGCCGAAGCCCTGCGCGAGTCGGAGGAGCACGAGCAGCGCTGGGGCCCACAGCCCGATCGTCTCGTAGGTGGGGAGGAGGCCGATCGCGGTGGATGCGCCGCCCATGAGCACGATCGTGATGACGAGCACGCCCTTGCGGCCGAGGCGGTCACCCATCGTGCCGAAGAAGAGCCCACCGAAGGGGCGGGCGACGAAGCCGACGCCGTAGATGGCGAAGGCGCCGATGACGGCGACGGCCGGGTCGCTCTGGTCGAAGAAGAGCTTGTTGAACACGAGCGCGGTCATGAGGCCGTAGAGCGCGAAGTCGAAGTACTCGAGGGCAGAGCCAATGCTCGAGGCCAACGTCGCGCGGCGCAGGTTGTCTGCGTACTCCGGGTCGTCGGTCGGCACTGGAGGCCGGGTGTTCTCAGTCACGAAACATCTCCTTTGATGTGCGGTGCACCGAGGCCGTGGTGAGCGCATCGGTGCATGCTTGCTGACCACAAGCTAACACTCCAGTGGACGACGTTCAACACTTTGAACGCACGAGATGTTGCCGAGGTCTGAGCTACCGCCCTGCCAGCGGGTTCGTGAGCTCCCGCGCGGCCTCGATGAGCGCTGCACCGACGCGAGCGACGTGCTCCGCATCCGCGAGCTCCGTCGGCAGAGCCGCCCCGAGCGCAAACGGGGGATCACTCGGCGACCAGGAAGCGAGCGGCACCGCGACGCCCGTCACGCCCCCGACAGAGCCGTTCGAGTCGATCGAGTAGCCGCGCTCCCGAGCGACGGCGAGGCAGTCGAGCAGCTCCCGCGTCGTCCCGATGCTCTGCGGCGTCAGCTTCGGGAAGGAGGCGGAGGCGCCGACGAGTTCCACGACCTCCTCGTCGTCGAGACGCATGAGCAGCGCACGACCCGAGGCCGTGAGCGCCGCCGGCAGGCGCGAACCCAGCGGCGTGCCCAGCTGGTAGCGCCGTCGACCCTCGTGACGAGCGAGGTAGACCGTGTCCGGGCCGTCCAGCATGACCACCTGCACGAGCTCGCTGCGAAGCACGGGAGACGCATCGCACACACCGAAGAACTCCCTGATCTGGTTGAACTGCTGCGCGAAGGCGCCGCCAAGCTCGGCCGTGCGCCTGCCCAGCTGATACCCCTGGGGCACACGCTGCAGCATCCGCCCGTCTTCGAGCACGGCGACCAGATTGGCGGTCGACGACTTCGCGATACCGAGCGCCCTTGCGATATCGCTCAGCGTCATGGGCGCGCCATCAGCGTCGGCCAGCAGCGACAGGATGCGCAGCGAGCGCGTCACCGCCGGTGCGAGGTCGCGCTCCGGCGCGTCCTGCGCGCCCGCCTTCGTTGATGCATCCGCAGCTTCTGGCACGGTGCCGCTCCTCGCCTCGTCACGCCCGCCGGCCCGTTGACGTCGCAACGGGCCCACAGGTGGGAAATCAGTAGAACTCGACGATATCGACAACGTTCTTGAGCGGCTCACCGTCGAGGAGCCGCCGCGCGTTCTCGGCGAAGAGCTTCGCGATCCGGGGCTCCTCGGCGCTCGAGAGCGCGGCCGTGTGCGGGCTGACGAGCACGTTCGGGTGCGCCCAGAGCGGGCTCTCGGCCGGTAGCGGCTCCACCTCGAAGACGTCGAGGGCCGCGAACCCGACGCGGCCGTCGTCGAGGGCCGCGAGAAGCGCGGATTCGTCGATGACCGTGCCGCGCCCGACGTTGGAGACGATGACCCCCGGCTTCACGTTCGCGAAGACCTCCTCACCGAGGAGTCCCGTCGTCGCATCGGTGCCGGGGAGCGTGACGACGATGGCGTCGGCCTCGGACACAGCCGAGGCGAGCTGGTCGATGGGCACGAGCCTGTCGACACCCTCGACGGCCTCGCCACTGCGCGTCGTGCCGAGCACGGTGGCACCGAGGGCCGAGAACTTCAGCGCCGCCGCCTTGCCGATGCCGCCGAGGCCCACGATGAGCACGGTCATCTCATCGAGCTGGCGCATCTCCCAACGGCCCGTCCACTGCCGGGCCGACTGCTGCTGCTGCAGGCGCGGAAGATCCTTCGCCCCGGCGAGCACGCCGAAGAGCGCGAACTCGGCGAGGGTCCCGCCGTGGACTCCGGCACTTGTCGTGAAGACGATTCGCTCGAGCGCATCCTGGCCGAGGCCCGCCGCCTTCACCTGCCCTCCACCGCCCGCCGCCGTCGCGTGCACCCAGCGGAGTCGCGGGTTGGCCGCGACCGTGCGCGCGAGGGAGGCGGAGTCGACGTCCGGGAGCCCGAAGAGGACGTCTGCCGAGTCGATCAGCTCGTCGAACGCGGCCTGCTGCTCGGGAGTTCGAGTCACGCTCGGATCTCCGGACCAGTCGGCGGGCCCTCGCATAGGCCGGTAGAACGTGTGGTCCCGCACGACTTCGAGTCGAGGCTCGAGGCGCTCGACGAGCTGGCAGAGCTCCTCGCTCAGGTCGACGGCGACGACCGCGCGCAGTTTCTGGGGGCTGTCAGTCATGGGATCCTCTTCGATTCGTGGCGACAGGTGCAGTCTCTCGTGGTGAAGTCTACGTCGATTCAACACTGTGGACACTGTCCTACACAATGATCAGCAGGCTAGGGTGTGCTCATGACCACTGCTGCTCACACTCCTCGCGTCGGCGTACTCGGCCTCGGCGCCATGGGTCTCCCGATGGCCGGCCACCTGCTCGCCGCGCACGGCACCCTCCAGCTCACGGGGCGCCGCCCCGACCGGGCAAGCGCCCTCATCGAAGCGGGCGCCACCTGGCACGAGTCGCCACGCGAACTCGCCGCGGCCAGCGACGCGATCCTCGTCATGCTGCCCGACCTCCCAGAGCTCGAGGCTGTGCTCGCCGGGGACGACGGCCTGCTCGCTGGCGCAGGAGAGCTGCTCATCATGGTCGGCTCCACCGTGTCGCCAACCGGGCTCCGCGAGCTCGCGGAGCGCCTGGCCAGCGTGAGCGAGGGTCGCGTTCGCGTCATCGACTCCCCCGTCTCCGGAGGCGAAGACGGCGCGAAGGCTGGCACGCTCTCGATCATGCTCGGCGGAGGTGACGACGAGGTCGCGACGGCCACGAGCATCCTGAGCCCCTGCGGACGCCCCGTGCATCTCGGGCCGCTCGGCGCCGGCGAGGTCGCGAAGGCCTGCAACCAGATGATCGTGTCGTCCACGATCCTGGCGCTCGGCGAGGCGAGCGTGCTCGCCGAGCGCAGCGGCATCGATCTCGCCGTGCTCTGGGACCTGCTCGGCGGCGGCTACGCCGGATCCAGGCTGCTCGAGAGCAGGCGCGAGAAGCTCGTCACGGGAGACGACTCCCCCTCCGGCGTCGCCAAGTACATGGTGAAGGACCTCACCTTCGCAGCCGACGTCGCCGACGCGACCGGCACGCATCCAGTGCTGCTCCCCACCCTGCGGGCCGCCTTCGACGAGCTCGTGGATGCTGGCTTGGGCGAGCGGGACATCGCCGTCACCAGACGCTTCGTCGCGGAACGCTCCGAGAACTAGACCGCGAGCGACGTCCGCGGCGCGAGGAACTGGATGTCCTCGCGAGGAACGCGCTGCTTCCCGCCGCGCAGGTAGCCGTAGGCGAGCGAGGTGACCACGCCCTCCTCGGCGTTCGGGCCCGCTGAGAACGTGAAGTCGAGGGTGAGCGTCGAGCCGACGGGAACCTCCTGCGTCGTGGTCCACACCTCGCTCGGCGCCGTGGCCCAGTCCTCTTCGTTCAGGAAGCCGGGGCGAGCAGCCCCGTCGATCGCCACCGTGGCAACGTCGAACGCGGTGATGAAGTCGGTCGGCTGGCTCGCGAACGAGTACTCGATGGTCTCGCCGGCAGGGATCGGGTTGGGTCCGGTGGACGTGATCGTGAGCTGCCGCGGGAAGGAGTAGGTGTACTCGCTTCCATCGATCGTGACCGGATGCACTCCCCACACGGTCGAGAGCGTCGCATCCCACGGCTCGATGTCCTCGATCTTGGACGTGTACGTGACGGTGTTGTTGCTCAGGTCCGGGTCTCCGCTGGTGATCACCTCGACCTTCCAGGGCGCGAGGTCGGGGAGCATCTCCGTCAGCGCGCTCGGCTGAGTGGGAAGGACACGAAGCCGGCCCTCCGCCCCAGCCGCGATCGGCTCCGGGTGCTCGGCCGACTGGGTCGAGACGTTCCCGACCGTCGTGATCGGCCCCGGAACCGAGCCTTCGGTCCATTCGACTGCCGTCGCCCAGCGGGCGTCCCAGCTCGCGCGCGCCGTGAATCCCGTCGGCGCTGGCGCCGTGCTCAGATTCGTGACGGAGAACATGGTCCCGACCGTGAGCGACTGGAGCTGCAGGCCGTCATCGCTGTACCAGGAGTCGGTGTAGCCGGCTCCGTTCGTGAGCTGGAGATCTGCGCCGGTCGCGCCACTCGCGGAGGAGGCCGGGGCGGCACTGGCCAGAGCGATGACCGGAAGAGACCAGGCTGCGCCGGTGAGGATGCTGCGGCGGCCGATCTCGCGTCGCTCGCTGTTCGAGACGCCGGCGGAGCGTGTGGAGGGTGTGGTGCGGGGCATGGCGGGGGTCCAATCTGCGGAAGCCATCGGGGGAGGTCGTGCGGCTACGGCTCTCGCACCGAGGTGCGGAGAAGAGGCGCTCACGATACCCGGATTTCCCCGGTGAATTCCCGCTATCACCCGGGGAGTTCTCCCCGGGCGAGAGCACTACCAGGAGAACGGCACGGCAGACAGAATGGTGACGCGCTGCTGGCCGGCCGGTGCCGTGAAGGTCACCGTGCTGCCGACTCGGCTCCCCAGAATGGCCTCCCCGAGGGGCGAGTCGGACGAGTAGACGTCGATCGCGACGCTCGGGTCCAACCCGGCGAGCACCCTATTTCCGAGCAGGAAGGTCGCCTCGCGCCCGGCATCGTCGAAGCGAACCGTGACCTGCATCCCGGCCTCGACGAGCCCATCGTCGGGCTTGGCGGCGACCTCGGCATGATCGATGAGCTTTCGAATCTCCCTGCCGCGCGCCGACGAGTCGGCGCCCACGCGCAGCAGCGCCTCGAGCTCGTCCTGCAGGGCACGCAATGCCGTCGGCGTCATCCAGACCGTTTCCACGGGAACCTCCTCTTTCATGTCGCGAAGCGACAAAAGGGTAAACGATCATGATAGCCCAAAAGCCCCCAGAAAAGCCATTTTCCCCGAGGATGAGAAAGTGCAGGAAATGGACTATGGTCGTCCGGATACCCGCCAGCTGAGAAAAGGGAAGCGAGTAAGAGAATGGCAGACAGAAAGTCCAAGGAAAACGCGAAGAAGGCACCCCAGCTCACACTGAAGGAGCGACGCGCACTCAAGCGAGACAAGACCCAGGCAGAGGACCCGTTCAAGCGAAAGAGCTAGAACGACAGGCCACACGGGGACACCTGAGACCACCGGAGGCTCCCATGCGCCTCCTTCGCAGCTCTGAACGAGGTATCAAGCCATGTTTTCGTCGAACCCCGGCGCCCTTTCGGCGCCGGGGCATCGTCACGCAGGAAAAGCAGCCAAGAAGATCGTGCCAAAGCTCATTCTTCGGGGCGACGCCTTACCGTGCCTTGCCACCCTTGACCCACGTTTTCGGTCCGATGAAAACGGACCCTCCAAATTTGAGGAACTGGCGGATTCTCCTGTCTCCCTGGTTATCGGAAGAGACGCTGCTCGAAGAGAAAATCGCCGAAGCTTGTCCGACCTCCTCCAGGAGGTCATGCACGACTGCGTCGCGCTCTCCTCGAAGCTGCCGAAGCTGCGCCACGTCATCGTGGTGCTCGCGAACCCGGGCCTCAGTGATTCGATCGTTCTCACCGCCTGCGAGCAGGCCGCCTCGCGACTCTGCGAACAGGTCGCGAGAGAACACGGCGACTACCTGGTCACGACATTTCTCCTCGTCGCCGATTGCGACGACCCTGAGTTGCTCGCTCGACGCATCCGCGACCGAGCCGCGCAGCCACCGGCGACCGATTCCGCCTGCGCACTCACCTGGGACGACATCAGGGCCGTCTCCATCGAGTTCGCTGCCATGAATCGCTACGTCTGACACCGGCGCAGTGACTCAGGGGCGTCCGCCTCCTCTGGGAGGCCGACGCGCAGCAGCCGGCGACCCCAGGCTCGCAGCGCGTCGACGAGTTCAGGTGGTCCGACGACCTCGCACCGGGCATCGAGCTTGGCGAGCAGGTAGACGACGTAGTCGAGGTCGTCCGTGCGCATCCGCACCTCGCTCCACCCTTCTTCGAGCTCGAGGACCACGCCCCACTGGCCGACCTCAGCCCGTGCGTCCTCGGCTGGCACCTCGACTCGCACGACCGCCTCGTAACGGGTGGGCAGGTTGCGGATGCTCGACTGCACGAACGCGTCAGCATCGCCTCCCGGAATGGGCCGCGAGCCGAAGCTCTTCGCCAGGGACTCGACGCCGCGCATCCGGTCGAGGCGGAACGTGCGCCAGCCACCCGCACCCTCGTCGAACGCGACGAGGTACCAGCGGCGGGCGACCGGGACGAGCGCGTGCGGCTCGACGAGCCGACTCGAGAGGGCACCATCTCGCTTCTCATAGGCGAACGCCAGCATCGTGCGGTCCCGGCAGGCCGTCGCGACGCTGGCGAGCACGGCGACCTCGACCTGGGGCGCCCCCGCGCGCGCCTGCCCGGCGCCGACCGTCGAGCCGATACCAGCAGCGAGCTTGCGCACGTGCATCGGCAGCACTGGCACGATCTTCGCGAGCGCGCCGACCGCCGCGTCCTGCACCCCTTGGACCCCACTGGCAGTCACGGCCCTGAGTCCGAGCACGATCGCCAGGGCCTCCTCGTCGCTGACCATGAGGGGCGGCAGCGAACCGCCCGCGCTCAACCGGTACCCGCCCCCGACGCCGCGCGTCGTCTCAACCGGGTAGCCGAGATCCCGGAGCTGCTCGACGTCACGCCGCAGCGTGCGCGGGCTCACCCGGAGCTTCGTGGAGAGCTCATCGCCGGTCCAGAACCGGTGGTTCTGGAAGAGCGTGAGTAGCGTGAGCATGCGGGACCCGGTGGACATGGTCCCATCGTAGGGAAATAGCGGCCAGTATCCGTCCGCAATTACCGTCATCGTGAATCCTGCAAGCATCACCCGACCCGCTTCCGAATGTCGGAGGACAGGTGGATGATGAGAACACCGATTCAGGAAATCAGGGATACGCATGGCCGACACCACACCCCCGTCCACACCTGAAGAACGCTCCTCGGCTCCAGAGGCCTCGCCGCGAGCGCTGCCACATCAGGACGTGCCGACGCTGGCGACCCTGCGCAGCTTCTACCAGGTGCTCGTCAACACGCTCATCGCCAACGTCACGACGAGTTACCTGTGGTTCGCGCTCACCTTCTGGGCGTACCTCGAAACGGGTTCGGTGCTGGCGACGTCCATCATCGGCGGCAGCTACATGCTGCTCGTGGCGGTCTTCGGCATGATCTTCGGCGCGATCGTCGATCACATGAAGAAGAAGGCCGTCATGCTCATCTCGAGCGCGGTGACCCTCATCACCTACCTGCTCGCGGGCGTGCTCTACCTGAGCTTCCCGGAGGAGGCGCTCGTCGACTGGAACGGCATCTGGTTCTGGCTCTTCGCCGGGGTCATCCTGGTCGGCGGGGTCGTCGAGAACCTGCGCAACATCGCGCTGTCGACCACCGTCACGCTCCTGGTGCCCGCCGACCGGCGCGACCGGGCGAACGGCCTGGTCGGCACGGTGCAGGGCATCGCGTTCATGGTCACCAGCGTGTTCTCCGGCCTGTCGATCGGTCTGCTCGGCATGGGGCCGACCGTGCTCATCGCGATCGTCGCGACCGCAGTCTCGTTCGCTCACCTCCTCTTCGTGTCGATCCCCGAACGCGGCATCGCCCACGACCCAGAAGCAGGCGCGGCGAAGGTCAACTTCCGCGGCGCGATTCCCGCCGTCATGCTCGTGCCCGGACTGCTCGCGCTCATCCTCTTCACGACGCTCAACAACCTTGTCGGCGGCGTCTTCATGGCGCTCATGGACCCGTACGGCCTCACCCTGTTCTCGGTCGAGATGTGGGGAGTCTGGCTCGGCGTCACGAGCATCGGATTCATCGTGGGCGGCGGCCTCGTCGCGAAGTTCGGCCTCGGGAAGAACCCCGTCCGCACCCTCCTCATCGTCAACATCGGCGTCGCCCTGCTCGGCGCGACGTTCACCATCCGCGAGTACGGCTGGCTGTTCATCGTCGGCATGTTCATCTTCATGGCGATCATGCCCATCGCGGAGGCGGCAGAGCAGACCGTCATCCAACGCGTGGTGCCGTTCGAGAAGCAGGGACGCGTGTTCGGTTTCGCGGCCACCGTCGAGTCGGCCTCGACGCCCATCAGCGCGTTCATGATCGGCCCCATCGCGGAGTTCTGGCTCATTCCCTACATGGAGTCCCGCGAGGGCCAGGAGTCGCTCGGGTGGATGCTCGGCGACGGCGATGCCCGCGGCATCGCGCTGGTGTTCCTGGTCGCGAGCGTCCTGCTGCTCGGCCTCGTCATCGTCGCGTTCGCATCCCCGCAGTACCGTCTCCTCTCGAAGTCGTACGCGGAGACTCCGCCGCCGAACTCGGAGGCAGCCGAGGCCGCTGAAGGGGCTGTCGCCGCGGAGGCACCCGAGGAGGCCGAGCGGCAGCGTTAGGCGTCGCGCCAGGTCTTCGCCACGACCCGGAAATCACCGTCGATACTGGCGAGCGACAGGTGGTCCTCGAAGACCTGGTCGAGGATCCGCAGCCGTACCTTCGCGACGACCAGGTCGGCGGAGAGGAAGTCGAGCGACAGCAGCTCGTCCTCGCGCGCCTGCCCGACCGACTGCGGCGACGGTCGATTGGCGACGATCTCGCGCCACTCGGCGAACAGCATGGCCGTGAACGTCCCGTCGGTGACGTCGAACAGGCTCGCGGAGCTGTCGAAGACCCGGTCGAGCTTGGTGACATCGCACTCGTGCAGCGCTTGGAAGTAGAGGTCGATGGCGGCGGTCACGGCGGGGACTGCGTGGAGTGACATGAGGCGAATCCTTCGGTCGTTGGTGTACCCCTCAATTCAAGCCAGGACGGCGTGGAGACTGAAGGCTCGCTCAACGGACCTAAGCTCTCGAGAGAACAGATTCCACGGTAGTTTCGGTCTCATGCCACCCGATCAACGGTCCAGCCTCGACGGCACCGATCATGAGATCCTCGCGCACCTGCAATCGGACGGTCGTGCCAGCATCGCCGATGTCGCCAGGTCAGTGCTGCTGTCGCCCAGTGCGACGGCGGAGCGGGTGCGCCGCCTCGCGGACACCGGCGTCATCACCGGCTACTCGGTCACCGTCGACGCGGAGGCGCTCGGGTACACGGTCATGGCGTTCGTGCGACTCGCCTACCCCTCCGGCAACTACAAGCCGTTCCACGACCTCGTCGCGACGACGCCGGAGATCGTGGAAGCCCACCATGTGACCGGGGCGGACTGCTTCATCATCAAGGTGCTCGCCAGGTCGATGCGGGACCTCGAGCGGATCACGGGCCGCCTGGCGACACTCGGGGGCATCACGACGAGCGTCGTCTACTCCAGCCCGCTCCCTACACGCCACATCTCACCGGCATAACTCACCCGCTTCGGCGAGAATCGCCGTCATGAGCGATCGAGTCTCCCCCAGACAATTTCGGCAAGCGGACGGCACCGCCGACTGGCGGGTCGTGGGTGACGGCGCCCGCGCGAACTTCACGACCGGCGACTTCGCGAGAGGCGCCGCGTTCGTGGCTGAGATCGCTCGCGCCGCGGACGAGGCCGATCATCACCCCGATGTGGACCTCCGCTACGGCTCGGTCATGGTGCGCCTCATCAGCCACGACGTGGGCGATATCAGCGAACGCGACGCCGCCCTCGCCGCGCGCATCTCCGAGATCGCCCGCGGGCTGGGCATCGAGGCGAGCCCGGACTCCGTGCAGAGCATCCAGATCGCGATCGACGTGTTCGACCTCGACGCTGCGCTCCCCTTCTGGGAGGCCGTCCTCGCGTACGAGCGGCGCGGTGGCGAAGACCTGGCCGACCCGATCGCCGTCGGACCGAACGTCTGGCTGCAGCAGATCGACGCGCCCCGCGCCGAGCGGAACACGATGCACGTCGACGTGTACGTTCCACGCGACCAGGCTGACGCTCGCGTCGCGGCGGCCCTCGCTGCTGGCGGGCGCATCGTCGACGACGCCAACGCCCCGGAGCACTGGACCCTCGCCGACCCGGAGGGCAACGAAGTCGACGTCGCCCCGTGGCGCGACGACAGTTCGTGGAAGCCCGAGTAGCGCGCATCCGCCGCCGCAGCGCAGTGCGACGGAAAGTTCAGACCCGAGACGCCCCGAGTCAGCGGCCGTTTCGCAGCTGACGACGCCCGCATAGCTTGGCCCGAATACGCCAGGTACCAGCGAGGTGAGGAGTCCCGATGTCCGCGCAACCCAAACCCTCAGCAGTGATGTCGATGGGCACGCTCAGACTCGTGGAGACGGGCGAGCAGATCGAGCCGCGGAGGCTCGCGCACGCCAGGACCGACGCGCAGCTCCTCCAGGAGCTGCGCGCACTCCGCGGGGAGAACGCCGACCTCGCCGAGAGACTCCACGAGACTGAAGCGCGACTCCGAGGCGTTCAGAAGCGGCTCCGAGTCCTCCAGAAGGCCCGGGATGAGGGCGTGCCGAGCATTGACTTCGCCGACCAGGAGGAATGGGCTCGCCACCAGATCCACGTCAGCTGGCTGCAGAACTCCTCCGCGATCGACCGGGCCGCGCATCCGCTCGGCGAGTACCTCGTGGGCCCCGCCTTCGCCGCCTCGGTCAGATCACTCGCGCCGCAGCTCCAGGCGAAAGTGTGGCGTGCGGCCGTCGACGTCGTGACCGGACGCGGTCGGCACCTGCATTCGAGGGGCGCGCATCCGCTGCGCAGCGGCAATGGCGCGCACGCCCACGACATCGTCCGCGACGACGGCGCGAGGTGCTTCCGCTACTCCGTCGGCTTCAAGGCGGCGGGTGCCAGACGCCTGCACGCCTGGCACCTGCCGGACGGGCGAGTGGAGCTCTGCCGCGTCGTCACCCACGGCGACATGTCACCGTGAGCCGTGGCCGACACCCCGGGCCGGCGGCTCAGACGGCAGCCGCGACATCGAGCACCCAGGTCACCCCGAAGCGGTCGCGGAGCATCCCGAAGCCCGCTGACCATGCCGAGGCGGCGAGCGGCTCGATGACGGCGGCCCCCACGGACAGGGCATCCCAGTGGGCGGTGATCTCGTCGAGCGTGTCCCCGCTCACCGCGAGGAAGAAGGGCTGGCTCGTCACGGTGGTGCCCTGCTCCCGCCGCGTGTCCCCCACCGCGCCCGCGAGTCCCTCGGCAGCTTGGCCGAGGGTGTCGTAGGCGAGCACGCGGAAGCCGTTGGGGGCATCCACTCTCCCGAACACGACGCTGGATGCGCCCGGCAGCTCGGCGGGCATCCCGAACTGCGCGTAGGTGGCGATCGAGACCTCGCCGCCGAAGACGCCCGCGTAGAACTCGAGCGCCTCGCGCGCGGTGCCGGCGAAGTTGAGGTGGGTCGTCGTGGTGATGCTCATGGTGTTCCCGCTTCCTGACTGGATTCGAAGGTGCGCGGCTCGTGCCGCTGCGGCGATGATGACAGCAGTAGCGGACGGGTTCGGTCCTCTACTCGGGGGACACTGATCGCATGACCTCGGCAACCTCCTCGCGCATCCTCACCCTGCTGTCGCTGTTGCAGACTCGGCGAGAATGGTCGGGCTTGGAGCTCGCCGAACGTCTCGACGTGACTCCGCGCACCGTTCGCCGCGACATCGACCGGCTGCGCGAGCTCGACTACCGGATCGAGGCGTGGAAGGGACCTGCGGGCGGCTACCGCCTCGCGGCCGGCTCGGAGCTGCCACCGTTGCGGTTCGACGACGAGCAGGCCGTCGCGATCGCGGTGGCACTCCGGGGTGCGCCCGCGCTGGGAGTCGACATCGACGATGCCGCCGCGCGTGCCCTCGAGACGGTGCGACAGGTCATGCCGTCGAGGTTGCGGCACCGGGTCGATGGCATCCGCTTCACGGGAGCGACCGGCGCGCGGGCCAGCGAGCTCGTCGATCCAGCAGTGCTCGAGCTCGTGAGCCGAGCGGCCCAGGAGCACCGCGTGCTGCGGTTCGACTACGCGGGCGGCTCGTCGCACGCGGCCGTCGACGTGGCGACCCCGACGCCCCCTCGGCGGGTCGAACCGCACACGGTGCTCGCACGGAACGGGCGCTGGTATCTCGTCGCCTGGAACCTCGACCGGAGTGAGTGGCGCGTCTACCGAGTGGACCGGATCGCGCCGCGGAGCCAGCTGGGCGCCCGCTTCGAGGAGCGGCGACTGCCGAGCGGCGACGCCGCCGCCTTCCTCGCGGCGCGGTTCACAGGTTCGAGCGCGGAAGACCGGTGGCCGTGCACGGGCGACCTGCTCCTCCGCGTTCCGGCGCGCGAAGCAACGAAGTGGTTGCCGGATGCGACGGTCGCCGAAGTCGACGACTCCTCCTGTCGACTGCTGCTCGGCTCGTGGTCGTGGACCGGCATCCTCGCGTCGATCACGAGGTTCGACGCCGACTTCACGGTGCTCGGCCCGCAGCAGCTCGTCGAGGCATCCACGGCTCTCGCCGAGCGTCTTGCATCGGCGAGCCGGCGTCCCTGAGCGTGGTCGGAGGTGGGACCCCGAGAATGATGGGATGCCTACGCTCATCGTGACCGCGCATCCCGACGAAGATTCCCTGACCCACGCCGCGGCGCTGCAGCTGCGCGAACGCCTCGAAGCAGACGGCGTGGAGGTGGAGCTCGCGCACCTCGCGCAGGAGGGCTTCGACCCGCGGTTCACCGCGCGCGACCGCGCAGATTACAAGGACGGGGCGATCACAGGTCCGGACGTGCTCACCGAGCAGGCGCGACTCGACCGCGCGAGCGATGTCGTCCTTGTGTTCCCCGTCTTCTGGTGGTCGATGCCGGCGCTGCTGAAGGGGTGGATCGACCGCGTCTTCATCACCGGGTGGGCCTTCGAGCTGGGCGACGACGGCCGCGTACTGGGGAAGCTCGGGCACCTGACGGCGCACCTGCTGCCGGTCTCCGGCTTCTCGGAGGCGGCCTTCGCGCGGCACGGCTATGAGGAGTCGTTCAGCACGCAGATCGAGCACGGCGTCTTCGACTATTGCGGCATGCCGCGCGGGGCGAAGGCGTTCATCCGCGAGTCGGAGGATGCGGCTTCGGTGAAGCTGGGCCTCGAGGCCGCCGTCGCCAAGGTAGCCGCGGCGGTTGGAGC
Organism: Pseudoclavibacter sp. RFBG4; assembly: GCF_002931515.1. NCBI lineage: Bacteria > Bacillati > Actinomycetota > Actinomycetes > Micrococcales > Microbacteriaceae > Pseudoclavibacter > Pseudoclavibacter sp. RFBG4. The sequence continues at coordinate 18,921 of NZ_PSYC01000051.1, read as the reverse complement.
ACCGAGCAAGGTCTGACACCAGCGAGCTACGCTCACCCCATGACCGACAAGCTCGTCTTCAGTGGTGAAATCGTGAACCCGGAATGGATGCCCTCGTGGTCCGTCATCGAGGTGCCCGGCTCCAAGGAGTTCTTCGGCACCGGCAAGTCGGTGAAGGCCGACACGACCGTCGACGGGTTGGCCGTGACTTCCGCGCTCATGCCCACCGGGCAGGGCGACCATTTCATTTCGGTGAGCGCGGCGCTCAGGAAGAAACTCAAGAAGGACGTCGGCGACCGCGTCGACGTGGTGATCGGGCACCTCGCGGCGAAGTAGGCCCCGCTACTTCGATCTCGCCTGGTAGGCGGCGCCGATGACGATACCGACGAGCATCCCGAGGCCAGCGCCGAGCGCGAGGTTCTCGAACAGGAGCATCCCGATCGCCGCGCCGAACGGCAGGCCGAGCGCGATCCCGATCCCGACCGCGTTCGCGGACTTCCTGTCTGAGCCTTCCGAGCGTTCCGGTTCCGTCATGCGCCCAGGCTAGGGGCCTCATCTCCACAGTCACCGGTTGGTTCGCATTCGGACACCCGGGGAGCGTTCCCGAGGCTGACGCGCTTTACGATGACCACACGGAGCATCGCCGATGACGCACTGCAAGGAGAACTGACGTGCACGAGATCACCTGCCCCCACTGCCACAAGGCGTTCAAGGTCGACGAGGCTGGATACGCGGACATCGCGAAGCAGGTCCGCGACGGCGAATTCGAGAAGGACCTCCACGAGCGGCTCGAGCTCGCCGAGCAGGCGAAGCGCGCCGAGATCGAACTGGCCGAGTCGAGGGTCGTGCAGGAGTTCGAGGCGGCCGCCGCGAAGAAGAACGCCGAGCTGCAGGAGCTGAAGGCGAAGCTCGAAGCGGGTGAGGTCTCGCAGAAGCTGGCGATCGCCGAAGCGCTGCAGAAGATCGAGAAGGAACGCGACACGCTCACGAACGAGCTCGCGACGGCCAGACAGGAACGCCAGGCGGCAGAGCAGCTCGCGGAGGCGCGGCGTGCCAGCGAACTGCAGCAGGCCGCATCCGCCAAGGAGACCGAGATCCAGGAGCTGAAGGCGAAGCTCGGCGCGCTCGAGACGCAGAAGAAGCTGGCCGTGAACGAAGCCGTGGGACGCGTCGAGAAGGAACGCGACGAGTTGAAGAACGGCCTGCAGCGGGCGAAGCTCGAACGCCAGCTCGTCGAGAACTCCCTCAAGGACAAGTACGAGACGCAGCTGCGCGACCGCGACGACGCCATCGAGCGCCTCAAGGACATGAAGGCACGCCTGTCGACGAAGATGCTCGGGGAGACCCTCGAGCAGCACTGCGAGACGCTCTTCAACCAGCTCCGCGCCACCGCCTTCCCGAACGCGTACTTCGAGAAGGACAACGACGCTCGCAGCGGCAGCAAGGGCGACTACATCTTCCGCGACTCCGACACCGACGGCACGGAGATCGTGTCGATCATGTTCGAGATGAAGAACGAAGCAGACGGCACGGCGACGAAGAAGCGCAACGAGGACTTCCTCAAGGAGCTCGACAAGGACCGCACCGAGAAGGGCTGCGAGTACGCCGTCCTCGTCTCCCTCCTCGAGCCGGACAGCGAGCTCTACAACACGGGCATCGTCGACGTCTCCCACCGCTACCCGAAGATGTACGTCGTTCGGCCGCAGTTCTTCATCCCCCTCATCAGCCTCCTGCGCACGGCGGCCACGGGTGCCCTCAAGTACAAGGCGGAGCTCGCGTCGGTGAAGGCGCAGAACGTCGACGTCACGAATTTCGAGGAGCGACTCGACGAGTTCCAGCACGCCTTCGGCCGCAACTATGAGCTCGCATCCCGCCGCTTCGGGGAGGCGATCGACGAGATCGACAAGGCCATCGCCCGGCTCCAGAAGGTGAAGGATGCGCTCCTCGGCTCCGAACGCAACCTGCGCCTCGCGAACGACAAGGCGCAGGACGTCACCATCAAGAAGCTCACGCGCGGCAACCCGACGATGACGCAGAAGTTCGCGGAGCTGGGAGGCGGCGACGGGCCGGCGGCTCTGCCTTCGGACGCCCCCGAGCAGCAAGCCTGAGCGGGGCAGCCCACGCGTCGCTCCCCGGAACCGCTACCCAGCCGAGGGCGGCACCGAGCGCCGCTCGGGCGTGTGGAGTCGCAGGAAGAACTGATTCGGCGACCCCTGATCGGTCCGCTTCCAAGCCCTGGAGACGAGTACAGCCAGGATCGTCGCCAGCGGGATCGTCCACGCCGCAGGCTGCGACAGGAGCGGGCTCGGGGATCCGACCTCGCTCAGGTATGCGCCGAGCAGCAGTGCAGTGACGCTGGAGACGCCACCGCCCACCATGCTCGCGATGGCGCCTCCCGCGGTGAGGCCCCGCCACCACACCCCCAGGATGAGCACCGGCGCGAGCGTGGATGCGGCGACGATGAACACCACGCCGACGCTCGAGACCAAGCCGGCCGGGGCGCTCACAAGAGAGAAGGCAAGCGGAACCAGGCCACAGAGCAGTGCCGAGAACCGGTACGAGCCGACCGTCCCCTTGAGGAGATCGCGGCTGACCACCCCGGCAAGCGCGACCACGAGACCCGCCGTCGTCGCCATGAAGGCGGCGAACGCCCCGGCAACGACAAGCGCGGTGAGGAGCTGGCCGGTCACTCCGTCGAACACCCTCGATGGAAGCACCAACGCGACGGTGTCAGCGAGACCCGGTCGGGCCAGATCCGGGGCGAGCACTCGCGAGAACAGGGCGAGCACGCTGGAGCATGCGTAGAAGGCGCTCACCATGACGATGACGATGACCGTCGTCCGCCGCGCGGAACCTCCGGACGGGCTCGTGTAGAAGCGCACGAGGACATGCGGCAGCCCCATCGTTCCGAGCAGCAAGGCGATCATCAGGGAGATCGACTCGTAGGCGTCGAAACCCGCCGGACCAGCGTCCGCTGGGAACACCTCGCTCAGCGTGAACGGATCCGCTCGGCCTGCCAGCGCGACTCCGATGAACACGGCGGGCACCAGCACCGCCATGAGCTTCAGCCAGTACTGGAACCCCTGCACGAACGTCATAGCGCGCATCCCGCCCGACGCGACCGCGAAGGTCACGACCGTGGTCACGACAACGCCGCCGACCCATTCGGGAGCCCCCGCCACCACGGTCAACGCGATCCCGGCACCCTGGAGCTGCGGGACGATGTAGAGGAAGCCGATGACGAGCACCGCGACACTCGTCACCCGGCGCACGGGCAGCGAATTCAATCGGGCCTGCAGGAAGTCGGGGATCGTGTACGAACCGCTCCTGCGCAGCGGGGCGGCGATGAAGACCAGGACGAGCAGGTATCCGGCGGCGTATCCGATCGGGAACCAGAACCCGCGGGCACCCTCGAGCAGCACGAGCCCGGACAGCCCGAGGAAGGTCCCAGCGGAGAGGTACTCGCCGCTGATGGCGGACGCGTTCCAGATCGGCCGCACGCTGCGGGATGCGACGAGGAAGTCGCTTGTGGTTCTCGAGATCTTCAGCCCGTACGTGCCGATGAGCAGTACCGAAGCGACGACAAGTGCGACGCCAAGCAGATTCAACGAGGTGTTCACTGGTCGCCCAACAGCGCGAAGTAGCGCTTCTCATTGCTGGAGGCGGCACGCACGTAGATGATCGCGAAGACGCAGATGACCGGATAGAAGCCGAACGCCTGGATGAGCCAGGCCAGCGGATACCCCATGAGCGTCTCCTCGTTCAGCGCGGGAAGCGCGGCGAGAGCGAGTGACATCGCAGCGATCACGGCAATGAACGCGCCGAGCACGCCGAGCCCCAGACGCAGCTGACTTCGCAGCAGCTCCTGTGCGTAGAAGGACTCCACCTCGTCGACCTCCACCTCGGGTGGAGACGAGGCGCGACGCGAAGCCGCCCCCGCCTTCAAGCCGTCGCCGCTCACCCGAATGCGCTTGGGCTTGTCCTTCACGACGCCGACGCCTCGCCTCGAGCTATCCGGCGAACGGAAGGCAGAAGGCGGCGGCTCACGGGAATGGCGACCTCACCGAGCTTGATGACGGGGTCAGCGCCGGTGAGCCGGAACTCCGTGATGGCACTCGTACGCACGAGGTGGGATCGGTGCACGCGAGCGAAACCTGCATCCGCCCACCGACGTTCGAGTTCCGAGATCGGCACGCGGATGAGCCTGCCTTGGTCTCTGCCAGTGTGCAGCCTCGAGTAGTCGCCCTCCGCGTCGACCCAGCGGACCTCGCTGCGACGCATGAGGTGAATGGCGGAGCCGAGACTGATGGTCAGCACCTCGTCCTCCACCTCGGGCGAGCTCGCCCGGAAATCCTCGACGCGATCGAGTGCGCGACCGAGACGGTCCGCTCGGATCGGCTTCAGGAGGTAGTCGAGCGCACGCAGCTCGAACGCCTCGACGGCACGCGTCTCGTCGGCGGTGATGAAGACGACCGCCGGAGGCCGAGGGACGGCCTGCAGTGAACGCGCAAGCTCCGTGCCCAGGAGTCCAGGCATGTGGATATCCAAGAACACGGCGTCCACGGCATGCGCGTCGAAGCGGCGAAGCGCGTCGACCCCGGAGGTGCAGGCGATGACGTCCTCGACGCGCGGGTCAGCGCGGAGCAGGCGAGAGATGTCGTTCAGCGCAGGTACTTCATCGTCCGCGGCAAGCACACGCATCATGTCGTCGACTCCGCGCGCAGCAGATCGGGGTTGTGCTCAGACTGCGATTTGGGCACGCGCATCCGCACCAGGGTTCCCGCCCCGATGTTCGTCTCGACGTGGAAGCTGCCGGCCTCGCCGTAGACCTGACGCAGTCTGGCATCGACGTTGCGAAGACCCACATGGGCTCCCTTGCTCTCCGTCGTCAGCAGGCTCCTCAGCGTCTCCGGATCCATCCCAACCCCGTCATCCTCGACGACGATCTCCGTGTGAGCGCCCGCATCGTACGAGGCGATGCGCAGCGTGCCTCCAGCCTCCACGGGTTCCAAGCCGTGCCGTATCCCGTTCTCCACGAGCGGTTGCACGGAGAGGAACGGGATGACCGTCGACAGTGTCTCGGGAGCGATCTGCAACGTCACGTTCAAGCGGTCCCCGAACCTGGCTCGCTCGAGCTCCAGGTAGGACCGGATGCTCTCCAGCTCGTCCGCAAGCGTCGTGAACTCCCCCTGCCTCCGGAACGAGTACCGCGTGAAGTCCGCGAAATCGAGCACCAGTTCCCGCGCACGATCCGGGTCGACGTGCACAAACGAGGCGATCGCCGTCAGCGCGTTGTAGATGAAATGCGGCGAGATCTGCGCGCGGAGCGACCGCAGCTCCGCCTCCGCGAGCGCCGAACGAGAGGTGTCCAGCTCCCCGAGCTCCACCTGCGCGGCGCACCAGTCGGCTGCCTCGCGGACCACCCGCACCAGGGCTCCGCGGACCGGTGACGAGAACGCCACCAGCACCCCGATGGTCGTCCCATCGACGAGGATCGGAGCGCCCACCGCATCCGGAGCATCCGAGTGACGGCCCTGACGGAAGACCTGAGGCCGGCCGGTCGACCGCACGCGCTCCGCGACCTGGCGGGCCGACTCCTCCAGGTGCGGCGCCCGCGTATCGAAGATCACACCGCCCTCGTCGCTGACGATCGCGGCAGCTGAGGAACCCAGCAGCGTGCGCAGGTGCTGCGCCGCGCGGGGCACCCGGTCCGACGCGACGCCCTCGCGCAGGTGGGGTGCCGCGAGGCTCGCCTGGTGCAGCGCCCGGTAGGCGGCCTGCTCGGCATCGCCGCCGAGCCCCGAGGTGTCCCGCGCGAAGCGCCGTGCCAGGAAGAGCGCGAGGCTCAGCGCTCCCCCCGCCACGAGGCCCGCGACGGCGGCCACGACGACGCTGTCATCCATGCGGACAGCCTAATCGCCAGCGTTCTCGCTCCATCAGCAGCATCGAGCGCCAGGATTCCGGTCCTGGTGGTCGGACTTCTCCCGCCAGAACTCCCGTTCCGTCATCGGCGTCTCGCCTGGGCGATCCCGGTGACACGCGACGTAGTCGTCGTACGCGTGATCACCCATGAGCGTCGTGATGTACCAGCGCACGCCCCGCGTGAAGCGCCGGACCGCCGCGAACACGACTGCGCCGCGCGACGTTCTGGTCACGGTCGACTCGGACATGGCATCTCCTAGTGGTGCGATCGGGGCTTGTGCTCTTGGGCCAGGATCGGCTGCCACCGCTTCTCGAGCTCTTTCTCCGGTGGACTGGGCAGGAGGCCTGCCGGCGCGAATCGGCGGGATGCCACCGCCGGGTCCTCCGTGTTGTCCCCGCCGCCCGCTCGGATGGCGCGGACCGTGACGATGGCCGCCGAGATCATGACGACGATGGCGAGCACCACGAAGACTATGGAGAGCGTCCCCTGCACGGCTGTATTTCGGATGACCGCCTCGAGCACCTCCGGCGTTCCCAGCTCGGAGCTGCCGCCACGCTGCGCGTCGAGGTACCGGAAGTGGTTGGCCCAGTACCCGATCGTGGGCTCCGGCGAGAAGATCTTCATCATCGAGGCGGTGATCGTCACGATCGCCGTGAAGACCAGGGGAACGGCGATGATCCAGATCCACTTCAGGTAGCGACGACCCCGTTTGGCGATGATCGCCATCACCACAGCGAGCGCGATGGCGGCGAGCAGCTGGTTCGCGATGCCAAAGAGCGGGAAGAAGGTGTTGATGCCGCCAAGCGGGTCGGTCACGCCGAGAATCAGGATTGCACCCCAGCCGGCCACCATGATGGCCGTGCAGATCCAGACTCCGGGACGCCAGGACACGTTCCGGAACTTCGGGAACCAGGCACCGAGCGAATCCTGCAGCATGAACCGTGCGACGCGAGTTCCCGCATCCACCGCCGTCAGGATGAAGAGCGCCTCGAACATGATCGCGAAGTGGTACCAGAACGACATCATCGCCGGCCCGCCGATCGCCTGCTGCATGATCTGCGCGAGCCCCAGCGCAAGAGTCGGAGCGCCTCCCGTGCGCGACACGACCGACTCCTCGCCGACCGCCGCAGCCGTTCCCGTGAGCATCTCCGGGGTCAGGTTCACCCCCGTGAGCCCAAGCGAGTTGACGAACGCGACCGCCCCCTCGACGGTTCCCCCCGTGGCAGCAGTGGGCGAGTTCATGGCGAAGTAGATGCCCTGATCCACAGACAGCGCGGCGACGAACGCCATGATCGCGACGAATGACTCCATGAGCATGCCGCCGTAGCCGATGAAGCGCGTCTGCTTCTCCTTCTCAACGAGCTTGGGCGTCGTTCCTGACGCGATGAGCGCGTGGAACCCGGAGAGCGCTCCGCACGCGATCGTGACGAAGAGGAACGGGAACAGCGGGCCAGAGAAGACGGGGCCGAGCCCGGACTCCCCGAAGACGGAGATGGCTGGGACCGTGATCTCGGGGCGCACGACGACGATCGCACCCGCCAGCATGACGATCACGCCGATCTTCATGAACGTCGACAGGTAGTCGCGGGGCGCGAGCAGGAGCCAGACGGGAAGCACGGCTGCGATGAATCCGTAGATGATGATGCCCAACGCGATGCTCAGACGATCAAGCCCGAAGATGGCCTGGCCCCACTCGGTCTCAGCCACCATGCCGCCGCCGATGATGGCGGCCATGAGCAGGACGAACCCGATGATCGAGACCTCGGTCACTTTGCCCGGGCGCAGGTACCGCAGGTAGACGCCCATGAACAAGGCGATCGGGATGGTCATGCCCACCGAGAAGACGCCCCAAGGGCTCTCCCCGAGTCCGTTGACGACGACGAGTGCGAGGATCGCGACGATGATCAGCATGATCAGCAGCGAGGCGATGATCGCCGCGGTGCCGCCGATCTTGCCGAGTTCCTGACGCGCCATCTGGCCGATGGTGCGGCCCCCTCGTCGCATGGAGAAGAACAGGACCGTGTAGTCCTGCACCGCACCCGCGAACACGACGCCGACGATGATCCAGATCGTGCCGGGGAGGTAGCCCATCTGAGCTGCGAGCACAGGCCCGACGAGCGGCCCGGCTCCTGCGATCGCCGCGAAGTGATGCCCGTAGAGCACCCGGCGGTCGGTGGGGACGTAGTCCTTGCCGTCGTGCTTGACCTCCGCGGGAGTCGCACGCCGGTCGTTCGGCCTGAGCAGGTGCTTCTCGATGACCTTCGAGTAGAAGCGGTAGCCGATCAGGTACGTGGAGACCGCCGCGAAGACGAACCAGATCGCGTTGACCGTCTCACCGCGGACGATCGCGAGCATCGTCCAGGCGATCCCGCCGACCAGGGCCACGACGCTCCAGACGATGACCTTCTGCCAGGTCCACCGCTTCCGGTCGTCCTCCTCCGATACGGCAACCGGTGGAAGTTTCGAGTCGGTGATGATCTCGTCATCGTCGTCGCGTCTCTGCAGCGAGGGTGCGGTCATGGTGGCTCCTTAGCCTTTCGCGTCATTGCGTCCAGACACCGTAAAAGGGGACTCGCGCGAACAGCCAGTGGCCGACGCCGTCTGTGCGACGTGCGGCCACGATCCTGCGATGAACGGTCGTTTCGAGCAGGCGGAGCGCATACCCGGCGACAGTTCCCAGGACGCCGCAGAGGCGAACGCCTAGGCTCGACGCTCCGCGCACCACTTCCGCGAGACCCGCGGAAACCCGCCCCCGACCCGCAGGAGACGCGCCCATGGCATCAGCGAAGAGCAGGACGCGAGAGCAGCACATCGCTGTCTTCGGCGGCAGCGGAAGCGGGAAGACGGTGCTCGTCTCCTCGTTCTACGGCCCGACGCAGGAGCCGCAGTTCGCGAAGGACAACCTGTACGAGGTCGTCGCCGACGACACGGGGCAGAGCGACAAGCTGTACCAGAGCTACCTCGGCATGAAGAACGCAGCGAAGGTGCCCGCATCCACTCGCTTCTCACACACCGCCTACTCGTTCATGGTTCGGCCGAAGGCCTGGTCCCAGCAGCGGGCGAAGCAATCGAAGCCGTTCGACGCGCTGCGCCTCGTCTGGCACGACTACCCGGGCGAGTGGTTCGAGGAGTCCGCGGTGGGCGCCGAGGAGACCCGTCGGCGAGTGGAGACCTTCACGGCGCTGCTCAGCTCGGACGTCGCGCTGTTGCTCGTCGACGGGCAGCTGCTCCTCGAGAACGAGGGCTCTGAGGAGCTGTATCTAAAGTCGCTCCTCACCAACATCCGCTCCGAGCTGCTCCGCCTCAAGCCCGAGCTCCTCAAGGACAGCAAGCCCCTGACGCAGTTCCCTCGCATCTGGGTGCTGGCGCTGTCCAAATCCGACCTGCTTCCCGAGATGGATGCGCACAGATTCAAGGCGCTTCTCGTCGAGAAGGTCAGCGACGAGCTCGACCAGCTGCGCCAGGAGCTGCGCGGCTTCGTGGAAGCACCCGAGGCGATGTCGTTCGCCGAGGACTTCATCCTGCTCTCCTCCGCGAAGTTCGAGCCAGGCAAGATCGAAGTGACCGAGCGCGTCGGAGTCGACGCCGTCCTCCCTCTGGCCGCCATCCTCCCCTTCGAACGCCACGTCAAGTGGGCAAAGACGCTGCACGACGGCGGCAAGGTGGCCGAGAAGATCTTCGGCAAGGCTGGCGACGTGGCCGGCGTCGCGGCGATGGGGGCCCTGTTCGTCATCAAAAAGGTCAAGCTGCCGGGACCGCTCGGCCTGCTCGCCGGGCTCGCCGCATCCTTCGTCTCGAAGGATGCGATCGAACGCGGAGCCTCGCTCGCGGGCGACAAGCTCAAGGCGGTCAACGCGGAGGCGCTCGCCAAACGTGACTACCTCACGGCGATGCTCACGCGCTTCAAGCTCGACCTCGAAGACGCCGAACGCAAGGGCATTCTCCTCCGGAGCAAGAAGTGAAGCTCATCTGGGCCACAAGGGGCCGCACCTGGGGGCATCGCTTCCTCCTCGACGGCGGCTACGCCGACCCCCTGCCCGAGTACGACAAGGCGTTCTCGAGCCTCGGCGACGACTCCGAACTCTGGCATCTCGGGGATGACCGGGCGGCGCTGCGCTTCCCTGATCCCGAAGGACGCGCTGACCGCGCCGGCCGGCCCATCTCCCACGAGTTCGTGGTCTTCGCCCCGGAGCTCAACAGCATCTCCTCGGCGGCGACCGGCCTGTCGCTGATCTGGACCCAGCCAGCGATCGCGGCCCGGTTCGCCGACATCTGGGACCTGCCCGCACCGCCCCGCGCATGACCGCGCACGCCGCGATCGACCGAAGCTGAACTCGAGAGGAACTCGGGGAGAAGGAGCCACGATGCAGCACCACGCTTTGGAACCTGAAGCGACCGGAACCGTCGGCGCCGGAGCCGAATGGATGCACGATGCGAATGGCGCGCGCTCGCAGGCGGACCCGCTGCGCTGCGAGTTCGCGGGCTGGCTCGGGGATGAGCTCGTCAGCGTGCTTCCCGACTTCGTCGTCACCGGTGCACTCGCCGACGCCCTGCGCGCCTCGGACCTCACTGGGTTCGAGCTGCACGAGGCGACCGTCACGAAATCGCCGGAGTTCGTCTCGTACGCCGGCGCGTTCCCGGAGCGCTGGGAGCGGCTCGCGCCCACCGGCCGTCCAGACACGGACCACGACTTCGCCCAGCGAGATGGGATGCTGCTGGTCAGCGAGCGAGCCCTCTCGCTCCTCAACGGACACCGCATCGTCGAAGCGCAGCTCGCGGCGGCCGGAGAGACCGCCGAGGCATCTCGGTTCGCGCGGCACCGCGACGAAGGACGAGCAGCCGCGCTGCTCCGCGAGCAATCCGCGCAGGATTCCGAGGCCGACGACGATGCCAGGGAAGTCGCCCGCCTCACCGCGCTCGTCGACGCGCTCGACCCAACCGCATCCACTCCGCCGACGATGCGCGTGAACGGCGACGCGAAGCGCACGGTGGCCGGGGACCTCACGCTTGCGGCGGCCGCGCTTGGCAAGAAGATCGAGGACCCCGCGACCCTCGCGCTGCTCCGACTCATCGACGGACCGATCGAGATCAACCGCTCCGGCGCGTACCAGTGCGCCTACCGGAGCACCGATCGTTCCCTCATCGTGGGGATGAAGGGCGGCGCGGTGAGATGCGTCGAGCTCGTCTTCCACCCGCACCGCAACGCCCCGGAAGCCAACTACCCGCGCACGGCGCACCTGATCACGGGGCTCTCCCCGTTCACGCGCGAAGGGGTCCTCGAGCACCTCGGCGACCCGAAAGAAGCCCTCCCTCCGGACGAAGACGAGCGAAGCCGCGACGAATACCGAATCGGCCGCCAACGCGTGATGCTCTACTGGAGGGGCCAGGACTACTCGCCGCGGTCGGTGATGGTCGGCCGGAAGGGCTGAGGGCTGCAGGGTGAGGGCTGCGGGCTGCGCTACCAGGTCCAGCTTCGATGTCGTGCCCTCTGGCGCCGGGCGGAGCCGCAGCCCGCTACGCATCACGTGCCTCAGCTCTTTGCAGCGCGGCGCGCACTTGGTCCACGAAGCGTGTCGGCGTCGGCCAGAGCTGCGCCGCGGTGGCCCGGATGGCAAACCAGTCGATTTCCTGCAGGCGGTTGACGCGCCCGATGTCCTTCCGCCACTGTCGCTTGTCGGTCCGATGATGGTCACCCTCATACTCGATGGCGATTCTCTGCGCCCGATACGCGAGGTCGACACGTCCCACGAACTCTGGACCATTCCACACTTCGACGCCGACTTCCGGCTCTGGCAGGCCGGCGGCGACGATCACCAGCCGGGTCCAGGTCTCCATCGGAGATTCCACTCCGCAGCGAATCCGTGCGGCGGCGATCCTCAGCGACGCTCCCCCTTCGCGATTTCCCCAGGCGTTCGCGATGCCCGCCAGCTCTTCGAGTGAAGCAAGTGGCGGCGCTGTCCTCGCGCCGTCGGGCGGGGTGTTCGGCCGGACCAGCCGCTCGTAGTTCGTGGAAGTCGCGACGAGTGCATCGCCGAGCACGACCAGCTCGGAGACCTCGAGATGTCTCGCGGCCGTCGCCCAGGTCAGCGCCGGCGAGGCGACTGGCGCGCCCTGCAGATCGCGGGCATCCCAAAACTGTTCATGGATGCTTCGCGACCGGATTCCGCGCCCCGCCGGCCGGTTCCGGCCCGCCGGCACGAGGACGTGCACCGTGGAGTCCCCATCGAGGCGACACGGGACGGGGAGACCCCAGACGCGGGCAGCGGTCACGCCGCCGAGAGCACTCCGTTCCCTGAGGCGCGGCACGAACGCCTGCGCGATCTCGAGGGGCGTGGTTGCGATCCCGCGCATCCGCACGCCTCGGTGCGGGCTCGTGAACTCCGCTGAGTTCAGCTGGCCCGCCGTCAGTCCCGCGAGACGCCCGTCCCCGACGCTGAAGGGACCGGCCGCGGTGCCATCCGGCAGGTTCTCGGGTCCAGACATGCGCCCAGAGTACGGACGCGCGCCGTCTCCTCCGCGTTATCCACAGCCGGGACGCCGCCTGCGTCTCACCGGTGCGCCGGGGCCGGCATAGGAAAGGCTCGTGCGGGCTTTTCGCGACGCTGATGGGTTTCTCGGATGCGCGTGATGGGTTTCGGCGACCCATGATGGGTAAAAACCCATCACGGTCACCGAAAGCCATCACGAACCCGGCATCAGAGGCAGGCGCGGCACGGGACAAGGGGGCGCGGGGCAGGGGCAGGGGCGCTGCCGGCGCGCCGCGCCGCTGCCTGAGCTCCGTCTCGGCCGCTCGCTGGTGGGTTGTCG
>NZ_PSYC01000051.1:0-6202 GCF_002931515.1 Pseudoclavibacter sp. RFBG4 | reverse complement strand
TTCCTGGGCGTGGAAGCGCACTGGGCGCATCCGCTGCCTGCTCTGGCGCGGCAGGTCGGGCGTGGTCGAGTGACGCTGATGGGTTTTCGCGACGCTGATGGGTTTCTCGGATGCGCGTGATGGGTTTTAGCGACCGGTGATGGGTAAAAACCCATCACGGTCACCGAAAGCCATCACGGGCCCGGCAGGGCGGCGGAAGGAGAAGCCCCAGCCCCAGCCGGCGCGGCCCCTAGCTGCCGCTCTCCACGAGGTACAGCTTGCGCAGGGGCGCGCCGGTGACGGTCCACCGGGTGCGCATCCCTTCGCCGAGTCGCACGATGGAACCTGGTTCGAGGTCGATCGAGGGCAGTTCCGGCTCGAGGAACTCGACCGTCGCCGTGCCGCTGATGACGAGGAACACCTCGTCGGCCTCGACGTCGAGCATCGACCCGGCAGACATCTCCCACAGCCCGAACTCCGCGCCCGCGAAGGCACCGAGGTCGAGGGCGGCGGTTGTCGGCTCGCCGCTCACCTTCTGCCAGCCCTCGACGGGGTCGTGCGACAGGGATGCACCCCGCGCGTGCACGACCGAACCGGGGAGCATCCCGCTCACGTCCGCGGCACCGGCCTCGGCCTCGGCATCCGCCTCACGCGCTCCGTCCCCGCTCACGAGTCGAACCCCAGCCCGACTGCGTCCATCGTCTTCAGCCACAGTCCGCGCTTGCCTTCGTTGCGGTCGGCGCGCGCCATCTCGGCGAGCGACACCTTCGCGCCGAACGACGCGAACGGCTCCGGCGGGAACGGTAGCGGCTTCTTCTTCACGAAGTCCATGCGCGTGCGCTCGGTCTCCTCGCCGCTCAGCAGGTCGAGGAGCACGTTCGCCGCGTACCTGGTCGCGCCGACGCCGAGGCCGGTGAAACCGGCGGCATGCGCGACGCGGCCGTCGTACTCGGTGTCGAAGAACGAGAAGAAGCGCGTGCACGTGTCGATGACGCCGCCCCACTTGTGGGAGAAGCCGAGCCCCTCCAGCTGCGGGTAGGTGGCGATGAAGTGCGCCGCGAGCTTCTCGAACGTCTCGGGGCGCTGGTCGTACTGCTTCTTGATGCGCCCGCCGTAGTTGTACACGGCGTCGTACCCGCCGTAGAGGATGCGCGTGCGGCCATCCGCATCCGTCACCAGTCGCGAGTAGTGGAAGCGGTTGTTGAGGTCGGTGATGCCCTGGCGCCGCTTCCAGCCGATCGATTCGAGCTGCTCGTCGCTCAACGGGTTCGTCATGAGCACGTAGTCGTAGACGGGGACCGTGTAGAAGCGGTCGCGCTTGATGAGCGCGGGGAACGCGTTCGTGCCGAGTGCCACGCGCTGCGCGTAGACGCTGCCCTCGTCGGTCCCGACCGTGACCCCGCCCCCGTCGGCGTCGAGCGAACGGACCGGGGTGTTCTCGAAGATCGCGACACCCATGCCGAGCACCACGCGCCGCAGCTCCCACACGAGCTTCGCGGGGTTCACGAGCGACGTGCCCTCGCGTTCGTAGTTCGCCGCGAGAAACAGCGGAGAGGCGACTTCCGCCTGCAGGGTCTGTCGGTCGAGGAACTCGAGCCCGGAGTCGCCAGCAGCATCGTGTTCGAGCTCCGGCACCTGATGCGATTCGGTGGCGACGTTAAGCACCCCCGTCTCCTCGTAGTCGCAGTCCATGCTGTAGCGCTTCACGGCCTCGCCGATCTCGCGCAGGTTCTCCAGGCCGAGGGCCTCGAGCTTCGGGTACTCGTGCGGCAGGCGCTCCTTGCCGTTCGATTCGCCGTGCGTGAGGCTCGCCTCGCAGAACCCTCCGTTGCGGCCGGACGCCGCCCAGCCGACGCGCTTGCCCTCGAGCAGCACGACCTTTCGCTTGGGGTCGCGTTCTTTTGCGAGCAGTGCGGTCCACAGCCCCGTGTATCCGCCGCCCACGATGACGAGGTCCGCGGTGATCTTCCCCCGCAACGGCGGCAGTGCCGCTGGGCGGCCGGGGTCGTCGAGCCAGTACGTTGCGGCCTTCGCGCCAGCGAGCGCCGCGGCGACGCGCTCCTGGCTGATCTCGGCTTCTGCTCGATCGAACGTGGTCATTGATGTCCTCCGGGTGGGGGTGTTGGCCATCTGCTTGTTCGTGTCTACCCTGCAGACCTACCGTTTGGGTGGACGCAGTGTCGGTTCGTGGCTGAGACCTTCGACGAACCGTCCGACAAGCTCAGCACGATGCACGGCGGATCCACCACCCCCACCGCTACCCTCGGGCTCACGCGGCCCCACGATCGGTGCCGCGCCATCGATCAAGGGGAACTCATGACCGACATCACTGAACTGCTCGCGCTCATCCCGGTGGACGACATCGCCGGCAAGCTCGGCGTCGACAAGCAGACCGCGCAGCAGGGGATCCAGGCAGCGTTGCCGACCCTCATCGGCGGACTGCAGGCCAACGCGGCTGACCCCGCCGGGGCCGCATCGCTCGAGCATGCGCTTGCGAAGAAGGACACGACCCTCGTCGACGGCCGTGTCTCGCTCGCCGACATCGACACGAACGACGGCCAGAAGATCGTCGACAACGTGTTCGGCAGCAACACCGACCAGGTCGCCGCCGCCCTCGGCTCGGCACCAGGTGGCCAGACGTCCGGCCTCGTGCAGAAGCTGCTCCCGATCCTCGCGCCCATCGTGCTCGCGTGGCTCGCGAAGAAGTTCCTCGGCGGCCAGCAGGGCGCATCCACTACGGCGGGCGCGAGCTCCGGCGGCGGCCTCGAGGATCTCCTCGGTGGGATCCTCGGCGGCGGTTCGGCGTCCGGCAGCAAGGCGGGCGGCGCGGCAGGCGGCGGCGGGCTCGGCGACATCCTGGGCGGAATCCTCGGCGGTGCGGGCAGCGCAAGCGGCTCGGGCAGCGCGGCGGGCGGTGGCGGGCTCGGCGATATTCTCGGTGGGCTGCTGGGCGGCGGCAAGCGCTAGGCGAGGAGAGCCGCGGATGCGCGGGAGGGCCCGCAAGCTCGGTTCGCCCTCCCGCGCACCCGCAGCCTGACGCCACGCACGTTCCGATCCGACCGCTGCTTCGAAACGAGACCACCATCACCAACGCCGGTACCGAGAACCTCTGGGCAGCAATTGCGCTCGCCGCCTTCCTGATCATCACCGCATCCGCGATCGCGCTTCTCCTGATGAAGCTGCCGATCTCTCCGAGCTCGAGACTGCCGCTGACGCCACTCGCCGCGCAGCACCGCGTCAAACGCCTCGACGACGATAGCCGCGGCTGGGAGACAGCCTTCGCTGGCGAGCTCCTCTGGCTGGCGCACCGCGGGGTGCTGCGCATCCACGAGGTCGACGACGCGGGTGCCGCGGCGAGAATCATCGACGCGGGCTACCGGCCCCCGGTTGCGACGGGGTGGGAGGTGGAGTTCCTCCGCGACGATCCACTGCTGCCCACCTGGTCGCAGGCTGTCGTGGACGTCTACTTCCCGTTGGGGACACGAAGGCCAGCGGACCGGGCGCGAGTCGACCGCACCGGCAGCGACGATCCCGCCCGCAGAGCGGCGCTGAAGACGAGCGTCATCGCCGAACTCGACCGCCACCGCGTCGACACGTCGGCCCGCGGCACCTGGGTGTCGCGGCTCCTCGGGAGCCCATACAGCCGCGCCTTCGCGGGCCTCCTGGTGGTGCCGATCGGCTTGCTGCTGCTGGCCCCTCTGCTCCCCGCCTGGGCGGTGCCCGTCTACCTCGCGGCGCTTGCCGTCGTCGTCGCACTCACCTTCGTGCGGTCTCCCCTGCAACGCCGCTGGTCGAAGCTCTGGGATCGATACCGCGAAGAGAGCCAGTACCTCCACGAGCTGCCACTCGACGAGCGCGGCGCGGGATCCACGAGAGTCGTCTACCTCGACACGTTCGCCGAGAACCTCGGCTTCGCCGACGTCGTCCTGTACGGCCTATCGGAAGATGTGGCCCGCGGATACGCGCAGCAAGCCGACATCATGGTGCGGGAAGGGCTGCTGGAGAGCATCCGGCCAGCCTGGCTGGTCCCTCAGCGCCAACGGGTCACGCCGAGCGAGCTCACCGATCTCGTCGACGGGTTCCTCTTCACGGTGCGCTGAGCGCTCTCCTGCAGTCTCGTCACCGCCAAACGGCGCATCCGCCGACTATCGGTGCGAGGGGATGCTGAACCGCTTGATCTTGTCGCCCTCGACGGTCACGAACGCGCGCGAGGTGCCGTTGAAGCGGTTGCTGCGCCAGTCGAAGAACAACTCGGTCGTGTCGCCCTCGGTCGTCGCCTCCTTGATGACCATCTGAGCGCTCTGCCCGATGGCGTCACTCTGCGCCCAGCTGCTGACACCCTCGCGCCCCTCGAGCACGCGGCCCCAGTCATCGACGCAGCCGTCTTCGGCGAACGCGTCGACGAACGCCTGCTCATCGCCCTCGTTGATCGCATCGACAAGGGCCTGCACTGGCGCAGGCACTGTGATCTCAGTCATGGAACCCCCATCTCGTTGCGGACGATCGCCGCCCGAACGGCCACAATGTAGCAAGCCAGCCTCCGGATTCCCGGGCATAGCCGTAAGCTCAGAATCTCGGGATGCGCGGCGACCAGCCCCACGCATCCGCCCTGCGGCTCCATAAAGGCAAGCCCGGCTCGTCAAAAACGGGCCCCGTCAACAAGCAGAAGGTGAACTGAGCATGAGCGACTTCTCGCCCCTTGAAGTATTTGACCGTCGCGAGTCAGAAGTCCGCGGATACATCCGCTCATTCCCCGTGGTGTTCGACCGCGCATCAGGTTCGACCCTCGTGACGGCAGACGGCGACGAGTACCTCGACTTCTTCGCGGGCGCGGGCGTGCTCAACTACGGGCACAACAACCCCCTCTTCACGAAGGCGCTCGTCGAGTACATCGAGCACGGCGGCATCCTCCACGGCCTCGACATGGCGACCTCCGCGAAGCGCGCGTTCATCGAGGCATTCGAGCAGTACGTGCTCGAGCCGCGCGGCTACGACTACAAGATCCAGTTCACGGGACCCACCGGCGCCAACGCCGTCGAGGCGGCCCTCAAGGTCGCGCGCCAGGCGACGGGGCGCACGAACGTGGTCGCGTTCACGAACGGCTTCCACGGCCTCAGCCTCGGCGCGGTGGCCGTCACCGGCAACAAGAAGTACCGCGACGCCGCCGGGACCACGCTTGGCGACGTCACCCGCCTCCCCTTCGAGGGATACCTGGGCGACAAGCTCGACACGCTCGACCTGTTCGAGAAGATGCTCGACGACACCGGCAGCGGCCTCGACCTGCCCGCCGCCGTCATCGTGGAAGCCATCCAGGGCGAGGGCGGCATCAACGTCGCGAGCCCCGAATGGCTGCGGCGCCTTCGCACGATCACCGAAGAGCGGGGCATCCTGCTGATCCTCGACGAGATCCAGGCGGGCATCGGCCGCAGCGGATCCTTCTTCGCGTTCGAGGAGTCGGGCATCGTCCCCGACCTCGTCACGGTGTCGAAGTCGATCTCCGCATCCGGCCTGCCCATGTCGCTTGTCCTCCTCCGCCCCGCAGTGGATGTGTGGAAGCCGGGCGCCCACACGGGCACCTTCCGCGGCAACAACCTCGCATTCGTCACGGCACGCGTCGCGCTCGAGCAGTACTGGGCTGACGAGGTGTTCATGACGACGGTCGCGGAGCGTTCCGCCGAACTGCGCGCTGGCCTCGAGAGCATCGCCGCCGACTACCCGCAGCTCGGCCTCACGGTGCGCGGCCGCGGCCTCATGTACGGCATCGTCAGCCTCGACGACCGCGACCTGCCTTCGCGCATCTCCGCCGAGGCGTTCCAGCGTGGACTCGTCATCGAGACCGCGGGCGCTTTCGAAGAGGTCCTCAAGTTCCTCCCGGCGCTCACGCTCACGAGCGATGAACTGCAGACGGGTCTCCGCATCGTGCGCGAGAGCCTCGACGCGGTCCTGGCCGGTGACGACTCCGAAGCCGAGCACGCCGTGGAAGACCACGCCGCCTCGCACGCGTAGCTGCTCGCAGCACTCGACAGACGCGCCCTCGGCCCGACCTTCACGGTCACCGGGGGCGCGTCTCTGTCTCTGCGCCCGGGCGCAGAGAAGTCACCCAGAAACACCCTCCGCGCGCCGGCAACCTGCTTCTGGCTTACTCCTGAGGATGAGGATGAGGATGAGGATGAGGATGAGTATGAGGATGAGGATGAGGAAGGGGGGCGGAAGGGGGCGGAAG
>NZ_PSYC01000016.1:0-45737 GCF_002931515.1 Pseudoclavibacter sp. RFBG4 | reverse complement strand
CTTGCAAGAACAAGTGGCAGATGCTGATCTTTCTTTCGGACTGTCCGGCCCGTGCGACCCGCTCTCGCGTTTCGCTCCGTTGGCCTGACGAGTGATTACATTACGCAGGGAGCCAGCGGCACACAACTCGGGGCACATCCCGGGCGTGTCGAGCTCTCCGGCCCGCTCGCTGGCGGGCCACCGGCACTGGCGTCAGACTGCGTAGACCCGCCGCGCGCCGCCGTCGAACTTCTCGAGTGCGCCCGTCTCGCCGGCCCGGACCGCGCGACCGCCGAGCCAGAGCGCGTAGACGAGATACAGCGCGAGGGCGGCAGCCCCGATCCCGATCTTCACCGGCCACGGCCAGTCCTGCCTCGTCACGAACCCCTCGACCAGGCCGGAGATGAACAGGAAGATCGTCGTGCCGATCGCGACGACGATGAGCGCACGGCCATCGTCTGCCAGAGACTGCATGCGAGTCTTCGCGCCAGGGGCGACCCAAGCCCAGAAGATGCGAAGCCCAGCACCCGCCGCGACGAACACCATCGTGAGTTCGAGCAGTCCGTGCGGCGCGATCCAGAGGAAGAACACATCGAGGTGCCCGTGCGCGCCCAGCACCGCGGCGCTCTGGCCGAGCCCGAGCGCATTCTGCACGAGCACGACCGGCACCCACAGGCCGGTGATGCCGAATGCGATGCACTGCGCGGCGATCCATGCATTGTTCGTGAAGACCCTCGCCGCGAAGCTGGATTCCGAGAACTGCGAGTAGTAGCCGACGAAGTCCTCTTCCGCGTACTGCTCCAGCGCGGCCTCGGAGCCGAGGAATCCGAGGATCTCCGGGTTCGCCGTGATCCACCAATAGCTGAGCACGCCCACGAGCAACGTGAACACCGCTGCACCGAGCGTCCACCACCGAACGCGGTAGAGCGCAGCAGGCAGGGCGAGGGTGAAGAACGTTCCGAGGACCAGCAGGATGTTGCGCCCTGCCCCAGTGAACCTGCCCCGCGCCCGCGAAAGCTGCACGGACAGGAATTCTCCCTCGCGGGTCTCGCCGTAGCTCGTTCGGAGGGCCGAGAGCTCGGTCGACGAGTCCTGGTATCGCGTGATGAGCTCGTCGATCTCGGCGCCGGTCAGATTCCGGTGCCGAGCCAGCGCCCCCAGGCGCCGCCAATCCGCCGAACGGGCGGTTGTGAGAGCTTCAAGATCCATCTGTTTCAATACTGCCATGGCCACTCAGACGAGACCACGGGAACGCCTGAGCGTCAGCGACGAGCAGCTCGTCGCCGGTGAAGGCGTGCATCTCGACGTCCGGCCAGCGGGGTTCGCGCTGCGCGCGGCATCGGCCGCCCTCGACGCACTGGTCTACCTGGTCGGATACGTCGGCCTCCTCATCCTGACCATGACGGTCCTTTCGAGCGACGACTTCCCGTTCGCCATCGACGAGGCGCTCATGAGCGCCATCGCCCTCTCGCTTCTTGTCGTCTGCCTCGTCATCGCTCCGTGTGTCGTCGAGACCCTCTCCCACGGCCGATCGGTCGGGAAGCTCGCCACCGGACTGCGCATCGTGCGCGACGACGGGGGTGCGTCGGGGTTCCGGCAGGCGCTCATCCGCTCCCTGCTCGGATTCATCGAGCTCTACGGCACCTTCGGCGGTATCGCCATCATCACCGGCCTCGTGAACAGCAGGGCCAAGCGACTCGGCGACATCCTGGCGGGCACCACCTGCCAGCGCGAACGGGCCCCGAAGCTCAGAAGCCACCTCGGGCCGATGCCCCCGCAGCTCATCGCCTGGGCCGGGATCGCCGACGCTGGAAGGCTGCCGGACCGCACCGCTCGCCGCGTCCTGGACTACCTCGACCAAGCTGAGCACCTCACCCCAGCGCACCGGGACCGAGCCGCCGGCGAGATCGCGCGCGAGACACTCCCCCACGTGCACCCGATCCCCGACGTCGACGCCGACACCTACCTGCGAGGCCTCGCCGTGCTGCGCCGCGATCGAGAGCTCGCGGCGCTCTCCGCAATCGACCGGCGGGAGATGGCGCTGGCCCCCACGCTCAACGGCATGCCCCACTCGTTCCCGGACCGAGGCTGAGCCGCGGGTCCGAACCCGGTTCCGCGGCGGGCCGGGCCAGGACCCGACTGCGCACTGCCGCGCGGACAGCCGCAGCCCGCCAGAGTTCTCCTCTGGCGGGCTGCGGCTTCGAGCGTGCCGTCCGCTGCGCGGCGGGCGAGATTCAGTACCGGTAGTGGTCGACCTTGTACGGGCCGTCGACGGCAACGCCGATGTAGTCGGCCTGCTCGGGGGTCAGCTCGGTGAGCTTCACGCCGAGGGCATCCAGGTGGAGACGCGCGACCTGCTCGTCCAGGTGCTTCGGCAGCACGTGGACACCGAGCGGGTAGGCGTCGAGACGCTGCCAGAGCTCGAGCTGCGCCAGCACCTGGTTCGTGAAGGAGCTGCTCATGACGAAGGAGGGGTGGCCGGTCGCGTTGCCGAGATTCAGCAGTCGCCCCTCGGAGAGCACCAGCAGCGAACGTGCATTCGGGAGGCGCCACTCGTGCACCTGCGCCTTGATCTCGACGCGAGTCGCACCGGCGAGGCCCTCGAGCCCGGCCATGTCGATCTCGTTGTCGAAGTGCCCGACGTTGCCGACGATCGCCATGTGCTTCATGCCGAGCATGTGCTCGAGCGTCAGCACGCTCTTGTTGCCCGTGCACGTGATCCAGATATCCACCTGGTCGAGGACGTCCTCGACCTTCGCGACCTGGAAGCCGTCCATGGCGGCCTGCCAGGCGCAGATCGGGTCGACCTCGCTGACGATGACTCGCGCGCCCTGGCCGCGAAGGGCTTCTGCCGCCCCCTTGCCGACGTCCCCGTAGCCGACCACGAAGGCGGTCTTGCCGCCGATGAGCACATCGGTCGCGCGGTTCAGCCCGTCGGGGAGCGAGTGGCGGATGCCGTACGTGTTGTCGAACTTCGACTTCGTCACCGAGTCGTTGACGTTGATGGCCGTGAACTGCAGCTCGCCCCGCTCGGCGAGCTCGTACAGGCGGTGCACACCGGTCGTCGTCTCCTCCGTGACGCCGCGCACCTCGTCCGCGATGCGGCTGAAGTGGCCGGCGTCGACGGCGAGCGAGGCACGGATGGTGTCGAGGACAACCCGCATCTCGACGCTGTCCGCGTCGCTCGCGTCACGGACGGCTCCGGCGATCTCCGCCTCCCGGCCGAGGTGCACGAGCATCGTCGCGTCGCCGCCGTCATCCAGGATGAGGTTGGGGCCGACGGCACCCTCGGCGCTCCAGTCGAAGATGCGCGAGGTGCACCACCAGTACTCCTCGAGCGTCTCGCCCTTCCAGGCGAACACGGGGATGCCCTTCGGCTCCTCGACCGTGCCGTCTGGTCCGACGGCGACGGCAGCGGCGGCTTCGTCCTGCGTGGAGAAGATGTTGCAGCTGGCCCAGCGCACCTCGGCACCGAGGTCGGTGAGGGTCTCGATGAGCACCGCGGTCTGCACCGTCATGTGCAGCGAGCCGGCGATGCGTGCGCCGGCGAGGGGGTTCTGCCCCGCGTACTGCGCCCGCAGCGCCATGAGCCCAGGCATCTCGATCTCGGCCAGACGGATCTGGTGGCGCCCCGCCGGCGCGAGGGCCAGATCTGCGACGACGAACGGACGTTCGGTGGAGAGCTCGATACCTGACGTTGGTGCCATGACTGCTGCTTCCTTGCTACGGGGGTGGTGGATGCTGCCGGTCTGCTACTCGGCTCGGATGAGGCCGAGCACCTGGTCGCGCAGCGACTGCAGGCGCGCCTCGTCCTTCGCCTCGGCGTTCAAGCGCAGAAGCGGCTCGGTGTTGGACGCGCGCACGTTGAACCACCAGAAGCCGGTCTCGTCGGAGCCGCGGACCGTGAGGCCGTCGAATTCCTCGAACTCCGCGGTGCTCGCGAAGGCGTCGACGATGCGCGCGAGCGCCGCCGGGACGTCGGCGACCGTCGAGTTGATCTCACCTGACGCGAAGTAGGGGTTCTCGAGCCCGCCGATCTCCGAGAGCTGCTTGTCGGAGCCACCCACGGCGGCGAGCACGTGCATCGCCGCGAGCATGCCGTTGTCGGCGCTCCAGAAGTCGCGGAAGTAGTAGTGCGCAGAGTGCTCCCCGCCGAAGACCGCATTCGTGGCGGCCATCTGCGCCTTGATGAGCGAGTGGCCGACCTTCGTCTGGACGGCCTTCGCGCCCTCCTGCCTGATGGCTTCCGGAACGTGACGCGAGACGATGAGGTTGTGCAGGATCGTCGGCTCGGTCTCGCCAGCAGCACGGACGCGCGCGATCTCGCGACGCGCGACGATGGCGGTCACGGCGCTCGGAGAGACGGGCTCACCCAGCTCATCGATGAGGAAGCAGCGGTCCGCATCGCCGTCGAAGGCGAGTCCCAGATCGGCGCCGTGCTCGATGACGGCGGCCTGCAGGTCGACGAGGTTCTTGGGGTCGAGCGGGTTGGCCTCGTGGTTCGGGAACGTGCCGTCGAGCTCGAAGTACATGGGGATGATCTCGAGCGGCAGGGCTCCGAGACCGGCCGCCTCGCCGAGCACGGCGGGGACCGTGAGGCCGCCCATCCCGTTGCCGGCGTCGACGACGATCTTGAGCCGACGGATGCCCGAGAGGTCGACCAGTTCACGAAGGTACGCCGCGTAATCGGCGAGCACGTCGATGCGCTGCTCGTCACCCGGCCGCTCGACGGGGGCGATGCCCTCGTCGAGGAAGGCCGCCGCGCGATCCCTGATCGCGGAGAGGCCCGTGTCGAAGCTCAGCGCCTTGGCGCCGGCGAGCGACAGCTTGATGCCGTTGTAGGCGGCGGGGTTGTGGCTGGCGGTGAACATCGCCGCGGCGGCGTCGTACCGGCCGGACGCGAAGTAGTCCTCGTCGGTCGAGCAGAGCCCGATGTGCGTGACGTTCGCGCCCCTCGCGGTCGCGCCTCGAGCGAAGGCCGTCGCGAAGCCCGGAGAGGAGTCGCGCATGTCGTGACCGACCACGACCGTCTGGCCGGAGAGCGCGAATTCGTCGACGAAGCCAGCGCCGAGCGCCGTCACGAGCGTCTCGGTGAGCTCGCTGCCGACGAGCCCCCGAACGTCGTAGCTCTTCACGACACCGGAGAGAGAACCCCGCTCGTCAGTCGACGCGGGTGCGATTGCCACAGAAGTCATGAACCCAAAACTACCGGACGCATCATGCTCCAGCCCTGCGGTGGCGTCGAACGCTCCGCGTGGCGCGCACACAGGTCGTAGCTGTGGGGTTCGGCAGCGATCGCAAGCGGGCCGATGACGGCGAGCTTGTCCTCGTAGTCGAAGGTCAGCGTGTACTCCGCCTTGCGGGTGCACGCGACTCGTGAGCATGGTCGATTGGACATCGGCGCAAGTCTACGCCGGGCGTAAACTCGCAGGCATGCCACGTCGACGCCGGGAGAAGAAGTCCGAGAACGCCAGGAGGCAGGCCCGCCCTGAGCGTGGCCTTGCCCGCGGCAGGCACGGCAGGGGCATCCGCTCGAGTGTCGCCGGACCGTACCTGCCGATGCTCACGGGTCGGGTGGTCAGGTTCGAGAACCACGTGGCCGATGCGATGAACTACCTGCGCGCAGCCAACCCCGAGCGGCTCGCGAACGTGCAGGTGGACATCGCGAACGTGCCCAAGACGCTGCAGCATGCGGATGGCATGGACCGCTGGCACGTCGAGTCGCCGAACCGCATCATCCTGTACCGGGTCGCGATAGATCGCCTTGCGCGCCTGCACTGCGAGGACCCGGTGCACTATCGGATGCTCGTGGAGCGGTGCGTGCTGCAGGCCGTCGCCGAGCTGCTCGGCTCCGACCCGTGGGACATCGCCCCGGAGCGATTCGGCGACGAGTGAGCTCCCCCGCCGCCTGCCCGCCTCAGCGGTAGACGGTGATGACCTCGGCGAGCGGGTTGGCCGCATAGCTCGGGATGGCGGCGAGCTGGCCGTCGCCAGCATAGGCGAGCTGGACGGAGACCCGGTCGAGTCCCTCGAGCCGGTACTCGCGCGACGCCTCCACGTCGATGGACGTCGTGCCGTGGGCCGGGATCGTGACGGCCGTCTCCGTGCCGTCGTCCGCGATGAGCGTGGCGGACTTCTCGACCCCGTCGGCGTCCGCGAGCTGCAGCTTGGGAGACGGGCCGTTCGGCACGGCCACGACCTGGCTGTCGCTCAGGACGGGGACCGGCAGGTACCAGGCCAGGTCGGATGCTGTGGCGGTCGCCGTGGTCTGAACGGCGGCGACGACGGGGTTGCTCGCGTCGATCTCGAGCGTGTACTGGCCGATCGGATACCCCGTCAGGGGGATCTCCGTGGTGCGCCCGCCTTCGATGGTGAGCGAGATCGGCTCAAGGGCGGTGCCGGCAGCGTCGCGCACGTCGACGGTGAGCTCCGTCTGCTCGTCTCCGGGTGCGAGGACCCGCAGCGTCGCGCCGCGCTCGAGCACCAGCGTGCCCTCGGCTTCCGACGCGGTGCTCGTCGAGGGGACCCCGACGATCGAGAGCGAGGTGCTCGGCGCGTCCTGGGCCCCGACGATCTCGATGCCGCTCGGCGTCGCGCCTGAGGTTCGGGTCTGGTGCAGCGTCGAGATGATGCTCCCGGAGACGGCTTCCACGTGCACGACCAGATCCCCGCGATCGGGCGCGACCCCCTCGAGGCTCACGACCTCTCGACTGCTCGCGGGCACGACGATCTCGCGGATCGTCGGAGCCTGCACGACGCCGTCTGCCGTCGAGACCGTGACGCGCACGTCGGCGGCCTGGTCTGCGGAGTTCACCATGACGAGCTGCGTACTGCTGCCCTCGGCCGTGCTGCCACCGACCAGCCACTGCTCCGCGGACGGCATCCGGCAGGCCGTAGCGGCGAACCCCCCGGCCGAGGGCTGCGCGAGCTCGAGCGTCTGGGCCGCAGCGAACGCTGTCGGCGACCCGTCCTCGGTCAGACCCGGCACCGTGAAGCGCACGGGAGCGAGTGCCTGCTGATCGTCTGCCGCAGGGGTGGACGCGACGACCGGCTCGACCTCGAGCCCGTCCTCGTCGCCCGCGAGCCGGATGCTCGTGGTGCCGAGCGTCGCGGGGAGCGTCGGGTCATCGGTCGCGAGCCCGAGCAGTGTGAGAGGGCCGGGGCACACGCGATCCTGTGCGCTCGCGACGGGACTCACGAGGACCGAGTTCGCGGAGGCGACGACGACGCCCTCTGGCGCCAGCTGCACGGCGGCGACGACGCCCCCGACCGCGACGATGGCGGCGCCGACGCTCAGGGCACGCCAGACCGGCCGGCGTCCGTGCCGCTTTCCTGGCGCCTTGCGGGCCGCATCGTCTGCGGCTCGCGCCTCGGCGATCACCTTCGACTCATCGAGCGTCATGGTCGCCTCCCCGTGCACCTGTGCCGAGCACGTCATCGTCGTCTTCGAAGTCGTCGACCGTCAGCGCGGTGACGTCGCGCCGCAGCATCCGCTCGTCACTGCCGTCGGTGTCGCCGTCGAGGTCGTACCACGGTCGCCCGCTGGTCTTCTCCCGGCGCCGCACGTCGGCGGCGCGCGCGCTGAGTCCCCCCGTCGGGAGGGCGGCGAGGAGCGTCAGGGCGAGGAGCACACCCTGCACGATGAGCATCGACCGGCCCAGCGTGGTGCCCGTGTTCGCGGTATCGAGAGGACCGGAGACGCTCGGGTCCGTCGGCTCGAGCGTCGGGCCGACGACCTGCCACAGGGTGCCGAACTCCGTCGCGCCGGCCGGGCGCAGTCCGAAGTTCGCATCGAGGGAGGAGATGAGCCGCCCCTCCATGGTCGCGGCGTCGCTCCCGCCCTCCGGGACGAGCAGGTAGCTGATGCCGAGCGCGTGCAGCTCCTCGGTCGGACGGTACGAGGAATCTGAGGCGAAGTTGACGGCAAGCTCGGCCAGACGCTGGTCGCCCGCAGAGAAGCCGACGCTCGTGGTGCGCAGCGTCGACTGCGAATCCAGGCTGTCGCCGGTGCCGCGCTCGAGCCGCACCTCGAGGGCACCGCTCGCGAGCGGCGCGATCACGAGGGTTCCGACCTCGTCGGAGGCACGACCCTGAGCATCCACGATGGCAGGCAGCGACCGGCCGTCGCCGGCACCGACCAGTGCGTCGCCGCGCAGCAGTGCCGTCGCGGGAAGAGCGGCCAGGAGGGCGATGCCGATCAGCGCGACGCCGGCGAAGACCTGGGAGAGGCGGGGGCGGAGCGCAGCGAGCGTCGCCGCCGCCGAGATCAGGGCACCCAGCCACATGAGCGACTGCGCGCTGCCTGGCCACAGCGAGATGCTCTCGACCCCGACGTGCGAGAAGCCGAAGCGGCTCGCCGCCGCCGCGGTCACGAAGCCGAGCAGCAGCAGCTGCAGGCCGAAGAGGGAGGCGCGCCAGTTTCGGCTGCCTGGGGCGAGCACCGCCAGGAGGAAGAGCGGGGCGATCAGGGCAGCGGCGACGATGGGAACCGCAGGGAAACCCTCGAGCAGCCCGCCAGCCCAGCTCGGGTCGTCGAGCAGGGACCCCGGGAAGCCGAGGAGCATCTGCCACGCATCAGGAGCAGTACTGGCGAGCGGGACGCCAGGGTCGGCGAAGAGCGCGAGCGGGCGCCCCCGGTTCCACTGCGCGACGGCGAGCGGCGCGAAGAGCACCAGGGTCGGCACCGCGGTCAGCAGGCGCTGGACGAAGCCGCGCCCGCCGATGACGAGCCACACGAGCCACACGATGGCGATCGGGAGGGCGAGGATCGGGGCGGATGCGATCGCAATGGCTGCGAGCAGCCCCGTCGCGGCAGCACGCGACCAGTTCCTCGACGCGCTCAGCGCGGAGAAGATGAGCCAGGGGAGCACGAGGTGCGCGATGACGGCGGCGATGCGCCCTTCCGCGAGTGCGACGACGAGCGGTGGCGCGAGCATCCACGCGAAGGCGGCGAACGCCCGCAGTCCGGCCCGGTTGGTGAGGCGCGCCACGAGGAGCCATGCCCCCATCGCGGCGAGCGGGAGCGCGAGCAGCCACAGCAGCACGATGCTGAGGCTCGGGTGCCAGAAGGTGAGGGTGCCGAGCACCGCGAGCACGTAGGTGAAGGGGTCGGCGACGCCGAACGCGCCGTCCCCCACATCTCGGACCCCATAGCCGGTGCGCCCCCAGAGCGTGCCGACGGAATCGGCCAGCGGCAGGAGGCCCCCGCCGGAGAGGGTGGACTGGCCGATGAGGGACAACCCGAGGCCGAGGCCCAGGACGGTCGAGACGAGCAGCACCCAGAGGCCGCCGGAACCGACGAGCGAATACCGCTCGCGCTCCTCGTGCGTGAGGGCACGCAGCTCCTCACGCTGCAGGCCGAGCGTCTTCTGGTTCTCCTCGGCGCTCACGAGCAGCGGCTCGATGACGGTCCAGGGCTCGGTTCGCGTCTTCGCGAACTGGGTCCTCGAGCGGGCGGCCCCGGTCTTGCCGAATGTCACCCTCGACGCCGAGCGGAGCTCGGCGAGGATACGGCGCGGACGCTTCCGCACGAGGTGCCAGATGCCCTTGAGCAGCGCGATCGGGATGAGCAGCAGCCGCAGGGCACCGAACGCCGCTGCCGGCGTCTTCGTCAGGCTGCGGTGCACCCTGGCGGTGTCTCTTGCCGCCTCCACCGCCGAGGCGCTCATCCCGGGGTTCATCGCGGCCGTCCCCGGCGCTTCGGGATCGCAGGCGACTCGAGCGGAGGGGGTCAGCAGCACCCGGCCTCCGGCAAGCCACACCCGCGTGCAGAAGTCGAGCGCGTCATCGACGGCGGGAAGGCCGGGGTCGAAGCCCTCGAGCGCAAGCCACGGCTCGCGGCGAACCAGCATGCCGCCGGCCGCGACGCCGAGGACGTCCGAGTCCTGGTCGAACTGGCCCTGGTCCAGCTCGTCCTCGCGAAGGCGCAGGCTCTCGCCGTTCTGCAGCATCGACTGGCCGAATTCGACGAGCGTCGCGGCGTCGTCGCTGCGGACGAGCTTGGGGCCGGTCACCTCGAGCGAGGGGTTCCGCTCGGCGGTGTCGAGGAGCTGCTCGAGGGCATCGTGCTCTGGAGCGTTGTCGGCGCTGAGCAGCCAGAGCCAGTCGCCCTCTGACTGCAGCCCCTGCTCCTCGAGGACGGCCACCGCCTCGGCGACGGCGGCCCCGAACGTCGTCTCGGTCTCCAGCGTCAGCAGGATGTCGGGTTCGGCCGCGCGCATGACCTCGAGGGTCGAGTCCGTCGACGCGAGATTCACCATCACGACGCGGTCCGGGATACGCGACGATCCCTCGAGCGCGGCGATGGTGCGCTCGAGCGAGCGCGACGCATCTCGCGCGACAAGGATTGCGGTGACTCCGGGACGCATTGAACGAATGGTATTCGGCTCCCCCGAGCGATGCCGCATTGCGAGCGGCAAGCCGCGAACACGCGCGCCCCGGTATCCCCGCCGGCGGGCGCACGAAGGGCCCCGCCCGACCGAAGTCGTCACGGGGCCCCATCAACGTGGCCTGCTCGGTCGCGCAGACCGAGCTCTGGCGATTATGCGAGCTTGCGCAGCTTGCGTCGCTCGCGTTCGCTCAGCCCACCCCAGATGCCGAAGCGCTCATCGTTGGACAGCGCGTACTCAAGGCAGTCGCTCCGGACCTCGCAGGAGTCGCAGATCCGCTTCGCGTCACGCGTCGATCCGCCCTTCTCCGGGAAGAAGGCCTCCGGGTCGACCTGCGCGCACAGCGCGTCAGCCTGCCATGCGAGCGGGTTGTCGTCGCCGACATTCCTTCGAACTCCTGGGACGCCGAGGTTGACCGGGTCGACATACCAGTCCTCCGGAACCGAGGGGTTCCTCCCTGGAATTGCCATATCACGTTCTCCCCACGTTACTTGCGGGCACCTGCCCGCGCGTCGGAATCATTACATCGTTGTAATTCACCCCGCGTCAAGTCGAAAGCCCTCAACACTAAGCCCGGTCTTGAGACTTTTCGGAGAAGCCGCGCGCGATTCGCGGCGGCGTGTCGCCGAGGATCCCCCGCGAGGTGGGGGCTGTCCGACCTCGGGGGCTCGCAGGCCCCCTCGACGAAGATTCTCAGTTAGTCGGCGTGTCGCATCGGCACCGTGTCGCGCCGGTCGAGTCCCGGCCCGGCCGCGAAGAGGTCGACTGAGCCGATGACGCGCACGGGCAGCTCGTCTGGCGTCACGAACACGGACTCGCCCGCGCTGATCGTGGCCGTCGACTTCGCCCCCTCGAGCCGGGCCTCGCCTTCGAGGCAGAGGAGCATGGTCGGGCCGTCGAGGTGGATGGTCTTCACCGCTTCATCCGGGCCGGGAACGACCCGCACGAGCCGGAAGTCGGGAATCTCGGGTCGGTACTCCTCGACGCCCTCCTGGATGCGCGTCGCGGCGATGTACGGCGGCGGCACCGGGGCGAAGTCGAGCCGCGCGAGCAGCTCGGGGATATCGATGTGCTTCGGTGTGAGGCCGCCACGCAGCACGTTGTCCGACGCCGCCATGATCTCGATGCCGAGGCCCCGGACGTAGGCGTGCATGTTGCCGGCGGGGAGGAAGATCGCCTCTCCCCTCCTGATCGTGATGTGGTTGAGCAGCAGCGCCAGGGCGATGCCGGGGTCACCCGGGTACATGCGAGCCAGCGTCGCGATGATGCCCCGCTCCCGAGCGAAGCGCTCGGATTGGTCTCCGGACTCGTCACCCGCGAGCGCGACTCGGGATACGGCCGCCACGAGATCGCCGACGACATCGCCACCCTCGAGGAGCCAGGTCACGAGGGACTGCAGCTCCTCCCCCGTGGACAGCGACGCGGCCCGAGCCTCGAAGTCCGCGAGCGCGGCGCGTCCCGCGGGCGACTGCTCGGCGTCCGAATCGGCTCGGCGCGCGAAGTCGCCGACGACCGCGGCGACCTCGGCGAAGTCGCGGAACCCGGCAAGCGCATCCATCGTCTCGCTGAGCGCGAGGAGCATCTCGGGCTTGTGCAGGGGATCCTTGTAGTTGCGCTCCGGCGCGCTGAGGGGAATGCCGGCCTTGTTCTCGCGCTCGAACCCGAGACGCGCGTCCGTGAGCGTCGGGTGCACCTGGAGCGAGAGCGGGGCCGCCGCAGAGAGCACCTTCAGGAGGTACGGCAGCCGTGGGCCGTCACCCTCGCGCAACCCCATGGCGTAGCGGCCGAGCGCAGCCACCGGCGCCTGCTCGATCCAGGCGTCGAGCGTCGAAGCACCGCCGGCGAGCTCGGGGTCGACGATGCGACTCGGGGCACCGGGATGGGCCCCCAACCACAGCTCGGCCTGGGGCACTCCCTCCCAATCGGCGTCGTCGAGGGTGCAGGCGCCGGTCGTGCCGAGCAGCTGCGAGATCGATCCTGGCGCACCCCAGGCGTAGTCACGGGGGGCATTCTTCAGTGGCAGAAACATCACGCGAAGGCTACCGAATCTCACCGCCTCTGTGGGAGCGGTGAGGCGAACTGCAGGGCAGATACAAGTCACCGGCCCCGAACCGCGACCGTCTTAACGGATTCCGCCAAGGCGCTGGCGCGAGCATGGCGACGCTTCGTAGGCTCGCGGAGCGCTCGCTTCGCTGCCGCAGCCGGTGCCGCCGGTCCGACGATCGCGGAGCGCCTTCCACCCGCGCGACTCGGAACAGGACGGTCATGGACGACAACGAACTGCAACTTCTGCCAGGCGACTTCACGGGGCTCGAGGCCGAGCTCTCGGCCGAGGAGAAGGGACTCATCGCCAAGCTGCGCGACTACCTCGAGCGTGACGTGCGACCCGTCATCGACGAGCACTGGGAGGCCGCGACGTTCCCGACCGAGATCGTCAAGGGGCTGGCCGATGCAGGCGTGGTCGGCCTCGCCTTCGAGGAGACGCGCCCGTTCCCGAACTCCGCTGTCTTCCGCGGGTGGACGGCCCTCGAGCTCGCACGGGTCGACGCCAGCGTGGCAACGTACGTGGGGGTGCAGAACGGCCTCGCTCTCGGGGCCATCGGACTGTGCGGCTCCGACGCCCAGCGTGAGCGATGGCTGCCGGCACTCGCCTCCGGCGAGCTCATCGGAGCCTTCGGTCTGACCGAGCCGGGCTCCGGCAGCGACTCGGCCAGGGGCCTCACCACCACGGCAGAGCGCGTCGGCGACGAGTGGGTGCTGAACGGCGCCAAGCGATGGATCGGGAACGCGACGTTCGCCGACATCGTCGTCATCTGGGCCAAGGACGTCGCTGACGGTCAGGTCAAGGGCTTCGTCGTCGACACCTCGCTTCCTGGGTTCACCGCCACCAAGATCGAGCGGAAGGTATCGCTGCGCATCGTGCAGAACGCCGACATCACGCTCGATGGCGTCCGAGTCCCGGCCGACGCGAAGCTGCAGCACGCCAACTCGTTCAAGGACACCGCCACCGTGCTGCGCCAGACCCGGGCCGAGGTCGCCTGGCTCGCGACCGGCATCGCGGTCGGCGCCTACGAGGCCGCGCTCGCGTACGCGAAGGAGCGGATCCAGTTCGGCGCTCCCATCGCGGCCAGGCAGCTCATCCAAGAGCGGCTCGTCGACGCGCTCGGCCTCATCACGTCCAGCATCACGCTCTGCGTGCGCATCTCGCAGCTCGGCGATGCCGACGCGCAGAAGGACGAGCACTCCGCGCTCGCGAAGGCCGTCGCGACGGGCAACATGCGCAAGGTCGTCGCCCTGGCCCGCGAGGTGTGCGGCGGCAACGGCATCGTCGCCGATTACGGGGTCGGCCGGTTCTTCGCCGATGCCGAGGCCATCTACTCGTATGAGGGGACCAGGGAGATGAACACCCTCATCGTGGGCAGGTCGATCACCGGCCACGCAGCCTTCGTGTGAGTACCATTCCCGCAGGCAGCGAGGGCCGCGGACGGGGCAGAGGACCTGGGGCGTTGGCAAGTGCGCGAGAATAGGCCGGTGAGCTCCACCCGAACCCCAGCAGAATCTGCCGCGACCGTGCGCGCCCCCTGGCGTCGATTCCTCGCGCAGGTCCCGGGCAGCCCCGGCCTCACCGCATTCGCGACCTTCACGTTCTTCACGGCCTTCGCGGGCGATTTCTGGCGCAACCTGGTGACCTGGTACGGCTTCGGGGTCATCGTCGTCGTCATCATCGGAATCTCCATTTGGCTTCTCGCCAGCAAGAAGCCCCTGCCGAAGATCATGCACCTCCCCTCTGCGCTCATCGCGTTCGTCGCCTGGTGCGCGCTCTCGATCATCTGGTCGATCTACCGCCCCGAGTCGCTCCTGGGATTCGGCATCCAGCTCGTGACGGCGCTTGTCGCCCTCGCGCTCGCCGTCTCGCTCACGAAACCGCAGTTCCTGCGGGCGTTCAGCGCGGCGATGCGCTGGATCCTCGGCCTCTCCCTGGCCTTCGAGGTCTTCGTCGCCCTCTTCTTCCCCGGCGGGGTGCTCCCCCTGGCGCTGCTCATCCCCGGCGAGCTCGAACGCGTGACCGGCATCCCGGGAGCAACGGCCGAGACCGTCCCCGCCGCGTTCCTGTGGAGCCAGGGCCACATCTTCGCCGGAAGTGCCATCCAGGGCATCCTCGGCAATCGCAACCTGCTCGCCATGGCCGCCCTCCTCTGCGTCATCGCCGTCGCCGTGCAGTGGTACGCGAAGCAGATGAGGCGCTGGCCCGCCGTCACCTGGATCGCCCTCGGCCTCATCGCGATCCTGCTGTGCAAGTCGGCGACCGTCTTCGTCGGCTGCGCGGTCGTGCTGCTCGCCGTCGCACTCGTCTTCATCGCGAGACCGCTGAGCAACGCGCAGCGGTGGGGCATGTACGGGGCCGTCTTCGCGATCATGCTCATCATCGGCTGGGTCGTGCTGCAGTTCAACACGCAGCTCTTCGGCCTCATCAACCGGTCGAGCGACATGTCGGGACGCGGCGACATCTGGGCGGAGGTCGGGCGCCTCGGCAGCGAGCACTGGCTGGCCGGCATGGGCTGGATCAGCTACTGGGCACCATGGGTCGAACCCTTCAAGGGGCTCCTCGTCGTCGACGGAGTCCACTTCCTCCAAGCCCACAACGCCTACCTCGACGTCTGGATGCAGACGGGTCTCATCGGCGCGTTCTTCTTCGTCGGCATCGTGCTCTCCACCCTCATCCGCACGTGGTGGCTCGCCGTCGATCGGCCGCAGACCGACGCGAGCGGCCCGCGTGACTTCCCGCCGACCGCCATGCTCGCGTTCCTCCTCATGGTCGCGCTCACCGTGCAGTCGCTGACGGAGTCGAGGCTGCTCGTCGAAGGCAACTGGCTGCTGCTCTGCTACCTGGCTATCTACTCGAAGCTGCGCATCCAGGACCTCCCGGCGCTGCCGAGGCGCACCATCTCCACCAAGACCGGCCCGCTGCCCATCGTCGAGCGGAACAAGCTCGAAGGACTCTGACGCGCCTACTTCCCCGCCGAGCGCAGCAGGTCCTCGCAGGCCAGCTCGAAGGACTTTCCGGGAGCGACCGCGAACACCTGCTCGCTGACTGGCTCGGCAGCACACGTCGAGACCGCCTCCCGGTACTGCGCCGACCACGGGGCAGCGGCGAGCCGATCGTTCGGCACGGCGGCCCATTGCAGCACGACCGCGATGCCGACCGCGAGGAGCAGCGCAGATGCAGCCACCCGTGAGGCACGCGGCGCGCGCATCCCCCACCGCTCCACGATCGATGAGGCGGCGAATGGGAAGCTCGCAAGCGCGAAGATCGCGGCGGCCGCCCCGTAGCGGATGTCGATCTGCGCGGCCAGCCAGTCGTCGCCGTCGAAACGCGCGAACTGGAAGATCGTCAACGGGTTGACCAGGAGGGTGCCCGCGAACGCGGCCGCCGAGACGAAGAGCAGCGCGCCAAGAGCTCCCCGCGCCCGCCACCGCCCGAGCGCCGCCACGATGCCGACCGCGAGCGCGAAGGGGACGAGGGCCAGCAGCAGGATTCCACTGCCGTGACTGGCCAGGATCTCGGCATTCAGCTCGGTATCACCGCTCCAGACCGGCAGCAGTGCGGTGGCCCCCCAGCCGACGAGGATGTCAGCGACGGAGATCGCCCCGTGCGGTGCGTTGAACTGGGGCCGAGGCACCAGCATCCAGGTGACGAGTTGAGGCAGAGCGCCGAGGAGCGCGGCGGCCAGCAGCGACCAGACCCACCGGCTCCGATCCCGAAGCAGACGGACGACCAGGATGGGGAGAGCCACGATCGCCTGCACCTCGGTCAGGAAGCAGGCCAGGACGACACCGGCCCAGAGGAGCTTCTCCGTCCGGGACACGTCGCTTCGCGCGAGGAAGATCCAGACCACGAGCCACAGGCAGTAGGTGTGCAGGTTCGCGAGGTCGCCCAGCAGCTCACGGCTGATCAGCGGCACGAGCACGGGAACGAGCGAGACCGCGATCCGCGCTGGCAGCCACGTGACGATGCCCCTCGACAGACGGAACGTTCCCGCGCAGACGAGGGCTGTCGTGGTGAGGCTCAGGAGCGAGACGGCGACCCCGAAGTTGTCGAGCGGGAACAGCTCGGCGGAGAGCACCGTGATCACCCTCGGCAGGAAGTGCTGGTACCCCGCATAGGGATGGAAGAGCGTCGCGAAGCTGCCGAGCTCGATCTGCTCGCGCAGGAACGTGTCCCCGTCCTCCGCCCAGAGCACCCCGTGACCCCCAGCCGGGATGCGGAGCCAGGCGAGCGCAAGCGCTGCGACGAGGACACCCACCAGCCAGGCCGACTCACGGTGCCGCGCGAGCCGCCAGGGCTCTGCCCCGGAACCGCCACCGTGCTTGCTCATTCGTCGATGCTAGCGGCCACCGGCGCCGCACCCCGGCGAGGGAGACCGACGCGAGGGCCTCCGGCGATATGCTCGGGGCCATGCCAAGCAGCGCACCCGATACCCGAACCTCCGCAGAACTCCTGGTCGAGATCGAGGAGCTCCGCGAACGCCTCGACGAACTCGCCCGCGAACGCGCCGAGGAGAAGGCGGAGAACGCCGAGCTCAAGGCCCGCATCCTGGCACTGCAGAACTCCCTGGACGACGCGCACTACCACCTCAACGTGCGGCCCACGACGGTGCAGCGTGCCCGCAATCTCGTGCGTCGCCTCCCCTCGATCGCGCGCAGCATCCCGAGACGGATCCTCGCGGTCCCGCGTCGTCTCCTCGGTGGCCTCAAGTGAAGCTGAGCGACCTCAAGGCTCCCAAGCGGCTCGGCATCTTCTTCTTCTTCGACGAGCAGGGCGTCGTCGACGACTACGTCACGACGCTCCTCGACGGCATGCAGCCGCACCTCGACCACGTCATCATCGTCGTCAACGGCGAGCTCGACGACGCCGGACGGGAGCTCTTCGCCGCCCGGCCGGACACCGAGCTCATCGTGCGCCCGAACGAGGGCTTCGACTCCT
Source organism: Pseudoclavibacter sp. RFBG4 (assembly GCF_002931515.1). Classification (NCBI taxonomy): domain Bacteria; kingdom Bacillati; phylum Actinomycetota; class Actinomycetes; order Micrococcales; family Microbacteriaceae; genus Pseudoclavibacter; species Pseudoclavibacter sp. RFBG4. Next base: position 28,385 of record NZ_PSYC01000016.1, on the reverse strand, counting down.
GGGCCTACAAGACCGCCATCGACTCGATCGGCTGGCAGGGCCTCGCCGAGTACGACGAGTTCGTGATGTTCAACTTCACGATCGTCGGCCCCGTCGCCGACCTTGGCCTCATGTTCGACACGATGGATGCGAAGGACCTCGACTTCTGGGGCGTGAACGTGCACCACGCGGCGCCGTTCGACCCCTTCGGCGTGCTGGAGACCCCGACGCTGCCCGTGCACATCCAGTCGCACTTCATCGCCGTGCGGCGCTCCATGTTCCTCTCCGAGCCCTTCCAGGACTACTGGGACGACCTCCCGCCGATCCCTGACTACTCGCACGCCGTCGCGAAGCACGAGGCCAAGTTCACGTGGTTCTTCGACCGACTCGGGTTCACCTGGGAGCCCTACGTCGATACGACGGACCTCGAGCCGTACACGCTCTACCCGCTCAACACGTACCCCGTGCAGCTGATCGAAGAGCGCAACTGCCCCTTCTTCAAGCGCAAGACGCTCTTCGCGGGGATCCCCTCGACGATCGAGGAGATGGCCGGCTTCAACGCGACGGGGCTCTACGAGTTCCTCGAGACCTCCGGCCGATTCGACATGGCCCAGCTTCGCCCCCACATGCAGCGCAGCATGGACCAGTACGCGCAGTTCTCGACCCTGCACGACTGGGTCATGCTCGAGACCTTGGGCGAGCCCGTGAGGGACTTCGCGGTCCTCGTCCCCGTCGGTGCGGGCTTCGAGGAGCGGCTCGAGCAGGCACGCGGCATCGCCGGCCGCTCGGCGCTTGTCGTCACCGGGACCCGAACGCGACTCGAGGACGTGGACGGCCTCGTCCGGGAATCCGGGGCGACGCGCATCGAGGTGACCTCGCACTGGTCGGAAGCCGCCGGCAGGATCGACCAGGAGGTCACGATCGTGCTCGGCCCCGATGCGTTCCACCAGAGCGGCCGCCTCGCCGACCTCGTCGACGCGCGAGCCTTCGGATCCGAGACCTTCTCCCTGCCAGACCCATCGTCCGCGATCGCCGAATTCGAGCGCTCGAGGGAGCTCGGCCTCCTCGTCGCGGCCCCGCTCCTGCACGGAGAGCACTACGGAGAGCTCGGCCGAGAGTGGGAAGACACGACTCCGGCCTTCGAGGGCATCGCCACGATGCTCGGCATCGCGGTGCCGTACTCGCGCAGGACTGCCCCACTGCAGGGATCAGGCGGCACCGTCGTGCTCCGGACAGCGGCCGTCCGCGCGTTCGGTGCGGCGGTCGCGGCCGCCCCGTACGGGAGCCTCGTCCAGCTGAGCACTCGCGACTGGCAGAAGCTCACGGCCCTGGCCGTGCAGACCGCGGGCTTCGTCCCACGCGTCGCCGTCACCCCCAAGCTCGCGAAGTACCTGCTGTCGATGACCTTCGACCTGCTCCGTCGCATCAACCGCGCGGTCGGGCCGAGCGGCGGCGCGCGTGCCTCGACGCTCGTGGCCCGGGTGCAGTCCCTGTCCTGAGAACGCGCAGAGCAGTCCCGCGCCCTTGGCCCGGTTGCTCAGAGGTCAGGGGCGCAGGCTCGACCGATCCAGCACATCGGCGCAGGACAGGTCGAAGTAGCGGATGCCTGGCGCGCTCTCGAACGTGAAGCTCGACCCCGGCGACGCCTCGCAGGCAACGACGGCCGATTCGACCTGAGCACTCCACGGCTTCGCCATCGTCTTCGCAGACGCGACTTCCGGCCCCTGGATGGCGATGTAGCCGAGCACGATCGTCGACAGCACGAGCACCACCGATCGCGAGGCGATCGGGAACCTGGGGCTGAAGCGCATGACCAGCGACGAGGCGGCGAAGGGCAGAGCCGCGAGCACGAACAGCGCCGCCGCTGCACCGTAGCGGAGGTCGATCGGCACGAGGAACCACTCGGGCCCGACGAACCGCGCGTACTGGAACGACTCGTGCGGGTTCACGAGCAGCGAGCCCCCGAACGATGCCGCGGAGATGAACAGCAGGGCGCAGAGCGCGAAGCGCTGGTACGCCTTGTCGAAGATGAGCGCGGCGAGCGCAGCGAGCACGAACGGCAGCACCGCAAGCGCGAGGATCTTCCATCCGTACTCGGCCAGCAGGATGGAGTTCGTCTCGCGGTGCCCGTTCCAGATCGGCAGCACCGCGTTCACGAGCCAGCCGACGACGACATCCGGGATGCCGATGTCGACGCCCTCCTTGATGGGGCGGGGGGTCGTGAGCCACGAGAACATCTGCGTTCCGACGCCGACGAGCGTGCCCGTCGCGATCGCGATGACGGGCAGGCTGCGGTCCCAGAACAGTCGGACGATCACGATCGGGACGACGAGCAGCGCCTGCACCTCGGTGAGGCAGGCCACGAGCGCGATCACACCCCAGAGCACGCCCTCGACCTTGCTTGCGGGCTTCGAGAGCGCGATCCAGGCGGCGAGCCACAGGCAGTAGGTGTGCAGGTCGGCGAAGTTGCCGATGATCTCGAGGCTCAGCAATGGCACCGCGACAGGGATGAGCGACATGAGCACCCGGCCTGGGATCCAGCGGATGATGCCGCGGGTCAGCCGGTAGGTCGCGGCCGCGGTGAGACCGGCGAACACCACGCACACGGCGAACACGGCGCGGTTGTAGGACTCGAGGGGCACCCACTCGACGACGGCCGCGCTGAAGAGGCGAGGGAGGAAGTGCTGGTACCCGGCATACGGATGCAGCAGCGTCGCGAGCGTTCCGCGCTCGATCTGCTCCTTGAGGAAGATGACACCGTCCTCCGCCCAGACGACATCGTGGTCCGGGAGGGGGATCCGAAGCCAGGTCCAGACGGTGACCACGACGAACACCGTGACGCCCCAGACCCAGTCTCGTCGCATCCAGTCAGGGAGCCGAGAGACCGGAGGAGTCGTACCGACCGCGCTGGCTGTCGTTCTCGTCATGCGTCTCCTCTTTTGCGAGCGGCCGCGCGTCCTGCGCCGCCTCGTCCACCGCAGCAAACATCATGGCACGGAACGTGTGCCGCCCTGGCTGGCCTCGGAGCGCGGCTCTCGTGCTCCGTTAGAGTGGGGGCCTTGTCGAAAGGAACGTCATGACAGAACGCCAACGGGTGCTGGTGACCGGCGCTGGGGGATACATCGGGCGCCACGTCGTGAACGCGCTGCTCGCCGAAGATGCCGACGTCGTCGCCGTCGTCCGGCCCGGCGGTGCCGCCAAGGTGAACCCAGATGCGAGCATCGTGGAGCTCGACCTGCTGAGCAGCGACGCCGACTACTCGAGCATCCTGGAGCCGGCTCCCGCAGCCGTCATCCACCTGGCATGGGAGGCGGGCTTCGCCCACAACTCCCCCGTGCACATGCTCAAGCTCTCCGAGCACTTCAAGTTCCTGAACGCCGCCGTCGAGGCCGGTGTCACGCGCCTCGCCGTGCTGGGCACGATGCACGAGGTCGGCAGGCACGAGGGCGCGATCACCGCCGAGACGCCCACGAATCCGCTCTCCCTCTACGGCATCGCGAAGGACGCCCTCCGCAAGTCGTCGTTCCTCGCGTTCGACGAGAAGGTCACGCTGCAGTGGCTGCGCGCCTACTACATCTACGGAGACGACCGGAACAACCAGTCGATCTTCACGAAGCTCCTCGAGGCCGCGGACGCTGGAAAGCGCGAGTTCCCGTTCACCTCGGGCAAGGCGAAGTTCGACTTCATCCACGTCGAGGAGCTCGGCAGGCAGATCGCCGCCGTCGCTCTGCAGGACGAGCTCCGCGGCGTCGTGAACGTCGGGTCAGGGGTGCCAGTGTCGCTCGGCGAGCACGTCGAGCGATTCATCGCCGACAACCACCTCGAGATCGCGTTGACGTACGGCGCCTTCCCCGACCGCCCGTACGACTCGAAAGAGGTCTACGGAGACGCGACCGCGATCCAGTCCTTCATGGCGGGCCGCGCAGGCGCGTGAACCCTCGCGGCTGAGCGCCCGCGCCGCAAGAGAAGGGGCACGGTGTCGATCACTCGGCACCGTGCCCCTTCTTCGCGCTCAGAGGCTCAGAGGCTCAGCGACCCAGCACCGACTTCGCCGCACGCCGCGCCTTGCGCTCGAGCTTGACCGACGGCAGCTGCTCGACCGCCTGCAGCTGCTGACGGAGGCCGGTCAGCTCGGCGCCGAGCCTCGCGGCCTGCGCCCGGGCGTCCGCCGCACTGTGCTCGGCGGCAGCGGTGCGATCCTCGCGGAGCTGGAGCTCGAAGAGCTTCGTCTGCGCTTCCGCCTCGCGCTGCCCGAGCTCGTTGTAGCCGGCTCGCAGGCCTGCCAGGTCGAGCTCGCGCTGGTAGAGCGTCGAGTTGCGCTCGTCGACCTCCTCGCGGAGCAGGCGCACCTCCTCGTGCGCCACATCGTCGTACTTCTGGAACAGCGCAGCACGCTCGCGGAGGCGCAGCAGCTGCTCGTCCGAGTAGACCTCGGCACGGTCGTCGTCGAGCACCGCGGAGAGCTGCGCGGGCACGACAGCGGCGTCGCCGATGGCGCGGAGGGCGTCGATGATCGAGGTGTCCTCCACGTAGCCGCCTCCGGCGAGCTCCGAGGTCGTCGGCATGCGCAGCGCGAAGAAGTCCTCGAGCACGCCGGCCTTGTAGCGACGCCAGTCGCGCATGCCGTGGTGGTTCGCGCTGGGGCGCAGCCCGGGGTTCGCCTCGAAGCCGAGCGCCATCGCCACGGTCTTGCGCTCGAACTGGGACCACGAGCGCCACGGCACGTGCAGCACCTCGAGCTCGAAGCCCGGAGGAACATCGCCATGCTGCTCGAGCGAGACGAAGTGGTTGCCGTGCGCGACCTCCACGTCGGCCGAGCCGATGTGGATGGCATTCGGCGTCGGGTGAGCGAACACCCCGGCGCGGTTCAGCTCCTCGATGGGGCGCTCGTCTCGGAAGCGGAGACGAGCGAGCCCGCTGCCCTCACGGCCGAACGAGCCGACCATGTTGACGACGGGAACCCTGAAGGTCGTGAGCTCGAGGGCGTAGTGCTCGAGCGCCTGCCGGACGGTCAGCGAGCGGTCTCGTGCGAAGACGAACTCGTCGGCGTCGCCGTTGATGATCCAGTCCGCACCGTGCTCGGCGGCGGCTGCGCGCGCCATGCGCGTCACGACCTGAGCCTGCTGCTTCTTGTGCTCGGGGTCGTGCAGGAGCGTCAGGACCCCCTTCGCCTCGTACTCCTCGAGGATCTCGCGGGTTCCATCGACCGACGCGTTGTCGGTGACGATGAGGTGGTCGATGCCCTGAGCGAGCGAGTGCTCCACGACGGCCGCGATGATGTCGGCCTCGTCGCGAACCATCATGGTCATGACGATTTTCATGGCCCAAGGCTACCCCGCTGTAGCATGGGGGATCGGCTGGCGCCCACCGGCGCCCGGCCCCGACAGACTCCAGCCGGGGTCGCGGTGAGCAGAGCAAAGGACGCCCGTCACATGCGTCGAGTGGTATTTTTCCTCGTCTACGACAAGCAGGGTCACGTCGGCGGCTACGTCGAGCACTGCCTCCGCGAGCTGCGTGCCCACGCCGAGCACATCTTCGTCGTCTCGAACTCCCCCCTGACCACCGACTCGCGTCAGCGGCTCGAAGCCGTGGCCGACACGGTGTGGGAGCGCGAGAACGTCGGCTACGACGTCTGGGCGTACCGAGACGCCCTCCGCGAGTTCGGCTCAGACCGGCTGCGCGACTACGACGAGCTCGTGCTCGCCAACTACACCTTCTACGGCCCCATCGGCTCGTTCGCACCGCTGCTCGAGGAAGCCGACGCGAAGACCGTCGACTTCTGGGGCATCACCGACCACGCCGCGGTCGTCCCGAACCCCATCACCATGACGGGCGTCATGCACCGCCACATCCAGTCGCACTGGATCGGCGTGCGCCGGAGCATGTTCACGTCCGAGGCGTGGCGCTCGTACTGGGACGACATGCCGCGCATCGACTCCTACGACGACTCCGTCATGCTCCACGAGGCCCGCTTCACGCACTACTTCGAGTCGGCGGGCATGACGTCGTGGGTGGCGTACCCCTCCGCGCGCTACGGCGACCAGCACCCCATCTTCAACCTCGCCGATGTCCTCATCGCCGACGGCTGCCCCATCGTCAAGCGACGCTTCTTCTTCCACGACCCCATCTACCTCGATGAACTCGCCATCATCGGCAAGCGCGTGCTCGAGCAGCTGGAGGAGAAGAAGTACCCGCTCGACCTGCTCTGGCAGGACATCGGGACGACCGCCAAGCCGCGCATCCTGAACACCAACGCGGCGCTGCTCGAGATCATGCCTGACGTCGACCTCGGTGGCGCCGACCCGAGCGGGCTCCGCGTCGTCGTGATCGCCCACGTCTTCTACGAGGAGATGATCGACGAGATCGTCGAGCTCGCCGAGACGATCCCCGGTGGCTACGACCTCGTCGTGACGACGGCCAACGCCGACAAGCAGAAGGCCATCCAGGAGCGGCTCGTCGAGCTCGGGCGACCGAACGACGACGTGCGCATCGTGGGCTCCAACCGCGGTCGCGACATCTCGGCGTTCCTGCTCACCTGCAAGGACATCCTCGAGTCAGGGAGCTACGACATCGTCGTGAAGCTGCACTCGAAGAAGAGCCCCCAGAACGGCTTCAACTCGGGGCGCCACTTCAAGGAGCACCTGTTCCAGAACCTCCTGAACTCGCCCGGCTACACGACGAACCTGCTGCGGCTCTTCGTCGACCACCCCACGCTCGGCATGGTCTTCCCGCCCATGATCCACATGGGCTTCCCCACGCTCGGCCGCGCCTGGTTCGCGAACCTCGAGCCGGCGAAGGAACTGGCCGCGAAGCTCGGGATGCGCGTGGAGTTCGACGAGACGAGCCCGTTGGCCCCCCTCGGGTCGATGTTCATCGCCCGCCCCGAGTCGCTGCGTCCGCTCGTGCAGGCCGGGTTCACCTGGGAGGACTTCCCCGACGAGGGCCAGTACGCGGATGGGGGCCTCCCCCACGTCCTGGAGCGACTGCTCGGCTACTCCGCGATCAGCGAGGGGTTCCACATCCGCACCGTGCTGACCACCCACAACGCGGCCATCTCGCACACGCTCCTCGAGTACAAGGTGCAGGAGATCACGGCAGGCCTGCCCGGGCTGTTCCGCGAGCAGGTCGAGCTCGTCCGCCGCTACCTCGCGTCGCAGGCCGAGTCGCCGCTCGGACGCGCGAAGGGCCTCGTGCTGAGCCGCACCCCCGGAATCGCGAATGCCCTGCGCCCCATGTACAGCCGGTCGCGCGCCGCCTACCGCAACTTCCGAGCCGGACGCTGACCCGCGCCCTCCCCTGCGCGCGGCCCGCCAGGGCCGCGCCGCCAGGCTCCGAGGCGGCCCGGAACCCTGGTGTTAGTCTTGGGCGGCCCCTCCGTGGGGCCAGCGTCACAAGGTGTGCGGAGGACAATGTCTAAGCCTGTTTCCGTGCGGTCCCAGTCTCGGGGCCTCACGTTCAATCTCCTGGTGAATCTCACACTCCGTGAGATCCGGTCGGAGTACAAGCGCACAGCGCTCGGGCGAATCTGGTCGCTCATCAACCCGCTCGCGCAGATCGCGACGTTCTCGCTCGTCTTCGGGCTGCTCTTCCAGATCTCCGCGCCTCCGGGCGCGAACTCCGGGGTGCACTTCTTCCCGCTGTGGATCGGTATCGGCGTCGTGAGCTGGGGCTTCATCTCCAACTCGGTGAACGGCGGCATGGGCTCGCTCCTCTCGAGCGCCGACCTGCTGCGCAAGGTGTACTTCCCCCGCTGGGTGCTGCCGCTCTCGCGCATCCTCGCGAACGCGTGGACCTACGTCATCGAGATCGCGGTCATCACCCTGATCATGTGCTTCATCGGCGGCCCCATGGTGCTCGCGTACCTGCCGCTCATGATCCCGCTCATCATCCTCATCATCATGTTCGTGCTGGGCCTCGCCCTCATCCTCTCGGTGGTCGTCGTGTACTTCCGCGACATCGAGCACCTGTGGGGCATCCTCACGCAGCTGTGGCTCTACGCCTCCGGCGTCATGTTCCCGCTGACGATGGTGCAGCAGGCGCAGGACAAGCTGACCGAGGAGGGCAGCCTGCTCTTCGGCGAGCCGTGGCCGCTCGTCTTCCTCTTCCAGCTCAACCCGACCCAGCGCATGCTCGAGTCGATCAGGAACATCGTCTACGACTACCAGGTGCCCCCGCTCGAGAACTGGCTGTACATCGGCGTCTGGGCCGTCGTGATGCTGGTCATCGGCATCCTCGTGTTCACCAGGTTCTCGAAGAACATCGTGGAGGAGCTCTAATGGCAGGCACAGCAGTCGACGTCTCCGGCGTCTCGAAGACCTTCCGCATCTACCACGACAGGAACCAGTCGCTGAAGGCGACGGTCCTGAAGGGTGGGCGGGCCAAGTACGAGGAGTTCAAGGCGCTCGACGACGTGACCTTCGAGGTGCCGGAAGGCGGCACCTTCGGTCTGCTCGGCCGCAACGGCTCCGGCAAGTCGACGCTGCTCAAGTGCATCGCCGGCATCCTCTCCCCGAACTCGGGCACCATCACGACCCGCGGCCGCATCGCCGCCATGCTCGAGGTGGGGTCCGGCTTCCACCCTGAGCTGACGGGACGCGAGAACGTCTACCTCAACGGCTCGATCCTCGGCATGTCGAAGCAGCAGATCGACAGCCGCTTCGACTCCATCGTCGACTTCTCCGGCATCGAGAAGTTCATCGACCAGCCCGTGAAGAACTACTCGAGCGGCATGTACGTGCGCCTCGGCTTCGCGGTCTCCATCCACACGGAACCCGACGTGCTGCTCGTCGACGAGGTGCTCGCAGTCGGCGACATGGACTTCCAGGCCAAGTGCCGCGCGAAGTTCGCCGACTTCAAAGCGAGCGGACGCACGGTTGTCGTCGTCTCGCACGGCCTCGAGGGCATGCGCGAGTTCTGCGACCGGGCCGCCTGGCTCGAGCAGGGCGTGCTGCAGGAAGTCGGGCCAGCCACGGCCATCATCGACAAGTACCGGGATTCCGGCAACGTCACCGAGATCATCGAGGGCGGCGGCCAGCGCCACGGCAGCGGCGAGCTCTACATCGACTCGATCGAGCTCGTCAACGAGGGCGGCACCGTCGACAACGAAGTACGGACGGGCGAGTCCCCGACCGTGCGCCTCAACTTCGAGGCGAGGCGCCCCGTCGAGCGCCCGAACTTCAAGATCGCGATCGAGACCCTCGAGGGGGTCCGCATCTGGAGCACCTCCTGCAAGCAGCTCGGCTGGCAGCCTGACTCCGTGCAGGTCGGCCAGGGCAGCATGGACTTCCACCTCGACCGTCTCGCGCTCGCTCCTGGTGAGTATGTCGTGAACGCCGAGGTGTGGCGCGACGAGAGCACGACACCGGTCGACAGCCTCACCGGCTCGTTCCGGTTCGGTGTGCACGCAGGCTCGCCGTTTGCGCTCGAGGGCGTGCTGGCGATGGATGCGCGCATCGTCGCCAAGCTCCCAGGCCAGTGATTCGGGAGCCGGGTCGAGACTCGGCCGCGTGATCGACGAAGGAACCCCCGCCAGGTGGCGGGGGTTCCTTCGTCTCTGTGGCTGCAGTCTCGGAGCTGCAGAATGCAGAAGACCCCCGCCGAGGCGAGGGTCTTCTGTCATGCGGTCAGGCGTCAGCCGGCAACCGGCTCTCCGATGCGGAAGGTGGAGAACAGCTCACGCGACAGCTGGAACGTCGTCGGCTCCGAGGTCGCCGTGGGCTCCGCCGTTGGCGTCTCGTCGCCCTGGGCGTCAGCTGCGGCGGTCTCTGCCGGGGTTTCAGTCGGCGTCTCGACTGGTTCCTCGGTGGCGGTTGCCGTCGGGTCGGCCGTCGCGGTCGGCTCGCCCTGGCTGGCGTCGGCTGCCGGGGTCTCCTCGGTGCCGTCGGTCGGTGCCGGGGCGCCGGTCTCGGTCGGCTCTGCCGTCGCAGTGGCCGTCTCGGTCACGACCGGCGTCGCGAGCGACGGGTCGACCGGGTGCAGCACGCCGTCCTTGGCGACGTAGAGGGTCCCGTCCGGGCCGAAGACCCGGTCCGTGATGGGCTCTGCTGTCGCGGAGACCGTGAGGCCCGCGCCGACCTCGGGCGAGATGAGGGCGAAGTCGAGTCCGAACGCAGCTGCGTACTCGGGTGTCGCGAAGGGCACGAGCTCTCCGTCGACTCCGATGTAGGAGACGCCGCCGACGGTGACCGCCGAGGTGTAGAGCGGTGAGGTGTTCTCACCGAACTCCGCGAAGTTCGCGTCCGGCACGCTGCGTGGGTTCTCGATGGCGAGCCCGAGCTGCGCGGCGACCTCTGGGGAGCCGACCTGCAGGAGCTCGTCTCCGTTCACGATCCAGGTTCCGGTCCCGGCCCGGTTGGTGATGACCTCGCCAGCGGTGAGCTCGACTGCGGGCTCCGGAGCCGCCGTCTCCGTCGGCTCGGGGGTGCCAGGGGCATCCGTCGACGTCGGGGTCGGCTCGAGCGACGGGTTCGTCGGCTCGGGGGTCGCCGTCGCGGTGGGCTCAGCCGTGGCGGATGCCGTGGGCTCCGGCGTCGCCGTCGCCGAAGCAGTCGGCTCAGGCGTGGCCGTGGCCGTCGGCTCAGGTGTCGCCGTGGGGGTCGCGGTTGGCGTCGGAGTCGCGGTCTCGGTCGGCGCTGGCGTCTCGGTGGGCTCGCCCCAGCCTGCGGGGAGCTTCGTGAGCTGCGCGCCCGTGGTGATCTGGTCGGCGAAGCTCGTCGGAACCTCGATGACCTTGCCGACAGCCCCGAACTCGACCACGAGCTTCGGCGAGGAGATGTGCTGCTTCTCACCATCGTGGACGAAGAAGATCTTGCTGCCGTCCTTGATGAACTCCGTCATCGACTTGCCCGAGTTCGGGACGACACCGCAGAGCTGCGCCGAGAGGCTCGGGAACTCGATGCCGTAGGCGGCCGCGAGTTCCGGCGTCAGCTTGTGGGCCTCCTTCTCGGTGGCGACGTAGGCGTCATCCCCGCAGCGGAACTGGTTGGTCGTGATCGCAGCATCCTTGATAGGGATGCGGTCGAACGAGGCCTGGGTGATGACGTACGGGTTGGTGCCGAAGCCGTAAGCCTCGGCGAGCTCGCTGCTGGCGACCTTGGTGAGGTGGGCGCCGTCGAGCACGTACAGCGTGTCGCTGCTCGGGCTCTTGATGAGGGCCCCGTTGGTGATGCCGTTGCCCGTCTTGATGCCGTCGAGCGTTCCGGCCGGCACCGTGTAGATCGTGCTGGAGATGCCACGCTTCGTGGCCTCTGCCTCGGCGTCGCTCTTCGAGGAGAACTCGACTCGCTCGCCGCCGACGACCAGGTTGATCTTGTCGCTGCCGCTCTCCTGGACGAAGTGGGCGCCGGTGACGGAGCCGTTCGTGCCGAGGACGCTGATGATCCCAGCTGGGATGGACACGAAGTTCGCTGCGCCGTAGGTCGAGGCCGGCACGCGGAGCAGTCCGCCATCGGTCTGGACGTACGTCGCGGTTCCATCGCTCACGAGCGGCTCCGCTGAGAGGGCGTCGCCCTGGCTGAGCTTGGCGTAGGCCGGGCCGAACCTGCCGGTCGCCTTGAACGCGCTGAAGTCGGACAGCGCGGCCGGGACCGCGTGCGCCGTGAGGTCAGCATCGAGGAGGACCTTGCCGGAGCCGTCGAGCTTCTCGACGATCGCGCCTGGGGTCAGCAGGGGTTCACCGTCGCTGAGGAAGTCGATCTTGTCGTCTTTCAGGTCGGTGAAGCCGATGTAGAAGCCGGGCTGCGTGCCGAGCTGGGCGAGATCGGAGACCTCACGCTTCGTGGTTCCTTCGATCATGAAGATCTGGCCGCTCGTGTTCTTCACGAACTTCTCGAGGTAGCCGCCCTTGTTGAACCTGTCGAGCTGCTCCTGCGTGATCTTCGCGAGGTCGGAACCCTGCTGGTAGCCGAAGTCCGCGGCCACGGTCCAGTTGCGAACCTTGTGGAACACGCCATCGTCGATGTAGTACGGCGCGCCATCCGGGCCGGCGAGGATCTCGCCGACATTCGCACCCGTCGAGTACTTGTCGAGCGTCGAGGCCGGGACCGTGGAGACGGCGCCGAGTGCGTAGGCGAAGTCGGCGACCTTGGACGCGGTCACGGGGTAGCGCACGTCCTCGGACAGGAAGTACACCTGCGAGGAGCCCTCCGCCTTGACGAGCCACGGCACGCTCACGGCGCCCTTCGGGTCACCGAACCAGTCGGTGTACATGCTCCAGAAGTTGCGGTTGCCGTAGGCCGAGCAGGCGTCGCCCTCGCCGTACATGTTGTTCAGGGCAGCGCGGTTGGGCTGGTACGGCGTGTAGTTGTAGAGGCCAGCGGTCGCGTAGTTCGAGATGTAGACCGGGGAGGAGCCGCAGGAGAAGTCGGGGTTGTACAGCACGTTGTACGTTGTGAACGGGACGTGGTTGAAGCTGTTCGGGTTCGCCTTGTAGTTCTGGAACTGCCGGGCCGCGTTGTAGACCTGGTAGAAGAAGCCGCCGTAGCTCTGGTCGCAGGGTGCGGTGTCAGGGCAGCCGAATCCGGTCGCAGCCGCGAGCCGACCGAGGGTCGGGCTGGACATGGAGACGAGGCTCTGCTCCTTCTCCAGGAGCACGAGCATGGCCTTCTGGCTGAAGTTGCAGGCCTGGCCGACCTTGGCGATGATGTCGGCCGCCGACTCACCGCCGCCAGCGCCCGAGTAGGCGCTGCAGTACTGAGATGCCGGCATGGAGGGGGTCGCCTGCGTGTAGTTGCGCAGCGCCGTCGTCGACGACGACTGGTTGCGCGAGACGAGGAACTGCTGCACCTCGGCCGCGGACATCGCGTTGCCGTTGTAGAAGTTCTCATCGCTGATCAGGTTGCCCGGGTCGAACGCGCTGGCGTCGGCCGCCGTGGCTGCCTCGATGCCGCCGGAGGTCGGGCTCGAGGTGATGAGCTGCAGCCCGAGCAGCCCGGAGGCTGCTACCGCTGCGGTAGCGAATATGGCAAGAGTACGGCGAAACATGAGTTCCCAACGCGTCGGTCGACTGGGGCGCGAAGCCTTCACGGAGTACACCGAGACTGCTCAGCAGTTTCCAAGTATGCATACATGTGCCACGGAACTCCACACCCGTCCCAACTTTCACATCAGTCACATACACAACACGCGTGCCATTCCGGCCCGCGGGAAGCCCGGAAACACGGCGATCGCAGACCGAAGCTCGATCTGCGATCGCCGCGACACGCCCAGGCGAAGAAATCCGGGAAATCTTCGAGTGGTGCCGTATAAGTCAGCTCAAGCCAGGTTCGCGCGTTCCGCGTCGATCCAATCGCAGAGGCGCCCGACCCCTTCGGAAACCATGACTCGGGGCTCCCAGTTCAGGGCAGCGCTCGCCTCCGCCACCTCGCACGACGCGTGCCGGACGTCACCGTTGCGGAACTTGCCGTTGATCTGCGGAGCCGGTGCTCCGTAGTGCGCCGCGATGAGCTCGGCGAGGCGGAGGATGGAGGTCCCCTCCCCGGAGCCGATGTCGTAGGCATTCGCGTTGGAGTCGGACTCGAGCGCCCCACGCGTGATGGCATCCGCGACGTCGTCGATGAAGACGAAGTCGCGAATGATCTGACCGTCCTCGTAGACGGGGATGACTCGACCGGCCTTCGCCTCCTGGGCGAAGAAGGACACGATGCCCGTATAGGGGTTGATCAGGGACTGACCGGGCCCGTAGACGTTCTGCAGACGGAACAGCACATCGGTGACACCGAGCGAGAGGCACCAGGAGCGCAGGATGTGCTCCTGCGCGAGCTTGGTCGCCCCGTAGACGCTCGTCGGCGACGGCACCACCTTGGAGGAGACGAACGGCAGGGCGGAGAGCCCCGGGAAGTCCCACTCGCCACGCTCGAGCATCGCCGCGGAACGCTGACCCGGGTAGCTCACGGCCCCCTGGGCATCAACCCAGGCCCCCTCGCCGTAGACCGCACGGCTCGAGGTGAGAACGATCTTTTTCGGGAGCTTGTCGGCGCGCACGAAGGCATCCAGCATCTCCGTCGTGCCGACGACGTTCACCCGCGCGTGCCGCGTCGCCTCCAGCAGCGACTGACCGGTGCCGGTCTCGGCGGCCAGGTGCATGACCACATCCGGGGTGACATCGGCGAGAAGCGAGTCCCAGTCGGCGGCAGAGGTGACGTCGCCCTTCACGAACTCGACGCGTTCGTCCAGCTCGCGAGGTCGTTCCTCAACGGGGTGGATCTGCGGGTGCAGGTTGTCGAAGGCGACCACCCGATCGAAGTGCTCAGGCAGGCGATGAGAGAGAGCGGATCCGATGAACCCGGCTCCCCCGGTGATCAGACAGGTCGTCATGGCGTTGCTCCTTAGGGATCGCCCCAAGGCTAGCGAACGGGTGCGTCCGGCGACGGGGAGACTCACTCGGCCGGAGGAACCGGGATCCAGTTGAGGTAGCGCTCCGTCATCTCGAAGATCACGACGTCGGGCTTGTAGTCGGCAGCCTCGGCGAGCACATCCGGCATCTGCTCCGTGGCGCTCCCGAGGTTGCTCGTCAGCTGCTTCGTCTCGGCGAAGCCCGTCTGCCACGTCGGACCCGCACTGTTGCCCTGGCTGTCGCGCACGATGAAGGCACGGAGGTCGCTCTGCGCGCCGTCCGTGACCGTCGTAGCGGGCAGCTGGAGCATGTCGAGCCCCTTGGCGGCATCCGCATCCAGCACCGACCCGTCGTTGATGGTCGCCTGCATCTTCGGCGGCGCCTGGTCGAGGACCGGGGTACCCCAACCCGTGTCCGTGGTCGGGAAGCCATATGCGGCGAACTCGCTGATGACCGGCATGTCCCCCACGCTGGAGAACTGCAGCGGGGCGAGCGCCTGGTACTTGTCGTCGACCGCGCCGAGGCAGCTCGCGAGCCGCTCCCATCCGATGGCCGCGCCGTACGGCGACCAGTGGCTGTTGCCCGGCGCGTAGACCGCGCCGTTCGCGGCGGCGTCACGCAGGTCCTGTCGGGCGTCGACGATCGGCAGGTCCGGGTGCGCATCCAGCAGGTAGTCGAAGGCGGTTGGGCCGCGCAGCTCCTGAGCCCACTCGGGCAGGTGCTCCGGATACACCGACCAGTCCGCTGGCACGATCTGGATCACGAAGTCGATGCCCTGCGCGCTGAGGCCTTCGTCGATGGTGCGGAAGTAGTCGCCCCACTCCTCGCTCTCCTCCTCGCTCAGGAAGCTGCGGCCGAGCGACTGCGAGAAGTTGTTCGCCTGGGTGTCACCCCAGAAGACCCAGCCGTCCTGGCCGGGCACATAGAGCTGCGCGTCCGGGTTCGACCTGATCTGCTCGTTCCAGACGACCTCGCTGGCGTCGCGTTCGTCACCGGTCCACGGGGACTCGGCCACCGTGTCGACGAGCCCTGGCTGGCACTGAGCGGTGGGAAGCCTCGGCTCCTCCGACGCCGGGGCCACCTCCGGGGGCTCGAACTGCTCCTGGGCGATGGCCTGACGGGTCTGGTAGCCGGCGAGCGTCGCGACGATGGCGGCGACGATGAGGAGGATGAGCGGGATGAGCCGAACGCGGTGCCAGCGCTGCGCCCAGGTCAGGCGGCCGCCCTCGGACTTCGGTTCCTCGAAGCCGCTGTCGGGACGAAGCCCGCTTGGTCCAACCGCGGTCATCGGCGTGCCTCCACATGTCCATCGCGGATTCGCGTCGCGAAGTTCGACGACGAGTAGGCCGGGTTGACGATCCTGCCCTTGACGGCATCGACGTAGGGCGCGCCTCTCGCGAGGAGCCAGGCGAGCCACTTGGGCGTCCAGTTCTTGAGGCTCATCGCCGGGCTCTCGATCAGGTGCCAGGAGGCGTAAGCGCAGATGTGCGCGGCGACGGCGATGACCAGGTGGTACACGAACCAGCCGGCGTTCTGCAGCCCGAAGTACGCCCCGAACTGCATGAGCGGCCAGGCGAAGATGTAGATGCCGTAGGAGAGGTCGCCGTGCTTCTCCCAGCGGTTGAGGCGCGGGGTGCGGATCGCGAACCACATGAGGAAGTACATGAGGCCGTACTGGCCCCACATGTTCCAGCCCCCGAACGCGTAGGCGAAGCCGGCGACGCCGAGCGCGAGGACCGCGAGGCGGTCGTCGATCGGGATCTTGTCCCCGAACAGGGCGAACAGCATGCCGAACGCGAAGGGGGCGAAGAACATCGGGTAGAAGGGATTGGTGAGCAGCGGGCTGAGCGAGGTCATCTCGACCCAGCCGCTCCAGGTCAGGAAGTTGACGCCGATGATGCCGAAGGCGATGATCGCGCCGACGATGCGGTTCGAGAACACTCCGAAGAGGCCGAGGATGCCCACGAGGATGTACGCGCGGAACTCGTAGAACAGGGTCCAGGCCGAGCCGTTCCAGTCGAAGCCGCCGATGCTCGCGAACGGGAGCGAGCTGCCCATGCCCGCGATGTTGCGCTGGCCGAGCTCGAGCCACATGTTGTTCAGGAAGTACGTGAACGGCGACTCGGTGTCGGCATCCCAGAAGCCCGCCATCGAGCCTGTCTCCTGGTGCCAGGCGATCGGCGCGAGGATGAACGCCGTCGTGAGCAGCGCGAGCCAGAAGGCAGGGAAGATACGGAGGGCCCGCCGCCAGAAGAAGCGGAAGATCGTCGACTTGCCGCGACGGCTCTGCGTGATGAGGTAGCCGGAGAAGAAGAAGAAGCCTGCGACGGCGACGCCGCCGATGGACTGCTCGCTGGAGATCTGCGTGCCGAGGTCATGTCCGCCGTAGAAGCCAGCGAGGGGCCCTGCGTGCGCGAAGATGACCGCGAAGGCGAGGAGCCATCGGAGGAACCCGATGCTGTTGGCCCGTGGATCGAAGGCCTTGTCGAGCGTCAGCGGCATAGCTTCCTTGGTCGTGGAGTCGAGCGCCCGCAAGCAGGCGGCGCTCCATCCTACACAGGGAGCAGAATCGCATTTCGGGCCGTCACGCCGGAAATCCGGGGTTCAGATCAGGTGACGGTGACCGTCATCGGCTCGCTGACGCCGCTGCCCGCTGGCCCCTCGTACTGCATGACGGCTTCCCAGTCACCGGCTTTGATCGCCGGGTCGCGCAGGTTGACGATGCAGCTGGAGGCCTGGGTGTCCGCCGAGGTCGGTGCAGTCGCCGTCGCCGTCGCGACGAACGTCTCCGGCCCGTTCTTCAGGATCAGCGTGCAGGTGCCGCCCGGCTCGGTCGTCGACACGAGGGCCGCCGCGGAGATGACGCTCTGGTCCGGCACCCAGTAGGCGCGGCCGAGCGAGACCTGCACGGCAGATCCCTCTGCCGGCTGGCTGGGCTCCGCCGTCGTGGTCTCGGTCACCGTGACCGTCGGGACCGGCGTCGCCGTCACGATGAGCGTCTCGGGGACTGCGACCTCAGTCGACTGGGGCATGGAGGTAGCTGGCACCGTGTTGTCAGGCGGCGCCTGCTGCCCGAGCGGGTTCATGAGCACGAACACGATCGCGGCGATCGCCACGGCCGCCGCGATGAGGAGGCCGATGATCAGCCCTCGCCCAGTGCCACGGCGCTCGGCCTGGCTCTCCAGCTCTTCGAGCTCGTCGGGGTCGTACTGTCCGCCGAGCGGCGTCTCGCCGTTGCTCATCTGCCACCTCCAGTCGCAGACACGCTACCCCGGCGGAGGTCGGGGCCTCCTGATGCCGCGCCGCGAAGGGCGGTCAGCGGAGGCGCGACACCAGGCCCTTGGCGTCCGCGGCGAGGCGCCGGAGCGGCTCCTCGAGCGCGGGCGCACGACGGAGCACGGCCGCGGCGACCCGCGCGAAGCCGCTGCCGCCGGGCCGGCGAGCGCGCGCGAGACGGTGCGGTGCCCGCACATCCGAGCCGAACTCGGCGACGAGATCCTCG
Source organism: Pseudoclavibacter sp. RFBG4 (assembly GCF_002931515.1). Classification (NCBI taxonomy): domain Bacteria; kingdom Bacillati; phylum Actinomycetota; class Actinomycetes; order Micrococcales; family Microbacteriaceae; genus Pseudoclavibacter; species Pseudoclavibacter sp. RFBG4. Next base: position 10,572 of record NZ_PSYC01000016.1, on the reverse strand, counting down.
TACTTCGCGGCGAGCAGTGCGTAGTCGCTCGCGAGGCCGTCTGCGGTCTCCGCCTCGGAGACGGCGAACCCGGCGTCGAACACGAGCCGGCTCGCGATCAGGTCGAGGAGCGTCGCGAGCTCCCCCTCCGGGAAGCGCGACTCGAGCGGCGCGTAGCCGAGCGAGCCGAGGGCTCCCGCGAGTGGTCGGAGCGCATCCACCCGGTACGCCGCGAACCCCGCGTACGGAGCGATCGGCGCGTTCGCATCGAGCGGCGCATCCGCACCGAGCGTCGCGGAGAGCAGAGCGGCCCTGGTGCGCGCGCCGCGCCAGCCGTCACCGAGCAGTCCGGTCCCGATGGGCGGCGTCACCGGCACCACCATGCCGAGGCGGCCATGGTCGGCGAACTCCCACGCGAGCGGTTCCGCTCGCTCGAAGATGACCCTCCTGCCCCGCTGGCGCGCCAGCATCGACGCGCTTGCCGGAGCCGAGCCCAGCGAGTCTGCGGCAGCCGACTCGACCAGCAGCAGGTCAGCTGCCAGCAGCCGCTCGTCGCCGCCGGCCAGCCTGCGCCAGAAGTCACCGCGGACGATGCGCACGTGCAGACCCGAGATCGTCGCCGACTCGTCGCCGCTCGCCGCGTCTCGAAGCCACTCGTGCGTGAGCGCAGTGGATGCGCGCCGCAGCACCCGAGGGCCAGCCCCGACGCCGCCAGCGAGCACGCGACTCGGCGCGAACCGTGCCGTTCCCTCGACGAGCACGTCGACGGGGAAGCCCCGTCGCTCGAGATCGAGAGCGACGTCCCGAGCCGAGACCCCGCGGTGGTCGAGCTCGACGGGGTCGTGGAAGAACACGCGGCGCTTCACGAGGGGCGCCCCCGCCTCGAGCAGCAGCAGCGGGGTCTCGAGGCTGGCGTTGGCGACGGGCGCCCCGTCCACCCGGAAGTTGCCCGCAGGGAACTGCGCGCCGACCGAGAAGCCACGCTCCGCGAAGAACGGGGAGAAGCGCGCCTCGTGGTGGCGAACCGAGTCGTCGTACGAGCGGATCTCGGGCATGGACGCCCAGTACTCGGCCCACGCGTCGCTCACCACGACGTCTCGCCGCACGGCGATCCAATGCGATTGCAGGTGCGACGGCAGGGTGCCGCGTCGCGTGTACGGGTCAGGGGTGAGCTCGCCGTGCTCCGTCACGCCCCACACGTCGTGCCCCGCGGCATCCGCCCACGCGAACGTCTCGGCGAAGTCGCCGACGGGACCGAAGAAGGTGTAGTTCGCGAGCACGACCTCGTCGAAGGCCGCGAGGCGCTCCGGACCGATCTCCTCGAGCGCCGCGCGATAGCCACCCACATCGAAGCCCTCGTTCGGCCGCTCGAAGACCCTGTCGGCGACGGACGCGAGCGACTCGCGCGAAGCATCGGTCACCGAGCCGTTCACGACGACGAAGAGCTCGCTGGCGTGCCCCCGCAAGCCCTGCAGAGCCCGGAGCACACCGGCATCGGCGAGGCCGGCCCGGTCGAAGAGCAGGTAGATGACAAGTCGATTCATAGTCACGGGCGGCCGCTGCGGCCGACTCCTCCCCTGAGCGCGTGCAGACTCGTGCCAAGCTAGCACCACCGCGCACCGAGACAGAGGAGAGCAGATGCCAGCTTCGCGACTCGTCGCCGAACGCCGCCAGGAGGATGCCCGCGAGCAGCGACTCGGAGACGCCCCCGTCACCGCGGTCGTCTGCACGCACAACGGCGAGCAGTTCCTCGAGCAGCAGCTGCAGAGCATCCTCTCGCAGAGCCACCCCATCACCGAGGTCATCGTCTCCGACGACGCCTCGAGCGACGGAACGGTCGAGCTCGCGCGCCGCGTGCTGGAAGCGTCCGACCGCGCGTTCCGCATCTACACCCGCGACGAGCCGCTCCGGGTGAGCGCGAACTTCGCCTTCGCACTCGGCGAGGCCCGCACCGAGTACCTCGCCACCAGCGACCAGGACGACGTGTGGCACCCCAAGAAGGTCGAGCGCCTCCTCGCCGCCCTCGTCGGCGACGACCAGGCCCTGCTCGCGCACTCCGACGCGCTCCTCGTCGACGAGGACGGCGAGCCCATCGGCGGCACCCTCCTCGAGTCGCTGGAGATCACCGACACCGAATGGCGCGACTACGAGAACGGGCGGCAGCTCGAGGCGCTCACAGCCCGCAACTTCGTGACCGGCGCCACCATGATGCTGCGGGCGTCCCTCGTCTTCCGGGCCGGCAACGCGCCGGAGCCGTGGATCCACGACGAGTGGCTCGCCACGACGGCGGCGCTCGTGAACGGACTCCGCGTCGTGCGCGAACCCCTCATCGACTACCGCCAGCACACCGGCAACCAGATCGGCCAGACCGCACCCACCCTGCGGGTGAAGATCGCGCAGGCGACCAAGGACGGCTCCGCCGACCAGCTGCGCCGCTACCGCCGCGCCGTGGCGCTGCTGCGTCGCGTCAGCGAGCTCGGCGGCACCCCCGAGCAGGAAGCGCACGTCCGGCGCAAGGTCGCCCACGAACGGCAGCGGCTCGAGCTGCCGGCTTCGCGCATCCGTCGCCTCCCCCGAATTCTCAGGTGGACCCTGCGCGGCCGCTACGCGAACTACTCGCGCGGGAGCTACGACATCGCCCGCGACCTCTTCCAATCGCTGCGGGAACGCGACGAGCGCTGACCGGCCAAGAGCGCTGACGCTGAGCGCCGCACGGACGACGAAGGCCGTGACCCCCGAGGGGGCCACGGCCTTCGCTGCCAAGCAGGGGCTCGCTACGCGAGGAGTCCCTGCATGTAGCGTCCGTATCCGCTCTTCTGCAGCGGCTTCGCGAGCTCCGCGAACTGCGCGTCGTCGATCCACCCGGCGCGCCACGCGATCTCCTCGATGCAGCCGATCTTGAAGCCCTGACGGTCCTCGATCACGCGAACGTACTCGCTCGCCTGCATCATCGACTCGAACGTGCCGGTGTCCAGCCACGCCGTGCCACGGTCGAGCACCTGCACCTGCAGCTTGCCCGCATCCAGGTACGCCGAGTTGACGCTCGAGATCTCGAGCTCGCCGCGCGCGGAAGGCTCCACGCTCTTCGCGATCCCGACCACGTCGTTGTCGTAGAAGTAGAGGCCGGGCACCGCGTAGTTCGACTTCGGCACCTCCGGCTTCTCCTCGATCGACACGGCCCTGTTGTGCTCATCGAACTCGACGACGCCATACGCGACCGGGTTCGACACGTGATAGGCGAAGATCAGGCCGCCATCGAGCACGTTGTTGCCGCGCAGCGACGAGCCGAGCCCCGAGCCGTGGAAGATGTTGTCGCCGAGCACCAGCGCGACCGAGTCGTCGCCGATGAACTCCTCGCCGATGATGAACGCCTGCGCGAGCCCATCCGGCGACGGCTGCACGGCGTACTCGATGCGCATCCCGAGCTGCGAGCCGTCACCCAGCAGGGCGCGGAACTGCTCGTTGTACTCGGGCGTCGTGATGATCAGCACCTCGCGGATGTCCGCCATCATGAGCGTCGACAGCGGGTAGTAGATCATCGGCTTGTCGTAGATGGGCATGAGCTGCTTCGAGATGCCCTTGGTGATCGGCCACAGACGCGTGCCGGAGCCGCCGGCCAGGATGATTCCCTTCATGGCTACGCACCCGCCTTCGCGCTGAGCTCCGCGTAGTAGGCACGAGCCTCTTCCCAGCTGGGAAGGAGACCAGATGCGGCCGCCTCCGCAAGCGAGGGGGCATCCGTGTCCTTCGGGGAGAGCAGCAGCTCGCCGGCCTCCTCGGGGAAGCGCAGGTCGACGTCCTTGTCGAGCGGGTTGATGCCGTGCTCGCGCTCCGCGTGGTAGGTGTCGGTGACGAGGTAGCTGACCGTCGCGTCATCCGTCAGCGCCACGAACGCGTGACCGAGCCCCTCGGACAGGTAGATGGCCTTGCGGTCGACGTCGTCGAGACGGACCGAGTCCCACTCGCCGAACTTCGGCGAGCCCGTGCGGATGTCGATGACGAAGTCGAGCACAGCTCCGCGCGTGCACGTCACGTACTTCGACTGGCTCGGCGGAATGTCCGCGAAGTGGATGCCACGGACCACGCCCCGCGTCGACACCGAGGTGTTCGCCTGCTTGAGGTCGATCGAGTGTCCGACAGCTTCTGCGAGCTTGTCGAAGCGGTACCACTCCAGGAACACGCCACGGTCGTCGCCGAACTGCTTCGGCGTGATCTCGTAACTGTCTGGGATGCTGAGTTCGCGAATCTCCATGCCGAGGAGTCTAGTGCGGCACGGATTGCGAATGCTCGCCGAGACACTCGGCCATACTTGGACGCTGGCGGACCGCCACGCAAGGAACCGCACAAAGAAAGAGGAATGACGGGATGCACACCAACGCCGAGCCGCGCCCGCTGCCGCGCGTCGCCGTCCTCCTCGCGACGCACATGGGGAAGACCTACCTCGACGAGCAGCTCGACTCGATCCTCGACCAGGCAGGCGCCGACCTCCACGTGTACGTGTCCGACGACGGATCAACCGACGGCACCCTCGAGCTCCTCGCCGAGCGCGCCGCCGCCGATGCGCGCATCACGATCCTCTCCCCGGAGACCTTCGGCGCACCCGCACCCAACTTCTTCCGCCTGCTCACCACGATCCCCATCGAGGAGTTCGACTACGTCGGCTTCGCGGACCAGGACGACGTGTGGATGCCCGCCAAGCTCGAACGTCACATCCGGCTCCTCACCGAAGCTCGCGCCGACGGCATCTCCTCCAACGTCACCGCGTTCACCGAGGACGGCGCGCGCATCCTCATCAAGAAGGACTACCCTCAGCGCCTCGCCGACCACCTCTTCGAGACGCCTGGCCCCGGATCCACGTTCCTCCTCACCCAGCGATTCGCGCGGCTCGTCGCAGACCAGCTCGACAACGCCGACTCCCCCGCGCGCGAGGCCTTCGCCCACGACTGGCTCATCTACGCGCTCGCGCGATCGGCAGGGCTCCGGTGGATCATCGACGGCGAGTCGACCGTCGACTACCGCCAGCACGTCGCCAACGCCGTCGGCGCCAACACCGGCCTCTCGCAGGCGTGGAAGCGCCTCAGGCTCACCTCGAACCGCTGGCATCGCGGGCAGGTGCAGCTGACCGTCGAGGCGTGCATCCACGTCGCCTCCCCGGACGAGCTGCCGAGACTGCAGTGGCTGCACGAGATCCTCGCCGAGTTCACCTACCGCGACGCGCTCCGCCTCGTGCGACGCTGGCGGCAGCTGCGACGCCGACCACGCGACCGCGCGGCCCTCGCCACCCTCATCGCGACGGGACTGTGGTAGCTCGACGAAGGGCCGCGCTAGAGTAGCTCCGACTGCGCGCGGGTCACACCGCGCCACTCGAACCGCACAACCATCGGCAAATTTCCATCGGCACAGCCCGGCCGACGATTGAACAGGACAGGTATGAAACTTCTCGTGACCGGCGGGGCCGGCTTCATCGGCTCGAACTTCGTGCGCCGCGCGCTCCAGGACCAGTACGAGGGTCTGGAGGGTGTCGAGGTCGTCGTGCTGGACAAGCTGACCTACTCCGGCAACCTCGAGAATCTCGCACCCGTCTCCGACTCCGAGCGGTTCACGTTCGTCGAGGGCGACATCACCGACGACGTCGTGCTCGACGAGTGGATCCCGAAGGTGGACGCGGTCGTCCACTTCGCCGCCGAGTCGCACGTCGACCGTTCCGTGCGCGACGCCTCCGTGTTCATCGAGACCAACGTCGTTGGCACGCAGAAGCTGCTCGACGCGGCACTGCGCCACGAGCTGCCCCGCTTCGTGCACGTCTCCACCGACGAGGTCTACGGCTCGATCGAAGAGGGAAGCTGGAGCGAGACGTTCCCACTCGAGCCCAACTCGCCCTACTCGGCGTCGAAGGCATCCTCCGACCTCATCGCGCGTTCGTACCACCGCACGCACGGCCTGAACGTGTCGATCACGCGCTGCTCGAACAACTACGGCCCGTATCACTTCCCCGAGAAGGTCATCCCGCTCTTCGTCACGAACCTCATCGACGACAAGCACGTTCCCCTCTACGGCGAGGGCAACAACATCCGCGACTGGCTGCACGTGGACGACCACTGCCGCGGCATCGCGATGGTGCTCGTCGGCGGCAAGGCCGGCGAGATCTACAACATCGGCGGCGGCACCGAGCTCACGAACAAGGAGCTCACGCAGCTCCTCCTCGACGCGACCGGCAAGGACTGGTCCTACGTCGACCGCGTCCAGGACCGCCTCGGCCACGACCTCCGCTACTCCGTCGACATCTCCAAGATCCAGCGCGAGCTGGGGTACGAGCCCAAGGTTCCGTTCGAGCAGGGCCTGGCTGACGTGGTGCAGTGGTACCGCGACAACCGCACCTGGTGGGAGCCGCTGAAGGAACGCGCCGCCCTGTGACCGATTCGACGTCTGTCCCCGCCGCGGCGGCCGCACCTGCGGTCGCCGCGCGGTTCCTGATCACGGGTGCATCCGGGATGCTCGGCCGTGACCTGCAGCGCGCCCTCGCGGGCCGCGAGGTCACGGCTCTGGATCGCGCCGCGCTCGACATCACCGACCCCGCAGCGGTCGAGGCCGCTGTGGCGGGGCATGACGTCGTCATCAACGCCGCCGCGTACACGAACGTGGACGGCGCGGAGACCGACGAGGAGACCGCCTTCGCGGTCAACGCAACGGGCCCCGGCGTCCTCGCGGCCGCCGCCGCGAAGCACGGTGCGCGGCTCGTGCACGTCTCCACCGACTACGTCTTCCGCGGCGACGCCACCACCCCGTATGAAGAAGGCGCCGCCCACGACCCGATCTCCGCCTACGGTCGCACGAAGGCCGCCGGCGAGAGGGCCGTCCGCGACACGCTGCCAGACGCGTCCTACATCGTTCGCACGGCCTGGCTCTACGGAGCAGACGGCCCGAACTTCGCGAAGACGATGGCCCGTCTCGCAGCGACCAAGCCCGAGGTCTCCGTCGTCTCCGACCAGCTCGGACAGCCCACGTACTCCGCCGACCTCGCAGCGCAGATCGTCGCGCTCATCGACGCGGGCGCGCCCGCCGGCATCTACCACGGGACGAACGCCGGCGTCACGTCCTGGTACGACTTCGCGAAGCAGATCTTCCGCCTCGCGGGTTTCGCCCCAGAGAACGTCAAGGAGACGGACAGCAGCGCCTTCGTCCGCCCCGCCCCTCGCCCCGCCTACTCCGTCCTCGGCCATGACGCCTGGGCGAACGCGGCAGTTCCACCCATGCGGCCCTGGCTCGATGCCCTCGAAGACGCCGCCGCGCAAGGAGTCCTCAGAGCCTGATGGTTACCCTTCGTGTTCTCCTCGACCATGCCGCCGACGAGCTTCCGGGCGGCACCCGCCGCTACAGCCAGGAGCTCGGCCGACAGCTCATCACGCGCGCGCCCCGCGGCTGCGACGTCGAGGCGATCATCCCCCGGCGCACCCGCGACGAGGTTGCGCTCCTCGAGGAGCGCGTCCCCGGCCTGACGAGCGTCGTCCAGGCTCCCCTGCGCCCGGAGCGCCTCGAGTCGTCCTGGTCACGCGGGCTCCTGACGAACGCGGTCGGTGGCGGGTTCATCCACAGCTTCACGCCCCTCGCGCCCATGCGCGACATCTCGCTCAGCCAGGGCATCGACCAGACGGTCGTCACCTGGCACGACATGACCGCGTTCACCCATCCGGAGCTCATCGGCTCGCACACCGTGAAGCACCACAAGGCGCTCCTGCGTCGCGCGTTCCGCTACGCGAGCGGCATCGTCGTGCCGACGAACGCCGTCGCCGACCAGATCATCGAGCGCTTCGACTTCGGTGACCGCGTGCGCGTCATGAGCCCGGCCGCCGCCTCCAGCATCCGCCTCCCCGAGTCCGAGGGAGCAGGGGACGCGATCGCCGACACGCTCGGCCTGCCCGACGAGTACGTGCTGACGCTCGCATCACTGCACAAGCGCCACGGCCTCGCCCAGCTCGTCAAGGCCCTCGACGACAAGGACCTCGCCGGCGTCACGCTCGTCGTCGTCGGTCCGACAGAGCGCGGAGAGGTCACGCTCGAGGGGCTCATCAGCGACTCCGGCGTCGCACGCGACCGCGTCGTGTCCGTCGGCGTCGTCACCGACGAGCAGCTGGCCGTCGCCCTCCAGCGGGCCAGCGCCCTGGTCGTGCCCAGCCTCAGCGCCGGTTTCGGCCTGCCCATCATCGAGGCCTTCAAGTTCGGCACCCCCGTCATCACCTCCGACGACCCAGCCCTCGTCGAGGTCGGCCTCGACGCCACCCTCGTCGTCGAGCGCGGCCACGGACTCGCCGACAGCGGCTACCCCGAGCGCCTCGCCGGCGCCATCGCGGGAGTGCTCGGCGACAGCGACCTCGAACGTCGGCTCCGCCTCGCCGGCAAGGACCGCGGCGGGATGTTCTCGTGGGAGATTGCCGCCGACCAGGTCTGGAACTTCCACGCTGACCTCTAGCCTCTCGGCACGGCAGAACGACGCGTTCGGCGCGGGACATGGATTGACGTTGGACGTGGTTCTGCAGTGGGGCGCCTCGCTCCTCACCCTGTGCGGGTTCGGCCTCGCCATGGGACTCAACCCCGCACTGTACGCAGCGACCGGAGACCTGCTCGCTCGCAACATCGACGTCGGCAAGCGGCTGGGGTGGATGCTCCTGGGACTGGCCCTCGGCGCCACGGTCCTGCTGCTCGTCTTCCGCAGCTTCGACCCGACCACGCTCGTCACGACGCTCCGCGGCAGCCTCGACACGGCACTCCTGAACAGGACGCTCGACCTCATCGTCGGCACCATCTTCCTGGTCTCCGCGACCGCCGTCCTCATCTGGCGAGCGCGCGCCCGCGACTTCCCGAGGAAGCCGAAGACAGGGTCGAAGCCACGCGCATCCGCCGCCGGCTACTTCCTGCTCGGCCTGGGGGCCTGCGTGGGTTTCACGACTCTCCCGATCATGTACCTCACGGGGCGCCTCCTCCACGGACTCACCGCAGATGACCCGCTGCGCGTCGTCGCCTACGCGGTGTTCCTGCTCGCCCTGGCAGCGCCCTTCCTCACCCTCGCCTGGGTGTGGACGAAGATCCCCTCGCTCGCCGCCCGCGTCGTCGGGTTCTACTCCAGAGCAGCCGACTGGGACTACCGGCGAACACTCGCGATCCTCCTCGTCCTCGCGGGCCTGCTCTTCCTCTGGCTTGGGATCTTCGCGCCTCGCGGCCTCTGATCAGCCGCGCCCCGAGCCTCCACGTCCACGCCTCCACCTGGGGCCTCCGCCTCCCCACCGCCTCGGGATGGCCTATCCCCCCTGTCCACCCCAGCCTCTCGGGCCAGCCGATCCCCTCCCCCTGCCCGCCTCAACCTCTCGGGCTGGAAACATCACTTCGTTGCGGGAACATTCGCCGAACCAAGTGAGTTTGCCAGCCCGAGTATCCGGAATTCGAGCCAGCCATCGGCTGTTTTGGGAGTCGTCGCCCACCCGCGCTGTGCATAACTTCCCGTCCGGGATCGCGGAATCTCTACCGTGGGCCTCATGACAGCAGCATCAGCGCCCGTACCGCCCGGGCAAGGGCAGGCGTTCACTACCGGCGCGGGGCTCCGTTCCGGGCTCAGCCGCCGAGAGGTCTTCGGTTCGAGCTTCGCGCGACCGCACCACGGAATCCGAGCCACCGCGGAGCCGGCCACGCCCGAGGAACTCGCCAGGGCCTACCTGCCGCGGATGCGCGAGTGGCAGGCATTCGGAGACGTCACAGCAGGCCTGTTCTGGGGCTTCCCGCTCCCGGGTCGTCTCCGGAACGCGATGACGGTGCATGTCGTGGTGCCGACAGGTCGAAATGCACCCAAGGGCAACCGGCTCGCCTCGAGACGCATCTCCCCGGAGAAGTGGGAGCGAGTCGTCCACCAGGGCGCACCCCTGTCGGCTCCTGCGCTGACGTGGGCGCTTCTGTCACGCGTCCTCTCCGTGCAGGAGCTGGTTGTCGTCGGCGATGCCGCCATCTCTACCTCGCGGAACTACCCCTCTCTGCGGCGACCGTCCGAGCCGAGCATCACTGGTGACGAGCACAGCGGCGCACCCCCGCTCGCCGCTCTTGACAAGCTGGTCGACATCAACCAGGTCTGGGGCCGGACAGTCGGAGCATCGCGACTTCGCCTGGCTCTCGGGCGGATCCGCGCGGGAGTGGAGTCGCCGATGGAGACCTTGACGCGTCTGGCTCTCGTCGACGCCGGGCTTCCCGAGCCTGAAGTTGCCTACGAGGTCTTCCAGAGGGGACGCTTCCTTGGACGCGTGGACCTCGCCTATCCGGAATTCAAGGTCGCTATCGAGTACGACGGCGAGCATCACTGGACGAAGGAGCAGGCTATGAAGGATCTCGCGCGCATCAACCGCATCCAGCACGCCGGCTGGCTTGTGATCCGCGTGACGAGGAAGCAGCTGACCCCGAACCCTGCGGAGTTCTTCGCGCAGGTGCGTGCAGCGATGCGGCGTGCGCGCTGAAACGCGCCCTCTCGGGCTGGAGAAGTCACTTTGTGCTGGAGAACTTCCCACAAAAGAGGGACGTTTCCATCCCGAGAGCCTTGGAAGGGGCGGGGCGGGGCGG